>JAFGPQ010000008.1 GCA_016936115.1 Spirochaetales bacterium | reverse complement strand
GTGCTGTGCGAGAAGCCCCTGGCCATGAACGCGGCCGAGGGGAAGATCATGACCGAGGCGGCAAAGAAAGCCGGGAAGAGGCTTATGGTAAACTTCTCCTACCGCTTTCATGCCCAATCGCAGATGCTCCGCCGCGAGGTGGACCGGGGAACCTTCGGGGAGTTGTATTACGGTAGGACCCTCTGGCACCGCCGCTGGGGCATGCCCGGCTTCGGGGGCTGGTTCGGCAATAAGGATCTGGCCGGGGGAGGTCCCCTCATCGATCTGGGCGTCCATCGGCTGGACCTGGCCCTGTGGCTTATGAACTACCCCGAACCGGCGGTGGTCATGGGAAGCGCCTACGATTATCTGGCCCGGGAAGCGGCGGACCGGGAGGGCAAGGAGTTCACCGTGGAGGATCTGGCCGCGGGAATGATCAAATTCAAAAACGGCTCCTCTTTGAGCGTGGAAGCCTCCTGGGCGGGCCATATCAAAGAAGCCGAGGATATGCGGACCCAGATGTGGGGAACGAAAGCCGGCTTCGTCCAAAAGAATTTAAACGGGGGCTATGACTTCGATGCGGAGATCTACCTGACCCGGGAGGGTAATCAGTTCGACATGCACCTGAGCGGAACGGAGGCGAAGGCTTCTTCGGCCATGGCCCACTTCGCCGATGCCATTTTGAACGATACCCCCCATATCGCCACGGGAGAAGAGGGTTTGATTGTCATGAAGATCCTGGACAGCCTTTATGAAAGTGCCCGTACCGGTATGCCGGTTATTCTTGACCGGTAGCGGGGACGTTGTAGATCACCGGCATTTTGCCGGCCCACTTTTCCCATAGACGGTCGTCATCCAGAAGGTCAGCCATAAAGCAGGCCACATTGATGCGGCTGGTCTTCCCCGCATTGAATACGGGACTCCTCACGGGAGAGATATGAATCTCCCGGGGGGAGGGCTCCGGCTCATCTATCAGGGCATCGGGTCTGACCGCGCACCAGGCAAGGTCCCGATCGTCGGCGCTGATGCTCTGTTGCAGAAGCCGGGCCGCCTCCTCGTTATCCGCCTGGGGCGGCAGCAGGCGGGTGAAAAATCCAAGGACCAGCCGATCGAAAATACGGTAGACCTCTTCCACTTCCCGGCGGTTTCTGTTTCCCGTGGTGTTCATCAGAACGAATTTCAGAGTTTTCTTCCTGCCGCTGCCTCGGCCTCGGCAGGCGGATAAAATAAGTCCAGCCGTGTCCGTAACCAGCCGCCGGGGAGGTCCGAAGAGACCTTTCAGGGTCAAATTGTGTCCCAGGCAGGAGGCTGCCCCGTCACAGGAGGCGAGAATCTCTGCCAGTTCGGATGTCTCAAGGGAGAGGATTTCCCTTTCAATAAGATGGAGCTGATCACCATAGCCGGCAAGATAAGACAGTTTCTCCGCTGAGCGAACGACCGCCGTAACGGAATGACCCCTTTTGAGCAGTTCCTCTGTTAACAGTTTACCCGTCGCCCCTGTCGCTCCGGCGATAAATAAATGCATGGCGTCCTCCCCAATTCTATCCACCCATAACAATCATACTCTTTTTATGAGCAAAATCCTCCATAAACGGCAAAATTATAGTATTTCCAGATAATTTCCCTTTTTGTAAACCCAGCCCGTTCCAGCCAGGTCATCTGATCGGTCAGGGGGGCGGGCCGATCTTCCTGACGGTATTTGGTGAGCCATACCTCTTCTATTTCCCTTTCCGGAACACTGCGGCCCATGTAATTCCTCCACTTCTTCATATAGCTCTGCTGGAGATTCTCCTCCGATGCCAGAACCACATCGGCGTTCAGGAAAACTCCCCCCCGCTTTAGGGAGTTATAAATCCTATTGAAAAAATCCGCCTTTACCCTGTCCGTTTCCAGATGGTGAAGGGCCAGAGAGGAAATTACCCCGTCGTAGCAGTCAGGAAACTCGAAGCGGAGAAAATCCCCGGTAATCCCGGAGTCTACCCTATTGCCGCCCAATTTCTTTACGGCCAGCCCTATCATATTCTCCGATAAATCGACAAGAGTGAATCGAGCCCGGGGAAAACGATTCCCCACGGCGGCGGAAAGTGTCCCCGTGCCACAGCCCAGATCCAGAATATGAATATCCCGCTCCCGTTCGAAGGGCAGGGAAGAGGCCACCGCTTCCACCATCTGATCGTAATAGGGTATCAGCCGGATTATAATCTCATCGTACCGGGCCGCTTCCTCCTCAAAATGCGACTTGATCCTATCCGTGTGTTCGCTCATTTTCCCTTACACCCTTTCACCGCGCCAAAAGCCGCAAAATTTCCGTTTTTATGAAGAATTTCAACCTGGGAAAACCCCGCCCTTCTCAACAATTCCGTCTGATAGGTCAGAGGACGGGGGGAGTCTTCCTTCTCTATCCAGGAAAAGACCTTCTCCCTGTATTCACTACCACCGATGCTCTCGAGGAAATCTCCATGCCTCTTGTACATGAGCGCCCGGACTTCCGGTGATTCGTGGGATATCAGGTCGCTTATCCAGACACTGCCCCCGGGCGCGGTGATTCGGAAGAGCTTTTCAAAGGCGTTTTCCCAATCCTTATCATTTCGGAGATGGTGCAAAACGGCCGCTGCGAGAATGATGTCATAGCCGCTCTCCTTCAGGGGGACCGTCCGGAAATCTCCCTGATGGGTACGGATCATTCCTTTTGTGGCCCCTCGGACTCTCTCTTTGGCCCGGGCCAGCATATTCCCGCTCAGATCCAAAAGTTCGCAGTCCCGATCAGGCATAAACGAAAGAATCTTGAGCGTATTATTGCCGGCCCCGCAGCCGATATCCAGAATCCGTTTTGCTTCCGGTACGGTACGGCAGGCGGCCAGTGTAATCAGTTCCATCATCAGAGCCGCATCGGAGATCGATACCTGTCCCGTATCCAGATGGGAAAAACGTTCCACATCCCCGTCAAAACGTTCACGGATTTCTTCAATTGACGATTTACTCGCATAGTCCTCGCTCATAAAGAGCCTCCCGCAGTTTGAGATATATATAAGCTGTTTTGAAATTTGATTGGGCCGGTAGGGAAAGAGGGGATCCGGGGCTGGTGGACCCGTCCCCCCCGTTCTTAATTCCTAATTCTTTTTTCCCTAAACAAGGCCGTCTTTGAGCAGTTTATAGTTCAGCGCGTCGATCAGGGCGATCCAGGAAGCTTCTATGATGTTGGTGGAAACACCCACAGTGCCCCATGATTCATCGTCGTCGGCCGACTCTATGAGAACCCGGACCTTGGCGGATGTGCCGTCTGCCCCGTTGATGACGAGTACCTTGTAATCGATAAGACCCATACTCGCCAGCTGAGGGTAAAAATTGGTCAGAGCCTTGCGGATCGCATTGTCCATGGCGTTGACCGGGCCGTCTCCCTCGGCGGCGGTATGGAATTCCTCTCCCTTGCATATCACCTTTATCGTCGCTTCGGCGGACAGCTCCTTGGTGCGTACCGCCGACTGCTCCTCAAATACCCGGAAACCTTCGCAGGTGAAGGGCTCCGCATATCGGCCAAAGGCTTTTTCCACCAGCAGCCGGAAGGATCCCTCCGCCGATTCGAACTGGTAACCCTCGGCTTCCATGTCCTTTACCCGGACCAGGAGATCCTTGACCAGGGGATTTTTCTTATCCACATCGGGGATGTACTTCTGAATCTTGGAAACCAGAGTGCTGGCTCCGGACTGATCGGAAATAACGAAACTGCGCTCGTTTCCCACCGATTCGGGAGGCAGATGCTCGAAACTTTCAGCGACCTTGAGAACTCCGTCGATATGGGCGCCTCCCTTATGGGCGAAGGCGTAGGCTCCCACATAGGGTTTTCGGGGATCGGAGTGCTGGTTCGCCACCTCGTCCACATAGCGGGAGAGGCTGGTCAAGCCGGCAATTTTCTCATCCCCCAGGGTGGCGAAGCCGTACTTGAGTTCCAGCCCGGGAATGACGGATATCAGGTCCACGTTGCCGCACCGTTCGCCGAAGCCGTTTATCGTTCCCTGCACATGGCGGGCCCCTGCTTTTACGGCCAGCAGCGAGTTCGCCACCGCACAGCCCGCATCGTTATGGGTATGGATTCCCAGGCCCACGTCAAACTTCTGAGCCACTTCGGCGGTGATGGAAGCGCACTCGTCGGGCAGGGTCCCCCCATTGGTATCACAGAGGACGAGCCACCGGGCTCCTCCCTTAACGGCCGCATCCAGAGTCTTTAGAGCATAATCCCGGTTGTTCTTCCAGCCGTCGTAGAAGTGCTCCGCATCGTAGATGACCTCTTCAACATTATCAGCAAGATGTCGGACCGAATCCTCGATCATAGCCAGATTCTCTTCCAGGGTGGTTCTGATCACTTTAGTGGCGTGAAGATCCCAGGTCTTGCCGAAAATGGTGATGACCGGTGATTTCGCATCGATCAGAGCCTGCAGCTGGGCATCCTCTGCCGCGGCTATTCCAGGTCGACGGGTAGAACCGAAGGCTGCCAGTCGGACGCTCTTCAATTTCATTTTCGCCGCTTCCTCAAAGAAGCGCCGGTCCAGTTCGTGGGTGGGATTGGGCCACCCCCCTTCCACGTAGTCGAAACCGGATTCATCAAGCTTTTTCAGGATGTTGAGTTTGTCCTCAAGGGAGAAGTTGATGCTCCGGGACTGGCTGCCGTCTCTGAGGGTCGTATCGTATAGAAAGACTTTCTCCTTATCCATTCAGCACCCTCTCTGCCACGGCGTCTCCCATTTCGCTGGTGGATACGGATGCTCCGCCGAAGGATATATCACCGGTGAATATCCCGTCATCCAGGGTTTTCTCCACGGCTTTTTCTATGGCCAGGGCCGCTTCCTGCTCGTTGAAGGTGTGGCGCAGCATCATGGCGGCAGACAGGATGGCTGCCACCGGGTTGGCGATGCCCTGACCGGCGATATCGGGGGCGGAGCCGCCGGCGGGTTCGTAGAGGCCGAAGTTGGTCTCATTCAGACTGGCCGAGGCGAGCATTCCCATGGATCCGGTGAGCATGGCACACTCGTCGGATACGATATCACCGAACATGTTGCCGCAGAGCATAACGTCGAACTGAGCCGGATCCTTAACCACCTGCATGGTGGCGTTGTCCACGTAGATATGCTTCAGTTCCACATCGGGATAATCTTTAGCTACTTCTGTAACCACTTCCCGCCACAGAACCATGGTGGTGAGCACGTTGGCCTTGTCTACGCTGGTGACCTTTTTTCCTCTCTTCTGAGCCGCTTCAAAGGCGATCCGGGCGATCCGTTCGATCTCGCCCCGGGTGTAAACCATGGTGTCGAAGGCCTTCTCCGAAGCTCCGGAACCTTCCCGGCCCTTGGGGTCGCCGAAGTAGATGCCCCCGGTAAGCTCCCGGACAATCAGGATATCAAAACCCTTCTCGGCGATCTCCTTTTTGAGGGGAGAGGCGGCGGCCAGGGCGGGAAACAGGGGGCTGGGACGGAAGTTGCAGAAGAGGCCGAAGATTTTTCTCAGGGGCAGCAGGGCGCCTCTTTCGGGCTGTTCCGCCGGGGGAAGATGCTCCCACTTGGGACCGCCCACGGAGCCGAAGAGAATAGCGTCGGCGGACTTACAGATTTCCACGGTCTCTTCGGGAAGGGCCTTGCCCTTGTTGTCGATACCGGCGCCGCCCACGAAGGCTTCCTCGTAGGTCCATTCCAGATTGAATTTCTTTTTAACCGCGTCCAGAACTTTTACCGCTTCCGCGGTGATCTCGGGGCCGATCCCGTCTCCTGCTAACACTGCTATTTTTCTCATCCGTATACTCCTTTCAGGGAGGCGCCTCTGGCTTCCTCCGGTTATGTCCGTAGACAATCCTTATTTCGCTATAAAAAATAATCGTCTGAAGGGAAAGAGGACCTTGCCGTTCCCCCGGGCGGGATATTCCCGCCCTATTCTCTTCAGGATCTCCTTTTCGTAGGCCCTTCTGTCCTCTTCAAACTCAAGCTGAGCCAGAAAGGGCATCAGGGCGGTGCTTCTCATCATTTCCAGAATCGCTTCATGGGATGGCATCACATGGATGTAATCGGTCACCCACAGATCCACATGCTCGAAAAGCCCGGAGAGGATATCATAGTACTCCTCCCGGCTGTGAATCATAAGATGGCCGTTACCGGCGCCGAAATTCCAGCGCGGCTGAATCGCTTCTTCGCTGATGACACCGCTCATGGGCATCTCCCGAAAGAGGGGAATCTGAGCCGCCATGATACCGTTCGGCATCAGATTGGACCTGAGTTTGCTGAACAGTTCCGACTGGCCCGCCATCCACTGGTAGGCCGCGTTGGAGAAGATCAGATCCCATTCCCCGGGAAACTGGGCAGTCGAGGCGTCGGCAATGATCCAGTCCGCTTCAATGCCGCTCTGCCGGGCGCGCTCGATCATGGCGGGGGAGTTGTCCAGTCCGGTGATTTCCGCTTCCGGCCAGCGTCCCCGCAGAACAGAGGTGCTGTTTCCGGGACCGCAGCCGATATCGATAATCCGATTCGGCGCTTCCAGGTCAATCCGTGAGGCCAGATCGACGGTGGGCTGGAGCCTCTCCCTACCGTATTTCAGATAAAGAGAGGGGTTCCAATCAGTACTTGGCGTCCGCATATTCCAGCCAGCCCCCGGCCATGACCAGATCCTTGTCATAGCTGGAGAGGGTAAAGGAGTAGGTTTTCTCTCCCTTGGAGCTCTTCACGCTCACTGTCTGGGCATCCACATCCACGCTGGCGGAGACACCGGTGGTCTCGGGACCGGAGGAGAGAGCGAAAATCTCATCGATCTCCTCTTCCTTCAGCTCGATGGCCATGCAGCCGTTATTATACATATTCCCCCGGAAAATCCGGGCGAAGTTGGGGGCGATGACCACGGTGTAGCCGTTCTCTTCCAGGGCCCAGGGGGCGTGTTCCCGGCTGGAACCGCAGCCGAAGTTGTCCCGGGACAAAATGACCGTGGAGTCCTTCATGGGCTGGCTCATGTGGGTAAATCCTTCCATCTTCAGGTCCTCCAGAAGGTGGGGGCCCATGGCGACTCTTTCTACTTCGGTCAGGTACTTGGCGGGTATGATTTCATCCGTATTGATGTCGCTTCTGTCCAGAAAGAGGATCTGTCCTCCGAAATTTTTCATTACATGTACCTCCTGGGATCGGTCAGTTTGCCCTCGATGGCCGAGGCGGCGGCGGTGGCGGGGCTGCACAGGTGAACCATGCCCCCCTTGCCCATGCGGCCGTTGAAGTTTCTGTTCGTGGTGGCTGCGGCAGCTTCCCCTTCGGCCAGAACCCCGTTGGACATACCCAGACAGGCGCCGCAGGTGGGGTTGGTCAGACAGGCGCCGGCGTCCATGAAGATTTTCACGTATCCCGCTTCCAGGGCGTCGGAGTAGATCTTGGGAGTGGCGGGGGAGACGATCATGCGCACGTTGTCGGCCACTTTCTTTCCCTTGAGGATGCCCGCGGCGATGGCCAGGTCTTCCAGGCGGCCGTTGGTACAGGAGCCCAGGTAGATCTGATGCAGTTCCCTGCCTTCCATTTCGGTGATGTCCTTGACCACATCGGGGCGGTATTCGTCGGTCACCTGGGGAACGAGCTTGCTTATGTCGATGGTCCGCTCGTCCGCATAGACCGCATCGTCGTCGCTGCGCCATTTGGCGAAGTCGGCCAGGGCCTCTTCCTTGGAGGCGTAGTCCCCGGCGATAAAGGGCCAGAGGTACTCCACGGTGGTCATGTCGGGGAGGCAGACGCCGCTGGTGGCGCCCATTTCCACGGCCATGTTACACAGGGTGAGACGTCCGTCCATGCCCAGGTTGTCCACGAAATCGCCCCGGAACTCGGCGACCCGGTTGGTCACCCCGTTGGTGGTCATCATCTTGATGACGGAGAGGATCACGTCCTTGGCGTAAACTCCCTTGGCGGGGGTTCCGGTAATGGTTATTTTCGTTGTTTCCGGAGATTTGAAAGCGCAGATTCCCTTGAGGATACCCACTTCCAGATCCGTGGTGCCCACCCCGGCGGCAAAAGCGCCGAAAGCGCCGTGGGTACAGGTGTGGGAGTCTCCCATGATGACCGTAAAGCCGGGGCGGACAAAACCCTTCTCGGGGAATATGGCGTGGCAGACCCCGTTCCGTCCGATGTCAAAGTAATCCTTGATGCCCATATCCTTCGCCCAGTCCCGGAGGATCTTCCCCTGGGTGGCGGTGAGGCTGTCCTTGGCGGGGGTGACATGGTCGATAACCGCCTTGATCTTGTCCGGATCGAATACCCGGTACTTGTCCCGTCTCTTAAGGTCCAGAATGGCGGGGGGGGTGGTGATCTCATGACAGAATACCCGATCCAGATTCAGAACGTGAACGCCCTCGCAGGGGTTGTCCACCAGATGGGATTCAAAAATCTTCTCTACTAAGGTTTTGCCCATTATGCTTTCATCTCCTTCATTTTCTCTATGCCCTCCATGCGGGCGACTTTGTTGATTACGTTCATATAAGCCAGGGCGGAGGCTTCCACTATGTCCGTGCTGGAGCCCTGCCCGTGGTAGCGGCGTTCCTTGTGCTCGGCGATGATCTTCACCTCGCCCAGGGCGTTCTTGCCGCCGGTCAGTCCGGTGAGGGCGTAGTCCACCATCTTGATGGAGAAGCCAACCGCCCGGTCGATCGCCTTACAGGCCGCATCCACCGGACCGTCTCCGGTGGCCGCTTCCTGGATCGGTTCCGCATCGGAAGCGGCGTTGTCGTGAATCTTCACCGTGGCCGAGGGGATGGAGCCGGTCCCTGAGGTGGTGTTCAGGTAGACCATCTTGTACCGGTCCGCCTCGTCCCCGTCGATCTCCATCATCGCTTCCAGGTCGTCATCGTAAACGGTTCCCTTCTTGTCGGCCAGGGCCAGGAACTTATCGTAGAACTGGTCCAGATCGTAGGAATCCTCCTCGTAGCCGAGCAGGCTCAGACGGTGCTTGATGATATGCCGTCCCGAGCGGCTGGTCAGGTGGAACTGATTCGCCGAGAGGCCCACCGACTCGGGGGTCATGATCTCGTAGTTGCTCCGGTTCTTGAGCACCCCATCCTGATGGATGCCGGAGGAGTGGGCGAAAGCGGTGGCGCCCACGATCGCTTTGTTGGGCTGGACCGGAACATTGCAGATTTTGCTGACAAGGCGGCTGGTATGGGAGATCTCCTCGGAGACGATGCCCGTGTCTATGCCGAAAATGTCCTTTCGTGTTCTCATGGCCATGACAACCTCTTCCATGGAGCAGTTTCCCGCCCGTTCGCCCAGGCCGTTCACGGTACACTCTATCTGACGGGCCCCGTTCAGGACGGCCATGAGGGAGTTGGCCGCCGCCTGGCCCAGGTCGTTATGGCAGTGCACCGAAATGGTCGCTTTATCTATATTGGGAACCCGGTTGAAGATGTCCTTGATAATGTCGCCGAACTCGTAGCCCACGGTGTAGCCCACCGTATCGGGAATGTTGATGGTTTTCGCACCCGCATTGATCGTGGCTTCCACGATGCGGCAGAGCATGTCCCGGTCTGTCCGTCCCGCGTCCTCGCAGGAGAACTCCACATCGTCGCAGAAGTTCCGCGCGTAGCTCACCGCATCCACACCCATCTGGATTACTTCATCGTAACCCTTCTTGAGCTTGCTCTCCACGTGCATGTTCGACGTGGCGATGAAGGTGTGAATCCGGGGGCGGGGACACTCCTTCAGGGCTTTCGCACAGGCGTCGATATCTTTTCTCACAGCCCGGGCGAGTCCCGCCACGATGGGGCCCTTAACCGAATTGGCAATCTGTCTCACGCTCTCCAGGTCTCCGGGGGAACTGACAGGAAAGCCCGCTTCAATGATATCCACATTGAGCTTGGCCAGGGCATGGGCAATGACAATCTTCTCTTTTACGGAAAGACTGGAGGACAGCGCCTGCTCCCCGTCTCTAAGGGTCGTGTCAAAAATCAATACCTTATCCATTCTATACTCCTTCTATGTTTCCCCGGCCCAGCCGGAGTTTTTATTCATCTTAACTAACAAATCCAATCAAACTAACCATTCCTCTGGCCAACGACGCATACGGCACCAGATGCCTTTTGGAACACGTAAAAAAAAACCCGTCCTCCTAACGAGAACGGGTGCTTTACCTGTGTAGCGCTGTTACAGCGACCGTTCTCTGCAAAGATCTCTCCCTAGTAGAAGAATGAGAGAAATAATAATGCTGTTGATTACGGATTTGTTTTTCATGTAAAAATACGGTACTCCTAAGAAAAGAAAGAGTCAATAGAATTCCCCGGGAACTCGTAAAAAAGTGAAAATGTAGTACTATAGTGATACTATATTTAGGCCTCTTGTTTTTAATGAATCGGCCTATTCAGAATCGGGGAAGAAAGAATTTTATATATAATGAACAAATTATTATATTTTCAATCACCCACGAGCTGTTATCATGTAGCTTGTCATACAAGACAAAACCTATGATAAGGAGAATTCAAAAATGGCAGTAAGGAAGTTTTTTGTTTATGTGCTGTCCGCCCTTCTCGTTCTTGCGTTCACAGCGGGATGCTCGAAGAAAAGCGACGGAGACAAGGGGTCGACAATTAGTGCGGAAGCCTCAAGTACCGAGAATGCCGGGTTCGGAGTCAGCTCAAAGAAGATGACAATCACCCTATGGGATATAGCCACGGAGGATCCCACTAAATCCACCCAGGAGAGCGCGGTGGAACGCTTTATGGCGGCTTATCCGAATGTAACCGTGGATAATACCCACATCCAGAACGATACGTACAAGCAAAAGCTGATTATTTCCATGAGTTCCGGTCAGTGTCCCGACATGTACATCCACTGGGGCGGCGGTCCCATGAACGAGTATATCGACTCCGGCTTCGCCGTACCGATCACCGACCTGATGAATGAGCATTGCGACGTTCCCTTTCTGGAAGCGGCCATCGCACAGAGTTCGTACAAAGGGGATATCTACGCGGTACCCTTCGGTGGAATCGGCGGAAGCGGCGTTTTCTATAACAAGACCATATTCAGCAAACTGGGCATAGGCGTTCCCCAAACCATTGCCGAGCTGGAAGCCGCCTGCGAAACCCTCAAGAATGCGGGGTACATTCCCTTCTCCCTGGCCAACCAGAACAAATGGACCGGATCCATGTATTTTATGTATCTGGCCACCCGTTTCGGCGGTGTGGATGAGTTCAACGCAGCCGTGGACGGTTCCGGATCCTTCGAATCCCCCGCCTTCCAGTATGCGGGCGAAAAAATCCAGGAGTGGGTCAGAGCGGGCTATTTCCCCGACGGCGTGAACAGCCTGAATACGGATGACGGTCAGGACAGACAGCTTATCTACACGGAAGAAGCGGCCATGATGCTACACGGTTCCTGGCAGGCCGGTTCCATGAGAAACGATAATGAGGAGTGGTACGTAAACAATATGGATTACTTCCGGTTCCCCAACCTGGCCAGCAGCGATAAGCCGCAGAATATTGTCGTGGGAACCTCTATCGGTAACGGTTTCTCTTTCAATATCCATGATGACCAGGAAAAACTGGATGCCGCCTTTATCCTGGCAACCCAGTTCTACAATGACGATACCTATAACAACGAACAGTTGGCTACGGGACGGATTCCCTCCATCGTGGGCATGGGTGATACCATCGAAGATCATTGTATGCAGAAAATCTGGGCGGATTTCTCCAGCGCCAGCAACGTGCAGCTCTGGTACGACCAGTACCTTCCCCCTGCCGTGGGAGAAACTCATAAAAACACCTGTCAGGAGATCTTCGGCTTAACGAAGACCCCTGCCGAGGCGAACGCCGAACTTAACAAGGCTATGAGAGAAAACTAGATTTCGAAAAAGGGAGTCCCCTGTCTGAAAGGATAGCGCGGGCTCCCTATTTAATAAAGGACAATTTCATTTCGTGAGACGAAGGAAGTAAAATGAAAAAAAACGCATCCCTTGTGCAGAGCCGACAGAGAAGCGTTCGCATCGCCGCGACGGTTTTTCTGGCGCCGGTTATCCTGATAATGGCCATCTTCATTATCTATCCTATAGTATCAACATTCAGTATCAGCCTGTTCGACTGGAACGGCATTTCGAAAAACAGGGAATTCATCGGCATGGAGAACTGGAAAATGCTGATCCATGACAAGGTGTTCTGGTTTGCCTTTAAAAATAACCTCACCCTCATGGTCTGCTCCATAGGTATCCAGATTCCAGTAGCCATAGCTCTGGCTACTTTTCTCGATGCGGCGGGAAGAAAGGTGAATCTTTTCAAAGTAGCCTGGTTCCTTCCCCTTCTTATGTCCTCCGTGGCCATAGGATTTCTCTTTTCCTACGCCCTCGCCACGACCGGCGGCATTATCACCACCTTCTCCCAAGCCCTGGGAGGAGGCAAGGTGGATCTTCTCGGCCGCGCCCCCCAGGCACTGTACGCGGTAATAAGCGTAGTCGCCTGGCAGTATATCCCTTTTTATATGGTATATTTTCTCGCCGGATACGGCAACATCGATATAAACATTTATGAGGCAAGCATTATTGACGGGGCTACCCGGGGACAATATTTTTTCCATATAGGCCTGCCTCTGCTGAGTCCCATGATAAAGTCCGCCTGTATTCTATCACTGATCGGATCGCTCAAGTACTTCGATCTCATCTACGCCATGACCGGGGGCGGCCCGGGAACTGCGACGGAGCTCATGGCTACCTATATGTACAAGCTCTCCTTCACCCACTTCAAAATGGGATACGGCTCCACCGCAGCGGCGGGTATGTTCATCCTGGTAACGGGATTTGCCTTGATGATGCAGACACTATTAAAAGGGAACGGGTCTTCGAACAATGAATAATAACAGAGTAAAAAGTAATATAGCTTGGACTATTGCGGCCGTTCTGGCGGTTTGTTGGCTGATGGTTACGGCCATCCCCTTTCTGTTTATGGTGATTAACGCCTTCAAGGGGCAATTCGAGATGCTCCAGAAGGGAGTTTTCGAACTTCCCGACTCCTGGTTTCCCACTAATTTCATCGGAGTTCTTGAAAACGGATTTCTGAGCTATTTTTTCAATAGCGTCATTCTGCTGGGCATCTGTCTGACCATCCTTCTCTTTTTCACGGCGTGCGCCTCCTATCCCCTGTCGAGGATGAAGTTTAAACTGAGGGGGCCCATCTACGCCCTTATCGTGGCCTGCATGTCCATCCCCATCCATGTGACCCTTATTCCCATCTTCAAGATGTCCACGGTTATCAAAACCTACGATTCGATCTTCGCCCTGATAGGTCCCTACGTGGCCTTCGCCATACCCATTTCCTGCTATATTCTCACCACTTTCATGGCATCCATACCGGCGTCCCTGGAAGAATCGGCCGAGATTAACGGGTGCGGGAAGTTCATGACCTTCTTTCATATCATTCTTCCCCTGTCCAAGCCGGGGCTGTCCACTCTTGCCATCTATAACGGTGTCGCTATATGGAACGAATTCGCCTTCGCCAATACGCTCACCCAGTCCAGGAAAGCCCAGACCCTGCCCCTCGCCATATCGGCTTTCAAGGGGGAGCACTCCATGAACATTCCTGTTATTATGTCCGTGCTGGTCTTAACCGTTCTGCCCATGATCATACTCTTCATCATTCTGCAGGAGAAGCTCGTCAAGGGTCTGATGGCGGGTGCCGTGAAAGGATAATTTGCCCGAGGTATATCTAAAAGGCCGGGGGAGATGGTATAATTCTGTACATCTGAAGGTAATATGGTGGGTAAAGGTTTTTTCAATAAATTCCATAAATGGAACCTTAATAAGAAAATACTCGTTCTTGTAACCAGTCTGATCGGCGGGTTGTCCCTGATCACGCTGGCCATTTTCAGTGCCTTCTATATCTCTTCCTACATCAATCAGACAAACCAGATCACAGAGAGCCAGCTCTCGCGCATAGCAGCCAATTATAAATATAATCTGGATAATTACAAGGCAATGGCGGAAGCGCTGTTGCTGGACAAATTCGTACAGAGTTACGTCCAGGTCGGGGAGAGCGACATGGATCTGGCCGACAGGGATTACTTTGAGCTTGTGGAGAATACGAAAAGCACCATGCGGAATATCCAGTATATGTATACCAATCTGGATTTTATCGCCATAGTCAAAAATAACTCAAAGGAGATACTGTACAAGGCTCCCAGTACGATTATCCAGACCAGATTCAGTCGGGTTTTTCCCTCCGACTTCGAAGAGAGCTTCCTGGCCTGTGAAAAGGGGACCCTGCGCATTAATCTGAATGATTCCTACCAGAAAGACGCCTTTAAGATTAATATCTACATGCCCATCTACTCTGTTACGAAAATCAATGTGGAGTACGGAATGCTCTGCATGCTTTTCGACCCCAGCGTGTTCATTGATAAATCAAAGGCCCACGCGAATGGTTTTGACCCGGAAATCCTGCTCATAGATACGGGCTTTCATGTTTTTTACAGCGAGAATTTCGATATTATCGGGACAGCCTTCTCACCCTTTGAGAAAATCACAGGGGATAAGGGCTTTTTCAATACCAATAAAACCCTGTACAGTTACCAGAAGATAGACGGATGGAACTACTACGTGGTCAGCACCATTCCCCTTTTTCAGATGTACCGGAATATCCTCATCATCATCTGCATCATACTGCTCGCTCTTGTTCTGCTCACCCTTATGGGAATGGTAATCTCAAAAAAAGTGGTGAACAGAACCTATAAGCCCATAGAGACCATGCTGGAAGGATTCAACGCCGTGGCCGAGGGGGATCTGAACGTGCGCATTTGCTCCGAAAACTTGGGGGTGGATTTCGCCAACCTGGTAAACGGGTTCAATTCTATGGTGGAGAAGATCAACACTCTCATGACTCAGGTCATCCTGGAGCAGCAGCAGCTCAACCAGATACAGTTCAATGAGCTCCAGTCCAAGATTCAGCCCCACTTTCTCTACAACACCCTGGAGTGCATCCACTGGCAGGCTATCGTGGACGGGAATAACAAAGCCTCCGTTCTGGTGCAGGCCCTGTCGAACTACTACAGGAACTGCCTGAGCAAAGGGGAGGACATCATCTCCCTGGAAAACGAGCTGGAACAGATAGACAGCTATCTGACGATTCAAAACATGCGCTACGACGGCATAATCAATCTCAAAACCGATATCCCCTACTGGATCCAGCAGATCCTCATACCCAAAATGACCCTTCAGCCCATCATCGAGAACGCCCTCTATCACGGGATTCGGGTGAAGGAGGGGGAGACGGGTAGAGTGACCATGAAAGGGCTGAATGAGGGATCCTTCATCTATCTGGAGATATCCGACGACGGCATAGGCATGGAAGAGGACAGGGTGCGGGAGCTGAATGAGCACATAAACGACTTCAACGATAATTTCGGCTACGGCATACGGAATGTGAACCGGCGTATCAAGATTCTCTTCGGTGAGTTGTACGGGCTGGAGTATTACCGGAATGAAGATACGGGCATAACCGTCCGTATAAAACTGCCGAACACAACAAATCAGGGATATGAACATGTATAACGTTTTGATTGTGGATGATGAGAAAATGATCCGGGACGGCATAAAGGCGGCCATGCCCTGGAGCAACATCAATATCTCCCAGGTATACACCGCCGTTTCCGCGGAGAAAGCCCTGGAGGTCATCAGGAGCGAGGAGATTCATATCCTTCTGACCGATATCAACATGCCCGGGCTCTCCGGACTGGAGATGATCGACGAGATAAAGAAGACCGATTCCGATATAGACATCATTGTCTTCACCGGCTATGACAATTTTGAGTACGCCCAGCAGGCCCTGCGCATGAAAGTGGAGGATTTCTTTCTCAAGCCGGTGAACGAGGACACACTGGCCCAATCCATCTTCAAGCTGACGAAAATCCGGGATAACCGCCTCACCGAACAGAAGCATCAGAGGCTTCTGAGGCGAAAGATCGGCGTGGAGGAGCAGCTCAAGCTGGAGATAACCATGGGAAAGCTTATCCACGGCTTCGCCTCGGAAAGGGAGTATCAGTCATTCATGGGGGAATACCAGTATCCGACGGACACATCCATGCAGGTGGTGGTGCTTATTCCGGTCCTCTATACGAATATAAGCGATGACGACAAATCCTACAGGCTTCTCTCTATAAAGAACATCTGCCTGGGAATGTTCGACTCCAAGGGCACGGGCATCACCTTCATAGACAAGAACGACCGTATCGTCCTGGTGCTTTTCCAGGACAAGGAGTCCGAAGAGATTCTCGAGAAGGTGGAAAAACTGAACAGCATTCTGGTGGATGAGTATAAATTCCATCCCAAAATCGTCATGGGGAGTCTCGTTACCGGCTTCAGGAACCTGAACACATCCTATAACGACGCCATGTTTCTCATCGAAAGCAAACTGCCCGGGGAAACCAGAATTCTGCAGGAGAGGAATTCGGTGAAGCGGCTGGATCTCTTCAACCGCATTCTGGAAGAGCAGAAAAATACCATGGTGACCAATACGGCGAATATCCCGATCCTCATGGAAGCCTTTGACTCCTTTGAAGAGGCGTGCGAAGCCTATAACCTGGCCACCGGGTTTGTCAGGAAATGCTGTTTTGAGATCGCTTCAGCCATTTACTTCGGATATGCGGTGGATTCGGGGCACAAAACGGAAAAGCTGCTGGAACATCTGCTTCTTTCCATAGCCGATGCCGACAGGGATGAGGCTTTCTCCTTTACGAGGACCTTCATAAACGATCTGATAAACAGCCGGGAAGAGAGCAGCCACGAGCTTATCGAAGCGGCGAAGCAGTATATCGGCAGCAATCTGGATAAGGATCTTTCCGTCTCTATCATTGCCGAAGAGATGTTTCTTTCGGAGAATTACTTTTCCAGGCTTTTCAAAAAGGTCTGCGGAACGGGCTGCAACAAATACATTACGGAGAAGCGTATCGAAAAGGCGAAGGCCCTTCTTGAAACAACGAATTTACAGAGCGGAATGATCGCCGCCCTGGTCGGATACAGGGACTGCAACTATTTCTCCCTGGCCTTTAAAAAGCATACCGGCGAGTCACCCACATCATACCGAAACGGAAAGAGACAGATCTGACCGTGTTATTACGTCACAGAATAAATGAAGATATATTTTTTCATTCCAGGAGGTTCACATGAAATATTATGTCAATGCAAATGCGGATAAGGACGGAAACGGTACCGCCGGCAGCCCTTTCAAGCGTATCAACGAAGCGGCCAAGCTGGCCCTTCCCGGCGATGAGGTGCTGGTTGCCCCGGGAATCTATCGGGAATATGTCAATCCTGTCCATGCCGGTACGGAAGAGGCGCGTATTACGTATACGAGCACCACGCCCCTGGGCGCCGTGATTACCGGGGCGGAGCAGGTAAAGTCCTGGCAGCCCTACAAGGATAATGTCTGGGTCTGCCGGATCAGCAACAGCGTATTCGGCGATTACAATCCCTACGATACCCTGGTTTACGGGGACTGGTATTTCGCGGCTCCCAATAAGCATACGGGCTGCGTTTACCTGAACGACAGGGCCTTGTATGAGACAGTTACATTGGAGGAGTGCCTCAAGGGCGGCGTCTATGAGTGCAGCTGGGTGCCGGAGGAGTCGGTTTACAAGTGGTATACCGAACAGGACGGGGACGAAACGGTCATATACGGTAATTTCCAGGGGAAGAATCCCAATGAGGAAAACGTGGAGATCAATGTCCGGCGCAAGTGCTTCATGCCCTCCGTTACCGGCATTGGCTATCATACCGTATCGGGGTTCAATATCAACAAGGCCGCCACGAACTGGGCGCCCCCCGCCGCCTATCAGGACGGTATGATCGGCCCCCATTGGAGCAAGGGCTGGATTATCGAGGACTGCGAGATCTCCAACAGCCGGTGCGCCGGTATTTCCCTGGGAAAGTATTACGATCCGGATAATGACCATTACTTCACGACTAAGCAGGTGAAAAGCCCCACCCAGATGGAAAGGGAT
The DNA here is from genome assembly GCA_016936115.1 of Spirochaetales bacterium. Lineage (GTDB taxonomy): Bacteria > Spirochaetota > Spirochaetia > DSM-2461 > DSM-2461 > SZUA-368. The sequence continues at coordinate 15,532 of JAFGPQ010000008.1, read as the reverse complement.
GCGGTCTGCCGGGGCCAATACCACGGATGGATGAAGGAGACCGTGGGCAGCCACATCGTCCGGCGCTGCGACATCCACCATTGCGAACAGGGAGGCATCATCGGCCGCATGGGCGCCGTCTTCAGCGTCATCGAAGACAACCATATCCACCATATCAACAATATGATGGAACTGGGGGGCGCGGAAATCGCCGGAATCAAGATTCATGCGGCCATAGACGTGCTCTTCCAGCGTAACCACATTCACCACTGCACAATGGGCATCTGGTGCGACTGGGAAGCCCAGGGGACGAGGATCACCCAGAACCTGTTGCACGACAACCAGCGCCCCCCCTTCGCGAAGAATCTGCCGGGGAGCATGATGTCCATGGATCTGTTCGTGGAAGTGAGCCACGGCCCCACGCTCATCGACAACAATATCCTGCTTTCCGACGCGAGCCTGCGCTTCGCCACCCAGGGGGTGGCCATGGTTCATAACCTGATCTGCGGAGCCCTTACCGATGTGGGCGGCGGGACGAGCTGGCGCTATACCCCCTATCACATCCCCCACCGTACGGAAGTTATGGGTATGATGACCTTCCTCCACGGGGACGACCGCTTCTACAACAATATTTTCGTTCAGAAATGGCCCTCCGAGGATTATGTAACATACGATGACCAGGATCATAGCAATGACAGACGGGAGAATCGGCTTGTGGGTACCAGCGTTTTTGACGAGTACCCCACCTATGGGGAGTGGATCGCCCAGTTCGATTTTACCCAGCGGCCGAATATGCGGACCCTGGAATCGGCCCATTTCGGCCATCTGCCCGTTTGGAGCGAAGGCAATGTCTATTTGAACGGAGCCCAACCCTGGAAGCACGAAGAGAAGGGTCTGGTCGTTGAGAAAGGGGCCAAGGTGGAGCTGGTGGAAAAAGAGGGCCAGTATTCCCTGGAAACCAATATCTATGATTATCTCAAGGACTTCAAAGACCGGATGATCCATACGGAAATCCTGGGAAAGGCTTTCGAACCGGAAGCCGCATTTGAGAACGCTGACGGGACGGCTATTCGCTTTGACACGGATTACTTCGGTAACCACCGGGGGGTCGACGACGTGATACCCGGTCCCTTTGCAGCGGGGTCGGGGAAGATTAAGCTGTAGGAAAAGGGGGAGGGCTGGCAACAGCCCTCCCTTTTTCTAGTATGCCGTCAGACCGCCGTCTACGGTGAGACTAAGGCCGTTGATGAATGATGAAGCATCGGAGGCCAGGAAGAGAGCGGCGTGGGATACGTCGTCGCCTGTGGCAAGACGGCCAAGGGGCACTTCGTCAAATCTTTCTTTCTTCTTGAGAGGATCCTTGAACAATTCCTGTACAAGGGGCGTATCGACAGTGCTGGGATGTATTGAATTCGTTCTGATATTGTCTTTTGCGTATCGGACGGCGACTGATTTTGTCAAAAGGGTTAACGCCCCTTTCGTGGTGGTATAGGCCTCTGGGGTGTACTTGTGGCCAACGAGGCCGCATATGGATGACATATTGATGATCGAACCGCCGCCGTTTTTTCTGAAATAGGGGATGATGTGCTTTATCCCCAGAAAGGGGCCTTTGATATTGATATCCATCATCAAATCCAGGTGGGACGCATCCATATCCTCAATCGTTTCCCTTATATTGACAGCGGCGTTATTGACAAGGATGTCAATCTTCCCATGCTTTTCAGAAATCTCTTTCAGAACGCCGCTCCAATGGGCCTCATCGGTAACATCCAGTTTTCTGTAGAAGCCCTTTCCGCTGTTTTCCAGAGATACCGCCTCTGGCGTTTTTTCTTTCACATCGCATATATAAACAATAGCTCCCTCGGCAATGTATTTTCTGGCGATCTGGCTGCCCAATCCCTGGGCACCCCCCGTAACGAGAGCTATTTTATCTTTCAGTAACACGGTTTACTCCTAAGGGAAATCCCTCCTCTGCGGAAGAGGAGGGACGGGTGATTTACTTTAATGCATCCTGAATCATTGTGATGACGTCTTTACCGATTTTATCTTCAAATTGAGTATAGATCGGCTGTACGGCATCCTGGAAGGCTTTTTTCTGAGCCGGAGACAGTTCGGTTACAACCATGCCTTCTTTTCTCAGTTCCTGTACGTAATCGACATCCATCTGCCTGTTCGTTTTTCTCTGGAACAGTGCGGATTCATGGGCCGCATCCAGAATGATTTTCTGCTCTTCCGCTGTGAAGGAATCGAACAGTTTCTTATTCATCAACAGGATGTGCGGGCCGTATACGTGGCCGGTCAAGGTGGTGTAGCCCTGAACTTCATAGAATTTCTGGAGATAAATCGTCGGAATGGGATTTTCCTGTCCATCGATGGTTTTCTGCTGCATAGCGGTAAAAACTTCACTGAAGGGCATGGGCGTGGGGTTAGCTCCCAGAGCTTTCCAGGCGGCGAGGTGAATGGGATTTTCCATGGTTCTGATCTTCAGGCCGGCAAGATCTTCGGGAGACTGAACTTCTCTTTTGCTGTTGGTAAGCTGTCTGAATCCATTTTCGTAATAGGCCAGAAGCTTAAGATCCTTAGCTTCCAGTTTTTTGGCCAGATACGCCCCGACTTCTCCATCCAGAACCTTATCGGCATCTTCTGAGGTGGGGAACAGGAAGGGAAGATCGAGAACCATGAATTCTGAAACGAGACCGACAAGGGGAGACGAGGACGTGCAGACCATCTCCAGGTTTCCCATCCGCGTCGCCTCTGTCGCTCTCACATCATCGCCGAGCTGAGCGTTGGCATAAACCTGAACATCAAATTTCCCGGGAAGTTTCTGATCAAGAATCTCACCGAATTTCACGGCGGCAAGATAGGAGGGATGCAGTTCATTAACACCATTGGAAATTTTCAGAACGATAGGTTTATCCGAAGACGCCTCGCTCTGGCCATTCGCGAATACGCCTGTCGCACAAATCAGTACCGACAGTACAAGAACCAATACTTTTTTCATAAAAAACTCCTTTCGTATTTTCCTCCCCTGAGGGAAGTATAGAATTTATAATTCAGGGCATAGCCCTTAATTAACCAGATTGGGTATGAACATAATCAGCCCGGGGATATAGGTAATGATCAGCAGCGTTATGATCATAATAAGGATATTGGGGATTATGGCTTTGCTTAATTGGGAGATGGAAAGCCCGGAGATACTGCAGCCTACATAAAGTATATTTCCCACGGGTGGTGTGATCAGCCCGATGCAGAGGTTACAGATCATCACGACACCGAAATAGACAGGATTCAGCCCGAATTTCAGTATAATGGGCATCAGCATGGGACCAAGAATCAGCAAGGCCGGAGTCAGGTCCATCACGCACCCCACCAGCAGCAGCAGAATGTTGATCAGAAGCATGAGCAGGATCGGGCTGTCGCCGGCAAATGAAATCAGGGCATTGGAAAGCAGCTGGGGGATCTGGGCTATTGTGATCAGATAGGCGGCTGCGGTGGCGGCCCCGCAAACCAGCATGACAACGGCGGTCATCCTGGCGGATTTCACAAGCAGTTCGGGTATCATCGACAGTTTCAGTTCTTTATACACAAACATGCTGATTATGAAAGCATAAACAACGGCGATAACGGCGGCTTCCGTGGGAGTGTATATACCGAAGATGATTCCGCCCAGGATGATAAAGGGCAGAAGTATGGCCCAGAAGGCGTCTTTGGTCGCCCGGAGTATATTCCTGATGTCCAGTCTACCGTCGGCTTTGTAATGCGCTTTCTTCGTGTGGACCCACCAGCCGAACATCAGGCCGAAGCCGATAAGGATTCCGGGGATTATGCCGCCGAGGAAGAGATCGATAATGGAGACATTGGCGATAACGCCGAAGAGGATCATGGGGATGCTGGGAGGGATGATGGGGCCGATCGTACCGGCTGCACAGAAAAGGGCCGCGCTTTTTTCCCGGTTGTATCCTTCCTTCTCCATCACGGGGTACAGAAGAGATCCCATGGCCGAAGTATCGGCGACCGCCGAGCCGGAGACACCCGCGAAAAGCATGCTGGCAAGGACGGTAACATACCCCAGACCGCCCCTGATATGCCCCAGAATGGTTTGGGCGAAGGCGACGATCCGTTTGGAAATCCCGCCATAGTTCATGATCTCTCCCGCCAGGAGAAAGAAAGGGATGGCCATTATGGGAAAATTGTCAATTCCCCTTACTATGTTCTGTGCCAGGAGAGCCGGCGAAAAAGATCCGAAGAAGAAACTCAGGACTATGGACGTGAGGACAAGGGCAAAAGCGATGGGAACATTCATCAATATGAATCCGAAGAGAGCGACGAGAAAAAGTATCAGCATTTGTTCCCCCCTTTGAGGCTTGCCAGGAGAAGAATCAGGCTGTCAATCAACTTGACAACAGAAAAATAGAAGAACAGGATGAGGCTGACAGGGACAATACTGTAGACTAAACCGTAGGAGACATTGGCGGCGGGTGAAGTCCATCCGCTGCTTAAGGAGTTCATAGTTAGATCCAAACCTCCCGTAAAAATAACAAAAACAGCATATAGGACCAGGCAGTTCGCAAGAAACTGCAGGAGCGCCGCGCCCTTCGGGGGAAGGATTTTAACCATCACATCCAATCCGAGATGCTCTCCCTTTATATAGGCAATAACAGCACCGAGAAAAGCCAGCCAGATCAGCATAAAGCGGGATATTTCTTCCGACCACGCCAGTGCGGAATTGAGAAGATACCTGGCTACCACATTGGAGAAAACAACTGCGACCATCAGAGCCAGCAGCACGCCGATGACAGCCTGTACGATTCTCACGATAACTTTTTCAATCCCGGCGACTAAAGGGACTGAGCTCAGGAGGCTGGGCTTCAGCTCCCCCGAATCCTTTGTAATTGACATTAGAAACTCCTTATCTCCTCACCCTTCTTCTCTATCAGCCTGTACCTGCGACTACTTGCGAATCTGCACCCGGCCGTATTTTTCGTAATACTGTGCCATGCCTCCGTGATCATCTTTTTCTTTGCCGTCCTGTTTCAAATCCTGCATGATTTTCATAGTCTGGTCTGTGATGGGCGTGGGAATATTCAGCTCCTTCGCCGTATCCAGAGCATTATTCAGATCCTTGATATGCAGTTCGATTCGGAAACCGGGTTTGAAGTTGCCCTCCAGCACCATGGGCGCCTTGGCGTCCAGAACCGTACTGCCCGCCAGACCGCCCCGTATCGCCTGATAGACTTTTTCCGGATTCACGCCGGCTTTTGTCGCCAGAGCCAGAGCTTCGGCCATAGAGGCGATATTCCCCGCCACCATGATCTGATTGGCAAGCTTCGTCACGTTTCCGCTTCCGATCTCCCCGACCAGAGTGACAGATCCCCCCATGATGCTCAGGATTCCTTCTACTTTCCTGAAGACCTCTTCTTTACCGCCGACCATGATGGCCAGAGTTCCGTCGATAGCCTTAGGCTCTCCCCCCGATACGGGCGCATCAAGCATTTCCACATTCTTCACAGCCAGAGCGGCGGCAACTTCCTGCGAAACGAGAGGATTAATGGAACTCATATCCACAAAAATCGTGCCTTCTTTCACGCCTTCAAGGACACCGTCCTTCCCCTGTACCACTTCTTTCACATGGGGTGAGTTGGGCAGCATGGTAATGATCAGATCACTTTTTTCCGCCACATCCTTCGAAGAGGAACCGCGGGCAGCACCGTGTGCAACCACTTCATCAAGATTCGCCTGTACCATATCGAATACGGTGAGTTCATAACCTGCATTAATAAGGTTCTTTGCCATGGGCTTTCCCATGATTCCAAGACCGATAAATCCTATTTTCATTGTTTTCTCCTCTTTCAAGCCATTAATGACTGTATTCTGTTTTCGATATCCTCAGCCGTCAGACCATACGTTTCGAGCAGAACTTCGTAATTCTCGGCAGACTGACCGAACTGATCCTCAATTCCTAGATGGTCTATTTTCAAAGGCATTCCCGCCAGCGCGCTTTTCACGGCGCTGCCCAGGCCGCCTATGACGTTATGTTCTTCCACAATGACGACTCCCTTTGCGCCGGATGCTATCTTTCTGACTTCTTCCACAGGGAAAGGTTTGATCGTTCCCAGGCTGATGACTCCCGCCCTTATGCCCTTATCGGAAAGCTTTTCAGAGGCAGTCAGCGCATCATGCACAGCGCCGCCGCAGGCAAAAACAGCCACTTCTCCGACGGGCTTCAGAACATCCACCTGTCCGATCCTGTAAGCTCCGGGGCTGGTGACAACCGGCAGATCGTTCCGGGGAATGCGGATATAACTTGGCCCCTGATAGTTCATCATGGCTTCTACCATACCGTCCACCTGGTTGGCGTCTACCGGCACGAAAACAGTCATATTGGGAAGGACGCTCATAATTGCGATATCATCAATGGACTGATGGGTTTTTCCGTCACCGTAATCTGAGAGACCGGCGCTGGAGCCGCAGATGTTGACATTCAGGTTAGCAATACAAATGGAACTCCTGATCTGATCGTAGGCTCGTCCGGTCGAAAAAACCGCGAAGGAACTAAAGAAAGGCACCTTTCCCGAAAGAGCCATGCCGGCGGAAAGGGAAGCCATATTCTGTTCCGCTATACCGACTTCAACAAACCTTTCCTCTCCCAGTTCCATAATGGTTCTGGAAAAGGTGGATTTCCCCAGGTCCGCATCCAGGGCGACCACATTCGGATTCATTTTTCCGACACGAACAAGCGCCTTTCCATAGGCTTCTCTCAAACTAGCAAATTCTGCCATCAGTTCAATTCCTCCCAAAGAGATTCCAGGTCATTCCGAGCCGTCTCATACTGTTCCCGGGTCATCGCGCCATTATGAAATCCGACAACGTTTTCGGCAAAGGAAAATCCTTTTCCCTTGACGGTTTTGGAAACGATAGCCTTGGGTTTCGTACCGGAATCATGGTTCAGGGCATTAATGATCTGAGCCAAATCATGCCCGTCGATCTCGATTACATCCCAACCGAAAGCACTCCATTTAGCGGCAAGATCGGGAATGCACATAACTTCTGAACAGGGGCCGCAGGCCTGCAGGCTGTTCTGGTCCAGAAACATTGTCAGATTGGAGAGCTTATAACAGGCCGCGAAAGAAGCCGCCTCCCATAGCTGGCCTTCGGCCATTTCCCCGTCACCGCAGGCTACATAGACCTGATTGCTCCAGCCGTTCATTATCTTAAGGCTGTAGGCGATACCCGCCCCTACAGAGAGTCCCTGACCCAGTGAACCGGTAACGGCTTCAATGCCCGGCGTGCTCATGTCCGGATGCCCCTGAAGCATCCCCCCCAGAGTTTTCATTTTCCGGAATTCTTTCTTAGGGAAGAAACCCGCTTCCGCCAGTGCGGCATATTGTGCAGGAACGGAGTGTCCCTTACTCATGATGAAATAATCTCGGTTGGGATTTTTCGGTTCCGATGCGGATATGTTCATTTTGTGAAAATACAGCGTCGCTATGATATCTATCATGGAACTGCTGCCACCCAAATGCCCTACCTTTCCAGGTTCCAGCATTTCCAGCAGATCCATACGCATTAATACGGATTTCTTCTTCAAATGCAAAATCAATTCTTCCTGAGCTGACATTTGTCCATCTCCCCCCTTTTCTGTAGCATGTAATATGTAATACAACTCGGGAGTTAAAGTCTCCCTTTGCATATCAGATATGATACAACCTACATGTTACTTGTCAAGTTTTTTTTCAAAAAACATGTGTTTCCGGTCTGAAAAGGGGATTTGAGAATAAGGATCAGATTGTGAGAATTAAATCATCCCAGGGCTTATTTCTTCTCTGAGTAATATTTACTCATTCTTGAATGGGTTCTTTCCACATGCTCGTGCATCAGGATTGTCGCCTGAGCAACATCCTTGTCCCTAATGGCTCTAATCAGCTCATGATGATAATGGAGGCCGTCCTCAACACCAAGGACCTCGCAGATTTCAAGCCATGTCGAGTTGAAAATCTCGAAAAGGATACGGTACACCTTCTCTATGACTTTATTGGAAATAATATCGATCAGCTTCAGATGGAACTGTTCATCCAGAGAGGCGAACTTTCGGATATCTCCTACCGAAGCCTCCATTTTATTGTATATCTTCTCCAGAGACTCTATATCTCCGGGCTTTATCCGTTCAAGCACATAGGGGATTATGCCCGGTTCCATAATGATTCTGTATTCCAGTACTTCCATCACATCCTTTTTGTCCAGCGCAAGAATGGGAATAAGCAGATCCAATTGATTGGAAAGATTGAAGTGATTGACAAAACTGCCCTCTCCCCTCCTTATTTCAATCAATCCCTGAGCTTCCATCGATTGGAGAGCGGACCGGATGGACACTCTGCTGACACCGAGCTGCTCGCAGAGCTGGTTTTCAGAAGGGAGTTTATCTCCGGGAAGCCAATGTCCCTCCATAATCATGTTCCTGCACTGCTCATAAACCAGATTTTTGATCTGTGAAGTATTGATCCTGTTCATCCTATTCATATGTAACTTATAATACAACCCTATTACAAAAGTCAATAAAGGAAGTATTGCTGTCAATCAGACACAACCCTGCTGGGTGATGCTCATCCTCTCCCAATGGAAGCCTTCGAGAATGCGGACGGAAAGGCTATACCCTTTTATTGAAATCCAAGATAACTAGTACCGAGCTTTGGCATCGGTTTCCAGATTTTGGAAACTTCGCCCGAAACGATTGCTGCCCTTTTTCAATTGATCTAGACTTGAAAGCATGTTAAATAAAGATTTCCGGAAGTGGTACATCCTCGCTACATGCTGCGGACTATCGGCCGGTTCTGTCGGTATATGCCTGAACTCAAGCGGAGTCTTTTTTCTGCCCGTTTCATCGGCTCTTGGCATCGGAATCGGTCAATTTGCTTTGCAGACTACTATTTCAAGTATTCTTATCGGTTCTCTATCTACCCTGACAATACGGATTATACGAAAATACAATGCGAAGGGCCTGATAAGTGCGGGGATTATTGTTGCCGGAATGTCAACGGCTCTGATGTCCCGGTGTGAAAGCATAACCTGCTTCTACGTTCTGGGAGCACTACGGGGAATTGGCTGCAGTCTGTTCTCCCTCGTGGTGATCACATATATTATCGGGAATTGGTTTACGGAACGTCAGGGATTCGCCATCGGGACAGCATTGAGTTTCAGCGGTCTTGCGGGTGCTTTCTTCAGTCCCCTGTTCAGTCATTTCATTGAGCGTTACGGTTGGCGGGAAACCTACCAGATAGCCGGGCTGTGCATTATTTTATTAGCTCTTCCGGGAACCTTGCTTTTTCTTGAGAAAGAACCCTCGCCCGCCGTACGTGAAACATCCAATGTACCAACTCAAGGGAAAAACACTAATCGAACCGGTAATAGGGGCATAGCGAAATCGGCCCCTGTATTCTTCGTGACGGTATCATTGCTATCCTTTTTCGTTCCCGCTCTAACCGGTATGGCGCAGCATTTTCCCGGATATGCTGTTAGCCTGGGCTATTCCCTGACAACCGGCTCCCTGATGATTTCAGCGGTTATGATGGGAAATATCATTTTCAAGGTACTTCTCGGATATATTAGCGATAAAACCGATCCCGTAAGGGCTGTCATGGCTATGCTCATGCTGAATTCTCTGTCAGTCGCCTGTCTTTTGGTATTATATTATAGAAATGGAAGCTCGATATGGATTCTTTCAGCTTCCTTCCTTTTCGGGACAGTGTATGCTGTGGGCACAGTCGGGATTTCTCTCATTGTGCGCGACATCTTTGGGGCGGACGGTTACGTTTCGGTTTATCCCGTTATGTATTTGCTCATCAGCATAGGAAATGCAGCGTCATTAACCATAAACGGCTATCTCTTCGATTATACCGGATCCTACGGAACCAACCTGACTCTTGCCGCATCAATGGGGATATTTTGCCTTTTGCTGTTAGCAATAATCAGACAAATCCGATTCGGAAAGAGTGCCGTATCATGTAATTTTAAAGAATTTCAGAATTAGTCGACCATATTGGCGGTTCTGAAGGAATATTTTAAGAGGAGCAGAACAATGAAGAAAATTGCTGTATTATTAGCCGAGGGTTATGAAGAGGGGGAATCTCTTTTCCTTATTGACATCCTGAGAAGAGGCAAACTGAAATGTGATTCCATAAGCATCAGCGGAGACTCCGTTGTGACGGGCGGGCACGGAATCAGCGTTGTCGCAGACGGGGTTCTTGATGACTCAATAATGAATTACGATATGGTAGTATTGCCGGGCGGCCTTCCCGGCGCAGAAAACCTGAGAAATTCCTCAAAAGTCATTGAGACCGTACGTGCTTTTAGCAGGGATTCGGAAAAATACGTGGCAGCTATTTGCGCCGCGCCTATGGTGCTGAGTGAAGCCGGAATATCCAGTGGAAAAAAGCTGACGTCTTATCCCGCCGATAAATACCGCGATCTCTTTGCCGATGCGGAATATGTGGATGAATTAGTAGTCATAGACGGGCATTTGATAACCGGGCAGGGGCCGGCGGTAACAATGGAATTCGCCTATACTCTCCTTGATGTCCTCGGAGGAAATAGCGCCCCCCTGAAAGAGGGAATGCTGTATAATAAGCTATTGGCCCGAAGCTAAGGTTTGGAGCGGTGGGTCTCGGGGGAGGTCCGGAATGATCTATGACAAAATGCCTATTGTGCTGCTATCGAAAATGGCCAGTCTGCCCGATGATTATACGAATAACAGAATAGCCCTGTATCTTCTGACCCGCCATGATAAAGTCAATTCGCTAACCATAAGTTCCCTGGCCGATGATTGCCATGTTTCCGTCAGTTCGATTTCCCGGTTTTGCCGGGAGATCGGTCTTTCCGATTTTCACGAGCTGAAGGAAATACTCCGGGATTCCCGATTCCGGTTTGAAAGCGCATCGCAAAAGCTATCCCCCGGAGAGAGGGCGAATGATCTTATTGGAAAAGTCGAATCCTCTATGGAGGAGGGAATGAACTCTCTGGATTTCGATATTATTTCGGAGCTGGTCCGGGATATGAAGACCTATGAAAAGGTCTCAGCCTTCGGTTTGCTGAAGGCCGAATCAGCTGCCATCAATCTTCAGGTGGATCTGCTGATGCAAAAAAAAATGATAAACACGAAACTTGCCTATGACGAGCAGAAGAAACATCTTGCTACAGCTGACGAGAGTGATCTTGTCATTATCTTCAGCTATACCGCTTCCTATTTCAGCGAGGGGCTGGGCCTGGATTCGATCAACCGGGCGAACCGCCCCAGAATCTACCTGATCTCCGGCGCGAGGACTCTTCCGGACAATCCAATGGTATACAGAAATATTCAATTCTCATCAAAGCAGAATCAGCTGTGCCATCCCTACCAGCTTCTTCTTATCAGCAGTATTATCTCGCAGGAGTATTGCCATAGTAATATTTCCTAAGGATCAAGCGGTTCTCTTCAGGTCAATATGCGAAAGGGCTGCTGCAGTGCAACAGCCCCTTTTTATTGAACCGTTTTAATATAGGACAATATAAGCTGAGTACGGTTTTTGCATTCCGTTTTCTCGAATATATGTGATATATGTCTTTTAACCGTGGATTCTGCTATGCCGAAATACTCTGAAATCTCTCGATTTGATAAGCCTCTAATAATACTTTTCATTATATCCTGCTCTCGCACAGTTAGCTGATTATTATGAGAGAAACTATTATATGAATAGATTGAACTATCCTTTTCTATGGATATCATATAAATGAAAGAGTCGTTGCTTTGCATTTTGGAGTTGGGATTTGTCATAATCCTCACTGTATAATTAGTTTGACTTCTTCCCACTAATTGACAACAAAACGAAGGGCTATTCGGCGTTTTCTTGTAACTATCAATTATACTATTCATTATAGGATGATTCCGAATGGATAATGAGTTCACATTTTCCATTTTCAAAGCGTCACAAATGATCTCCCAATTTGTATTTTTAGGGATGTCAATCATTCCCTCTGGATACAAAAAGAAAATACCCGTTTTATTAGGTAATCCTTTTACCTGATCCAGCATCTGCATCTTCTCTTTCATTAAAGATTGAGAGATTCCATTATAAACACAGGGTTCGATCATATTCATTATTGATAGATCCTTTGTAGAGAAAGTATTCTTACCTTTCTCAGGAAGAACATATCCATAGAAGCCGATTATCTGCCCTCTGAAGCGTAAAGGACGGTAGCAATAATCACCATGTTTTTTTATTTTATTACTCTCATTAAAGAATATTTGAGCATCCGGTTGAGAATAAACAAGTTGTTGGTAATTAGGGAAATTATTCCGTTCAGAAATCACATTACTGAATAACATATCCAGATCAATCAACCCGTTAAAATATGCCTTTGAATAATCAGAAGGATTATTATCAACAGAGAGTGTTCTTTCGGTAAAGCCGTTATTAAAAATGAAACATCCATAGGTCTCAGATTGTAATAAGCTATGGCTTATTTTCATGAAATCAGCAAGAAAGCCTTCAACCGTATTATTGTTTGCTATCGATTGGAATATCTCATTTATCAGAATCTCTTCTCTTTTCGTGATAAATATATCCATCAATTACTCCACTAAAAAAGTGGCATCACGAGGCGGATCCAACGATCCGGAGGTTAAGCCCAGAGTAGATATCAATTCAAACCGGGATCGGGCGGATGTTTTTTCCAGAATATTACTGACATGCCTTTTTACAGTGGTTTCCGCAATGTGACAGCAGGTTGATATCTGACGATTGCTGTACCCTCTTGTAATAAGTTCTACAACACTCGATTCTCTTTTCGTTAACCCGTATCTATGAGAAAAATCGCTATAATTATATTGGGAAACGTCTTCTACAAGGGAAATGACAATGGATCCGGGGGAAATGGGATTATCATTTCCTTTTCGTATAAGGAGTTTTAGGATATATTTCTTTACATAATGGTGAATAACAGCTTTTTCTGTTTCCTGAGAAGTATTATGAATGAGAGCATTGTAGACTCTCTTTACATGGCTGTTTTTCATTATCAATTCAGGAATGAGTTCAGGAATATTCAGTATTTCCCTGAAAACCTCAGAGGAACCGTCATAGAGGATATCCAGCTCACCAAAGGGTGATATCATTATTGAAGCTAAGAGGGGACATTTATCCCTTTCCATTTCCTGAAGACAGAGCTGATCTTTCAGTGAGAAAAATTCGACACCAGCATGTAAAACGGGAAGCATCATACTTATCAGGTTGAGCTCTTTTCCGGTTATCAGCCGATTATCCTTTTCTCCCCTGGCATGGCCTAAGAAACCAATGATACTGTTATTGTGATTTATGGGGGTATAACAGAAATCTTCGGCGGGTCTTATCTCCTTAACTTCTCTTTGAAACTTTCCCAAGATCTCATTATCTTTATTCTGAAGCAAATAAGAATGAATTCGCCTGGGATTATTCAAGAGGATTTCCAAGAGAATATCCCTGTCGATAAACTCCTGCTGATAAATATCATCAAAATTGGAAGGATTATTAGAGAAGAACTGGTATCGGTTGCTTAATGGCTTATGGGGCAGCAATACGATACCGTGATAATCACACTCTATTAAATCTGCAATACCTTTTGAGAAGTCTTGTAAAAATCGGTCTAAAGATTTGACCTGGGTGGATAATGAAAGAAGATTCTGAATGATGTTTTGTTCTTTCCTGTTGATCTGCATGCCGTTATGTAAGCCTTATGAGGTTTCAGGGCGATGAAGATGACAGCAAGAAAGGAATTCCCCTGTTATTATGAATAGCCCTTAACGGTTTATTAATCTAAGTTTAGTGAATTTTATGTGATAAATAAGTGAAGAAAATTTTTGACAAATAATAGCAATGGCTTAGCCATTTAAAATTACTCCGCAAATCAATGGTAGCATACTTCCCATAGGACTGCTGCCGTTTCGGCAACAGCCCCATAGCATTGAACCCTGTCGGATCTAATACCCCAACTTCGCCAGTGTCTCCCGGCTGATCTTGATGGCTTCCATGGGAGGCCGTTCGGTGGACCGGTCCTGCTCCACCACGATCCATTCGCTGCCGATGTCATCCACTGCCTTAAGAATCTCTTCCAGCGCCAGCTGGCCCAGTCCCAGGGGGCGGAAGTCGAAGGTGGATCGGTCCACCACGGCGGTGGTGTCGTCCTTGCCCTTTTCATCGATCAGGGCGTACATATTGTCCGCATCGCCCTCTTTGATGAAGTCCTTCAGGTGCACCACCGGGGAGCGGTCGGCGTACTTTCTCAGGTAGGCTGCAGGATCTTCCCCGGCTACGCTGACCCAGCAGGTATCCACTTCGGTGGCCAGCAGGTCAGCGGGGATTGATCCGTAGAGCCGGTCCAGGGCGTATTCCCCGTCAATTTTCAGGAACTCGAAGTCGTGGTTGTGGTAAAGGAGTTGAATGCCCGCTGCTTTCGCCGCCTTGCCGATGGCCTTGACCTGGGAGACCACTTCGGGCCACTTGTCCGTACCGGGCCGGCGCGACTCATCGAGCCAGGGGATGGCCATGAAATCGCAGCCCAGGGTCTTGTGGTAGGCGATGATGCTGTCCACATCTCCGTTCAGCGCGTCCAGGGGGACGTGACTGGAAACGGCGGCCAGGCCCAGGTCGTCCAGGGCTTTCTTAACCTTGTTCGCGGGCTGGTCGTAAAATCCGGCGAATTCCACACCGGCGTATCCCATCTCTTTTACCTGTTTCAGGACACCGTAGAAATCCTTCTCCAGGTCTTCTCTTACCGAATAGAGCTGTACCGCTACTTTTGCTTTCTTCATTTGTTTCTCCTATGCTTCCGTTGAATTCTTGGGCAGGACCCGGGCCAGGGGCTCCGGCCGGGAGCAGCTGCTCTCCAGGGTGACGTGGACGCCTTTGTCGGCGGAATCGTAGAATCCGCACATAATGTCCAGAGCATGATAAGCCAGCTCGGCGCTCACCCGCGCCTTTCTTCCCGCGTTAATCGAGGCAGCCATATCGGAAAGGCCGATTCCCCGGCTGTTTTCAGTGAACCCGTGGCTAAGCGGCATATCCAGCGTTTCGCCGGCGAAGCGTCTGACCTTCACAGGACCGCCGAAGGTGTTGGGGTCGGGAACGATAAGGGTTCCCTCGGTGCCGAAGATCTGCAGGAAGGGGAGTCCCGAATTGGGGTAGCCCCCGTGGGAATCAAAGCTGGTGAGCAGGTTGGCGCTGACCCCGTTGGCAAATTCCAGGGCACCGTTGATGTATGTGGGGGTTTCCACTTTGATCTTCTCTCCATAGCGTACCGGTCCCAGGATTGTCTTCTCCTCATAGGGGGTTGAGGTGAAGGCGCTCACCTTGCGGGCGGCGCCGAAGAGATTGATCATGGCGGTGACGAAATAGGGACCCATGTCAAAAAGGGGACCGCCGCCGGTTTTGTAGAAGAAGTCCGGGCTGGGATGGAATTCCGCCGGGCCGCCTCCCACCATGAAGGCGACCGATCCGAAGGGCTTGCCGATCCATCCCTCGTCAATCAGCTTGCGGCAGGTCTGTATGCCCCC
>JAFGPQ010000089.1 GCA_016936115.1 Spirochaetales bacterium | reverse complement strand
GAGGAATCTGGAACTACATGAACGGAATTGCCGGTGTCCTCAACATCATCGCCATTACGGGCTGGTTCGGTATCGTGGTGAGAAAGGAAACGGGCAAAGACAAGAGCCGTGATATGCTCTGGCCGGATATGCTCTGGTTCTGGATCATCTCCTACGATATCTGGAATTTTGTTTATACTTACAACTGTCTCCCCCATCACGCCTGGTATGCCGGTTTCGCCCTGCTTCTGGCCCCCACCCTGTGCGCCTTCACCCTGGGCAAAGGGGCCTGGCTCCAGCACAGAGCTCAGACACTGGCACTCTGGTGCATGTTCGCCCAGACCTTTCCCCGATTCCAGGATGACAGCATGTTCTCTGTGGTTTCCACCTATAAAACTTCTCTGTACCTTTTCTGGGGAGCCCTGGCTCTCACCGCCAATGTGGCCCTGGTTGTTTATATGATTTACAAAATCGTCAAAACGAAGAGAAATCCCTACAAAGTGGATCTCTATATTGATAACCCCCAGTATATTGAGATAAAATCGTTGGGTGTATAATGATATAAAGGAGATATTGTTTGGAAGAATATCATCATCTGCTGGGTGCGGAGTTTTTCACAGCAAACAATATCCCCCTGAAGGTCCTGAGACGAAATCCCCAGCCCCCCTACCCCCTTCATTCCCACGATTTCATGGAGATGGTGGTGGTAATTTCGGGCAGGGGGATTCACTATGACAGCATGGGGGAACTGTCTCTGGACAGGGGCTCCGTTTTCGTCATAAAAGGGGATATGCAGCATGGCTACAGGGATCTGAAGAATCTCTGCCTCATCAATATCCTTTTTGATATACGCCATCTGGCCATTCCCCTGGCGGATCTGGGGAAATCTCCCGGATTCCACAGCATATTTACGGTGGACCCTACTACCCGCTTCGGCGATATAAAACGGCTTATGTTTCGTCTGGATGACGGTAAGCTGGATCTCCTTTTGGGAAAAATATCCGGTCTGGAAGAGATTCTGAACGGGGAGGAACCGGGATCCCAGTTTCTCTCCATAGCCCGGTTTATGGAGATTATGCACTTCATCTCCCGGGAATTCGATAATCAGCATGAAGCGCAGGCCACTCCCTTTCCCTACAGGCTGGGGAAGCTTTTCAGTTTCATGGAAACCAATCTGGCCGCAAATCCCACCATCGATGAGCTGATGGAGATTGCCGGTATGTCGGAAAGTACCCTATTTCGAACATTCAACCGGATTACCGGTCTGAGCCCCTTGCAGTATCTGAGAAAGCTGAAGATAGAAAGGGCCTGCTGGTATCTGCGCAACAGCCCCTTTACCATGATGGAAATTTCACAACTCCTCGGATACAATGACTCCAATTACTTTGCCCGACAATTCAGGAAAGTAATTGGAGTCAGTCCGAGCGATTACCGCAAGTGGGAAAAACTTACTTAGATTGGGACGCCCGGTATTTCTCGACCTCCCAGTTTCTGATGAAGTCGACATTTTCCACGGGCATAAACTGCAATCCCCCGAAGGAATCCGCCGTCAGGGCAATCTTCAGATGATCGAGAAAGAGCCGGGCCGCCGTATCCGCTTTTGATTCCGAGTCATGGCAGCTGAGAAAACCCAGCCCTTTCACGGCTATGATGCGGGGAAAGAATCCTTCCTTCATTTCAAAGGCCAGGCTGAGTTCTTTCAACTCCTCCCTGTTCTCAATCCAGAGTGCTTTATAACCGCTGTAAACGATGTGATCCGGGGTCGGGCTTTCCGACAGGGGTTTAAAGGCCGTACTGTCCTTCAGGAAAGGATCCATCCCGTCGCAACCAAAGGATAATACGGAGAGATCCGATCTAGCATCTTGCATCTCTTTCACCCAGTCTGCCAGACCGGGGGGAGTTTTCTTCAGTTCCGGTTTTACTTTACCGGTGATATTCTCTATGGCACCCATAAATTCTTCGTATTTGAGGGAGACTTCATCAAGGCAGTCTCCGGCTATGAAGATGCCGTGGTTTTGCAATACCACAACCGAAGGAAAGGAGCCGTTTTTCTCTCTGTAGGCTTCAGCTCCCTTTTTCACCTCAAGGGCGAGAACGTAACCGGGATCGATAACGGGAATCCAGAGAATTTCATTTCCCAGTACCCTGCGGGCTGCTTCCTCTCCCTGACGGGAACAGGTTATACCGTTTATCCCGGCGGGATGGGTATGGATGACCCATGCATAGGGGAAAAGCCCATGGAGCAGTGTTTCCACGCTGGGCCGGCGGCTCTCGGGATCGATCCGTGAGGACATGAGATCGGCCAGGACCTGCTCCTCCCGCTCATCCTTGTCACCGGAATAGGAACCGCTCCAGATACGGTTCAGCTTTGTCAGATCAATCTCTGAAAAGCCGTCCGCTTCTATGGTAGCCAGCTGGGTTCCCGAGGCCTTGACAAACATCCGGTCAGTCGTTTTGTAGGAGGTATTACCCCCGCCGGCCAGTACGAAGTCGGGATTGGAGCCGTACTCACGGGAAACTCTGATCAGAGTTTCCAGACCCTCCTTACTTCCGCTGGGAGAGGACGCTGTTTTCATAATCCATGACCTCCTGAATCAGAGCATTGTCTTCGAGAGTACCCATTCTGCGGCAGTATTCATCCCAAACGGCTCCCAGGGGCAGGGTTTTGCACTCTTCCAGCAGAGCCAGACGGGCGAAGTAGTTTTCCTCACTGTCATATTTCTGAAGAAGATCTGTGGGTTCCAAAAAGGCGGCTAGTAGCCCCTTCAAAGCGGAACGGGAGCCCAGGGCGTAAGCGCCTATCCTGTTGATCGTACCGTCGAAGAAATCGAGGCCGATATGGGTTTTCTCCACCGCATCGGCTCTTACCAGTTCCTGCATGAGCTGCATAAGGTCGTCATTCATAACTACCACATGATCCGAATCCCAGCGCACGGGGCGGCTCACATGAAGGAGAAGTTCATCCTGATAGAGGAAGAAGCTGGAAATCTTATCGGCCACCGATTCGGTGAGATGAAAATGGCCCATATCCATACAAAGAAGAGTATTGCGAGTCTGAGAGTATCCCATATAGAATTCATGGGAACCTACCACGAAGGCTTCGCTTCCAATACCGAAGAGTTTTGATTCAACAGCATCTCGGACATAGTCTTTGGATAGTTCCAGAGTGAAGATCTCGTCAAGACTTTCCTGAAGACGTTTTCTGTAGCCGTAGCGGTCAACGGGAATATCCTTGGAACCGTCGGGAATCCAGATATTGTGAATACAGGGACTTCCCTGCTTCTCTCCGAAATAGGCGGCGATCTTACGGGCTTGCTTTACATGATTGATCCAGAATTCCCTTATCTCTTTTTTTCTGTGACTCAGGGTAAAGCCGTCGTCCGCCTTAGGATGGGAGAAACAGGTGGCGTTGAAGTCCAGTTTGATCCCCAGTTTCTGAGCCCACTCCAGCCAGGTTTCGAAGTGCTCAGGGCCGATTTTGTCTCTCTCCACAAAGCCGGTCTTGCTGAAGTCCGCATAGCTGGCGTGAAGGTTAAGGCGATGCTCTCCCGGTATCAGGGAGAAGGCTTTTTCCAGGTCTCCGCGAAGTTCATCAAGGGTACCCGCTTTACCGGGATAGTTCCCCGTCACCTGGATACCGCCCCCTCCCAGTTCGGCACCGGCATGTTCGAATCCTCCCACGTCATCCGCCTGCCAGCAGTGTACTCCCAGGGAGACACTCTTTAATCTATCTATAGCTTTTTCTACATCAATTCCGAGCCTGGAATAGCTCTCCAGTGCCGATTCAAAAACTGAACTCATCATGTTTCTCCTGAATATAATATGGTATCATTATTAACCGGATTCGGAATATCCGCCTTTCACTTTCGGTCAATAATTAGCACAATACTCTCAGGGCGTGTTCTCAGTATCCGTATCCGGTCTGAAGGACAATGAGAAGGGAAAAGAGAAGAATGACAATTATCATGAATACCATGGCTCCCATGAGAAAGATGAGAGGCTGTCTTTTCAGATGGGAAACGTAGCGGTTCCGCCAGATCCTTCCAACAATGGCACTTAAGGCGAAGAAGAAAGTTCCCATGGAAAAGACGAGTATGAGATTGATGATTCCGTTCACAGTTTTATCGGAAAAGCGCTGCCGTCCGGAAAAGAAGTAGAAAATCAGCATAAAGCCGGTCATGATTAAAGTGTAAACCACCATTTTATTCAGGAGACCGGAAACCCAGATTACCGGGGATTTATGCCTATTCCTCATAGGAGAAGGATCCCCTTTTTTCACCGCTTTGTCAATGTGGGTACAGATTGATAAGAAGGGCCTTTCTGTGATAGGATTCCTGCTATGAGAAATATTGGAATCATGGCACATATCGATGCCGGCAAGACGACAACTTCAGAAAGGATTCTTTACTATACAGGAAAAAGCCATAAAATCGGCGAAGTGGATGACGGCAGCGCCACCATGGACTGGATGGAACAGGAGCAGGACCGGGGCATTACAATTGTTTCCGCTGCTACCACCTGCTACTGGAAGAATGACCAGATCAATATAATCGACACTCCCGGCCATGTGGACTTCACCGCCGAAGTAGAGCGTTCTCTGCGTGTTCTCGATGGTGCGGTGGCCATTTTCTGTGCCGTGGGAGGCGTGGAGCCTCAGTCGGAAACGGTCTGGCATCAGGCGGATAAATATCAGGTCCCCCGGATTGTCTATATTAACAAGATGGATAGGACCGGTGCCGATTTTTTCAGTGTTCTGGCAGAAATCGAAAAGAAGCTGGGCGCCCGTCCCATTCCCCTTTATCTTCCCATCGGCTCGGAGAGCAGTTACCAGGGGAATATCGATCTGCTCCGGATGGAGGAGATCCGCTGGGATATGGAGACTCAGGGTGAAAAATTCTCCTTTTCTCCCCTTGCCGAAGAAAGGAAGGCTTTGGCGGAAGAATGGCG
>JAFGPQ010000088.1 GCA_016936115.1 Spirochaetales bacterium | reverse complement strand
GGGCTGGATGCGGCGGACGGGGAGTACGGCACGGCCATGGCCCGCCTGTTATGCCGGGCCCGGGAGGAAGGATTCCGCACCTCCGTGGATGTGGTGACCGAGTCGGGAAACCGTTACAAGACCCTGGTGCCCCCGGCCCTGAAATATACGGACTATCTGTGCATCAACGAGACGGAAGCCCAGAACATCACCGACATCCCCCTGGAAAACCTGAGCGGAGAAACACGTAAAATCCGCTTCCGGGAGGCCTGCGAAGCGCTGAAGAAGATGGGAGTCGCCCGATGGGCGATCATCCATTCGCCGGACTACTGCGCCGGTCTGGATGAAACGAATGTTTTTTCCGAGCTGGAAACCATCCCCCTGCCGAAGGGTTTCATCCGGGGTTCCGTCGGAGCGGGTGACGCCTTTGTCTCCGGCGTGCTTTACTCCCTTTACAGGGAAGAATCGCTGCAGGAAGCCCTGAA
Organism: Spirochaetales bacterium; assembly: GCA_016936115.1. Lineage (GTDB taxonomy): Bacteria > Spirochaetota > Spirochaetia > DSM-2461 > DSM-2461 > SZUA-368. Next base: position 13,394 of record JAFGPQ010000088.1, on the reverse strand, counting down.
GCTGGGCGAAGCGACCGCAGTCAGTTCCCTTTCAGAGAAAGGGGGCACGGAGGGCGTGGGCGCCCTGGAGGAGATTCTGGCCCGCTACCGGGAGTTGGGGGGCCGTCGCTGCACCGGGCGGATGATTCGCGATGGGATTCCGGGAGATCAATAGTAACTGTAATGAACACCGCTGTCCGGATAGGGGGTCGTGGCGTATCCCAGATTAATCAGGGCCTCGGGAATGAAAAGAAATCTATCCTTCTCTTTCAGGCCGATAGACACAAACAGTCCCCCCATAAGCTCCGTGTACGTGTAATGATACTCATATTGGGCTTCGCTTTTATTCTCGGTGTCCACCTTCTCATTGAAGTAGTAGTTGATTCCCCCCTCTATCCCTGCGCCCAAGCGCAGATGCATTTCGTCGGGACATATCAGACCGAATTTGTAGTAGACAGGCATGCCCACATCATTCGCCGTAAAATATCGGTTTTGCAAATTCAGAGAAACCTCGACAAGACTCTGGCCGAATTTCACGGTTCCTCCCCAGCCTAAATTGTCATGGTTAACAAAAGAAAAATTGAGACTGAAGTTATGCCCGCCCTTATGATTCTCCCCCAAGGGCATAGCATAGGCATATCCCAATGACACCTCGACCCATCCCTCGGGATCGCCTTTCAAATTTTCAGGCATGGCATACAGGAGAAAATCGGCACTGAGGACAAGAATCGCCAGAATTAAAAGAAATCCCTTTCCCATCTCACTCTCCTTTTTTATACCGGGCAGCATAAAAATGAATTTATCACTTATTATTGGAATCCTTAGCACATCATAACCCGCAGCCGGTGATATGACAAGGTTTATTTCTCTTATCGTCACTTGGAAAGCCCTTTAACCGGGACAGCCGTATAATGTATATATTCAACCCTGAAAAGTGATCCATCTCCTTCAAAGCCGTGGGTAAAGGATAGCGCGAAAGGAAGATTTTGCCTATAAACGCTCCATGGCAAGGGAAGAAAAGTGGCTCAACATACAGGAACTGTCCGATGCCTTCGGCGGATCGGGAGTAGAGAAAGGAGAAACAGCCGGAACGGGAGACCGGTTCCGCTTCCTTCTGGAACGGGATACGGAAGGGGTCGTCCGGCTCAGGCTGACCGACGAGGGGGGAAAGGAAATTTCCCCGGACCCGCTGGCCTAAGGGGGAGAGGAGCGCCGCCTCCTTCTGCTCTGGCATAAAATCGTCGGAAAAAACCGGAACACCTTCTCTTGGGGCGGACAAAAAAAAGCCGTCCCCGGTGGGACGAACTTCCCGACTTTACCGAACTCCTTCTCGATTCCGGTACGCCCCTCTTCTACGGGAGCTCCGTACGGGAGCTGAAGCGGTCCAAAGGCCGGCCGGGTCGGCTGGTCCTGTCGCTCCGGGAAGAAGAAGGGGAGAGCCTGACCGCGTCCCTGCTTTTCCACCAGGAGGGACGGGACTACCCCGCCCCGGGGAGGACTCCTTCTACCTCCCCGCCGACCGGGCCCTGGATTTCCTGACCGGAAACCTGGGGAAACTGACCCGGGACTATGCCCTCTTCGGCACGGAGGCACTGGAGAAATATCGGCTTAAAACCATCCGTCCGGTTCCTCAGATAAGAATGAGCCGGGGCATCGATTACTTCGAGGGTCAGTGCGACCTGGATCAGCTGGGGCTGATCGATTTCAACTTCCTCATCCTGGACGAAATCCAGGCTATCAAGAACCTCAACTCCCGCATCGCCAAGGCGGTGATGCTCCTGAAGGGGGAGTACCGCTTCGGTTTGAGCGGCACCCCCATGGAGAACCACGTGGATGAGATCTACGCAGTCTTCCGGTTCCTGAATCCGGCCATGTTCGGCACCTTCGCCGATTTCAGCCGCCGCTACTTGACCCCCATCCAGAAGCACAACGACAGGCGGGCGGCGGACATGCTGGTCCGGAAGCTCTCCCCCTTTCTTCTGCGGCGTCTCAAACAGGACGTGGCCTCGGAACTGCCGGAACGGACTGAGCAGGTTCTCTACGCCGACATGGAGGAGGCCCAGGCCGCCCTGTACGAGGAGAGGCGGGAGTTCTACCGGCAGGCGGTTCTGTCATCGGTGAAGACAGAGGGTTTCGGCAAATCGGGCTTCCTCATCCTGCAGGGGCTCATGGAGCTGCGCCAGCTCGCCTCAGTGCCGGAAACGCCCACCGACGGGGAGGTGATATCGGCCAAATGGCAGGTATTCCTGAACCATTTGACCGAAGTCATAGAGGGGGGACACCGCTGTCTGGTATTCACCAACTTCCTGGCCACGGTGGAACTGCTCTCCCGCAAGCTGGACCAGCTGGGCGTGGAGCAGCAGGCCATCGACCGGACCCACCGCATTGGCCAGACCCGGAACATCTTCTCCTACCGGATCATCGCCCGGGGAACCATCGAAGAGAAGATGCTGGAACTGCAGGAGCAGAAGAAGGACCTGGTCCTGGCGGCGGCGAAAATGCTCACACATCCGGACCTCTTCGCCTCCTTCTTCGAAGCCCTCTCTCCCCCGAAGCAGGCCCTTTTGAAAGAGGCCGTATTCGACTGGGGCCAGAATGCGGTCGACCTCTTTCTCCGGCTGGGCCTGGAGCTTCCGGAATCAAAGTACAGCCTGTACGACTTCGGGAAATATCCTCTGGATTTTCTTCTGGATATCGGTTACGACGGGGGAATCAGAATCAGCTGGCAGCTCCACAGCTTCGCCCCCTTTGTAAGCGAAAGCGATGCCTGGCCGGTCTCCACCACGGCAAAGGAGAGGGACCGCCTGGCCGGCCTGCGGCTGGATTTCATCCTCAAATTCCTCTCCACCGCCCTACTGGGAAAGAGCCGGGAAATCCCCGATCCGCCCGAACTGCCAGCGGAGCCCCTGAGCTTTCTGAGGGAAAAATCCGCCGTCTTCCTTTCCGCCCCCTCCCTGGAAACGGACATGAAATACTTCCTGCCCCATATGTCGATCAGCAGCAAAAAGGATTTCATGCGGCGGCACGGAAAGGAACGGGGAAAAAGTCTGAATGAACTGCTCCCCTTTGCCGAGCCATTTGATGTGGGGGGTGTGGGGGAAGCGGTAAAAGGGGGTCATGTCAGTCTCCTCTGCTATAATATATCCTTACCTTCTACCTTGATTACCCTGAAAAATCAACCTATAGATATTCATCCGCTCACGGCAAAGCATCCAGTCCCAGCTCTTTAAGAAAACTGTTATGCCTTTCCTTCGCGGTACAAATTTCCCCCTCAAAGCCAACGAGCCGTCGGCGCACCTCTCCCAGATCGATTTCCGGTTCCGGCAGGGCGGTACTGATATACCGGGATATATTCAGATTATAATCATTCTCCTTCTTCCGGATCTCCTCCAGGCCGACGCATCGGGAATAGCGCTCCTCCTCCCGGCGGTATTGGTAGGTGGAAACGATCTTTTCGATATGCCCGTCGGACAGGTAATTCTGCCGTTTACCCTTTTCGAAGTGCTCGCTGCCGTTAATGAAGAGAACATCGTCGGATTTCTTGCATTTCTTCAAAACGAGAATGCAAACGGGAATTCCCGTGGAGAAGAACAGATTGGCGGGAAGCCCGATCACCGCATCAATATGGCCGTCCTCCAGAAGTTCCGGATCTTCGCTTCCGCCCCGCCTCGGAACAGGACCCCGTGGGGCAGTATAATGGCCATGATCCCGTCCGGGCTGAGAAAATGAAAACCGTGCAGCAGAAAGGCGAAGTCCGCCGCCGATTTGGGAGCGAGGCCGTAATTCCTGAAGCGGAAATCCTCCCCCATGGCTTCGCCCGGATCCCATCGGTAGCTGAAGGAGGGGTTGGCCACGACGGCGTCGAACCGGTGCATCTTCGCCGGATTCATCTCGTTCAGGCAGTCCCAATCGTTTAAAAGAGAATCGTCGTGGTGAATCTCGAACTCCGAATCCTTTACCCCGTGGAGGAGTATATTCATCCGGGCCAGGCTATAGGTGGTGATATTCTTCTCCTGGCCGTAGATCCTCCCGATGCCGTTTTTCCCCAGCTGATGGCGGACGTTGAGAAGCAGGGAACCGGACCCGCAGGCGAAATCCAGAACCCTTTCCAGTTTGCTCCTTTTGCCCGTCGTCGGATCCTGGCTGTCCAGGGTCACGATTTCCGAAAGGATGGTGGAGATCTGCTGGGGGGTATAGAATTCTCCCGCCTTTTTTCCCGAACCGGCGGCGAACTGGCCGATCAGGTATTCGTACGCATCGCCCAGGATATCGCTGGAAGCAGAGAAGCGGGAGATCCCTTCGGCTATTTTGGTTATGATCGTGCAAAGCTTGCCGTTGCGCGCCGAATAATCTCTTCCGAGCTTTTCCGGGGAAAGATTGATCTCCGAGAAAAGCCCCTGGAAAGTACTCTCGAAGGATTCGTTCTCCATGAACCGGAACCCTTCCTCCAGCTTATGGAGCAGTTCCCCGTCCTAGATCCGGGCCATTTCGTAGATCCGGCTCCAGAGATAGTCCGGCTTGATCACATAGTGAATCTTGCGGCGCATCTGCTTTTCGAATTCCCCGATGTCCTCTCCGTTCTTTCCATACCAGGCGGACAGGGGAAACTCCTCGGCCGCCGGATAATCCCGTCCCAGTTCCTTTCTCACCGCCTCTTCGTAATAGTCCGAGAGGTAGCGCAGGAAGAGGAAGGAGAGCATGTAATCGCGGAAATCGTCCGCATTCATGGCCCCGCGCAAATCGTCGGCGATGGCCCAGAGGGTTTTTCCCAGTTCGGTCTTGTCGGTCATTGTCATTGTGCACTCGCTTCCTTTTCTTCCTGAAGTAGTATTTCCGGGAGATCAAATTTATAACGCTCGAGAAAGGCGTTCAATATTCTTCTCAGCAAATCCTTTGTGTCATCCATCATCTCACGGGGTTCCGTACAGGGAGTACTTCCCGTGGCTGAGGAGATTTACGGCCCGGGCGTAAAGAACTTCGTCTTCAATCCCCGTGATGCAGGACGAGAAATCCTTATAGCCGAAAAAAGTCGACGTCTTTTCCAGGATGTTTCTCATCATGTTAAAGTGATGCGTATAAAGTTTGCCCGATTCGGACGCCTTTTTCAACTCACTCAACATGTCCACATGATGAAAGAAGGGCGTGTCATCGGTTTTCCTCAGAGAATACGTATCCGATTCGTCGGAGCGGTAGAGGAAATATTTATTATGGGGAATCTTACGAAACTCATTGCATATGACATTGTAAAAGAGAGCATGATGGGAAGATATGATCGCCTTAACCTTCGCCCTGCCGCCCATAAGCAGCTGCGCCAGGTCGCTGGCTACGGCTATGGCATTATTATCGTCCAAAGAGGAAATAGGATCGTCGATATAGAGATAGTTAACCCAGGAATAGGCCCCATCCCCGTAGCATATCCCGCAACGGATTCCTTCAAGGACACAAAAAGAAGAGACTCCCCTCCCGGGAAATCTCTTCTAAACCCTATACATGAGTCTTTCGTAGTATTGTTCGGCCCCTTCCGTAGTAATTACTCGCCCCGTTTCCAGTAATCCAATGCTCCGTTTGTCGTAATTACCAAACCCGTCCTTAGTAATAAAACACTCCGTTTATTGTAATTACTCAATCCCTCCGTAGTAATCAAATACTCCGGGCATAGTAATCAAACGGACCGTTTATAGTAATCAAAACGGCATTTCACAGTAATCAAAATCCCCGAAAAAGGGCAAAGAAAAACCCCTCCCCGGCCGAAGCCGAAGAGGGGAACGCCGCTTAACCGACTACGCGATGGTAATCGTTTCACCGTAGTCCACGTTCACCGGCGTATCTCCTTCGTCTACCACAATCCGCAGTTTGTACGACCCCGCGGCCAGATCGGCGGGCAGGGTGCACTGGATGTGCCTGTCGGTCAGGTCCAGAATCTCCGTCACCGGAAGCCAGTCCGTCCCATCTTCCCGCCTCAGAAGCACTCGAGGGTCCCCCTCCTCGGGGAGAAGCCCGTAACCTTTAATGCCGATAATGGCTCCGGCGGCAAAGCCTGTCCCGAAGGACCGGGACCGGTAGTCATAGAGCCGGCCGATCTCCCGCACCTTCTTAACCCGCTGCACCTTCTCCACGGAGGCCTTATGGCTCAGCTCGTTCCGGAACGCCCCGGTGGGGCACAGGTTCAGCCCGACGCTGTGGCGGCGGGAATCGAACTCGTCCTCCAGGGAGGTGAATCCCCCCCTTATGCCCACCCGGGCCCGGAACATATCCATAATGACCGGGAACCCGTCCAGAATCAGATCGGCCACGGTCTCCTTCAGAAGTTCCAGAACGATGATGATATCCTGCCGGGAAACGGTGGTGTTCCGTTTCATCATGTGCCGGATCACATCGTCCTGCCGCTGCGTATCCTTGCGCCCGATCCCCGCCATAAAGAGGTTCTCCTCGGAAGTACTCAGGGGATTCTTTCTCAGAAAATAGTTGATCTTGTTCATCTCAATACTCCTTGGGGGAACTCAGTCCCCCTTAAAAAAAAGTTTTCCTTCAAGGCGGCCGCCTTACATAAACCGGTGGAACAACGTTCCCCTTCCGGCCTATACCTTATAACTATGAGCAAAATCGCGATTTCCGACGAGAATTTCAAAAAAAAGTGAAAAAGTTGAGATTTCTGTTAACCGCAGGTTCTTTTCCGGTATTTCAGAGAGAACCCGCTTCGCTTGTCTCGCCGCAACTTAAAGAGAAGATAAAAGGGCCAGCTCGGCCCTTCTTGTCATGAAATATATTTATCGGAAGATCTCCGGGATTAGGAGGAACGACTCCTGATCCTTCACGGCAACGGACAATAACAATCCCCCCATCAATTCAGTATAAGTATAATGGTACTCATATTGGGATTCGTCTTTGTTTTCCCTGTCCACCTTTTCATTGAAATAGTAGTTTACGCCACCCTCTATTCCTGCCCCAAGCCGAGATTATCATGGTTTAAAAAAGAAAAATTAAGATTGAAATTATGTCCGCCCCCAGTGTTTTCCCTCAATGGCACCGAATAGGCATAACCGAATGATACCTCGACCCATCCTTCCGAATCGCTCCACAGGTGTTCCGGCATGGCATATATGAGATTGACAGCACCCGCTATGAGAAAAATCAGGAATACCTGGATCCTATTATTCATGGAAAGCCTCCTTATGGTGTCACCCTAAAAGGGCATCTTCGCCTGGTAGCCGATGGACATAAAGAGCCCGCAGGTAAATCCCCTGTAGAGGGCTGTTAATCCTTCGGGCGCAACGACGGCCGCACTATCCACACCGGTATCGGTAAGATGGCCCGAAGAATCCGGTACGATGACATCTTCGCTCATGGGACTGAAATCGAAACCCACGGGAAGGGAGAAAGTCGCCACGAGAGACTCCCCAATTCTGTAACGCAGGCGGGGCGTGATGTTCAGACCGATAAGGCCGTAATACCCCTCCAGGGCGAGCCTGGTGTAATCCGAGTTCGGGGGACTCAAAGAAAGGGAGCTTACATGAAACCCCACCGCTCCCCCCAGCTTGAGTTTCTCATTCAATGCAAACTCATAACCCAATCCGACCGCCGTGAAATCAAGCCCCATATTCAATTCGTAATCGGAAAGATCGAGATTCTCATTTCCCAGAGTCGATACAACCGGCAGAAAGAGAACGGAAAGGGACATCTCCATATAGAAATTCCCCCATCCCAGCTCCCCGGCGACAAGCCCTGCGGGGGCGGCGTAATGAAGGGCGGCGGCATTCCCGTTCTCCTCGAAATCCTCCGATAAATACCCGAAACCCGCTCCTCCGGAAAGGGTGAGAAGCGCCGTCTGGCCATAAAGGCTCAGGGGCAGAAACGCCAAAGCGGCTGCCAGCGACAGGACAGGTTTTTTCATACTCTTTCTCCTTCTTCTGATGACACAGGACAATTTATGTTCAACCATTTATTATTGGACAATTGCAGTTTACATCACTTTCAAAGGGGCATACCCGCTGTCCGGGGGATCACTGAAAATATCATCCGCCTCCGGAGAATTAAAATCAAAGGATGGGCTGGTTAAGATTGTCCAATCATATAATTCTCTAACGTTTTGGCTAAGCATCCCATAACTGTGATCTGCCGCCTGAAAGTTTCTCAGCGTTTCATTACATGTAAGATTTGCTTCACGAAACCACAGGGCATATTCCGGACGTGTGTCTGTGCGTTCATAGGGGAAAACCAGACCGAAGGGTTCATCAAATATCGTATTGATATTCACATGCATGATTTCTATGCAAAAGGGAGGGGGGGCCTTACCGGCATAATCGATGAATGTGTTGTAATATGTCTGAGAATCCCGCTTGTCTGCAAAAAGAAATAACCTGACATTATAGGTACTGTCGGTTCGGGTAAGTCTGCTCTTGTTTCCTAAGGGACGTAAACCCTTTGACAGGATGATTTCCTTAACCTTTTTTGCGCTTCCTCCGGACTCTCGTTTTTGCCTCTTATTGCTTAAGAATTTCATAGTTTCCCTCCTTTGATACTTAAAAGTAATTGCCATTTCACTCTTTTATTGCCTTGTATTTATCTGCATGATAGAATGATATATCTGAGAATTGGTGGAACATTTGGAGAATAACTGTGGAAAAAGTGTTGAAAACCAACCATAGGACAGAAAAAAAACGCTTCACCTTCGATATTCTTTTCAGAATAATGCTTGATGATACGGGACTAAAGATTTCAACCATTGCCACAGAGCTGAACCGCGAACGCAGTCTGATCTATAAATGGCGTTCCGGTACGAGTCGGCCGCCAGGATCCTACTTTCCCTTAATCGCTGAAATTATCATAAAACACGTAACGGAAACCAGAAAACAGATTCTCGAAAATGATCTGCGGGAACTGGTTTGCAATGTTTCCATTCCGAGGGACGTTCGGGAGAGAATACTGGCGCTTGAACAGCTGGCGGATCTTGCCATTGAATGCATGAGTCTTTCGGTCATGTCCGGAATAGAGATGGTAGTTCCAGGAGATAACAGGAACAATATCCAACAGCCGGTACTCATCATTGTTTGTGCTTTCTTTGCGGCAGTTACCGGAGGCGTTCTATGGAACGTATTGAATCATATTTTCCACTGGCCCTACTTCATAGGCAGTGCCGGAGAGAGTCTCCATGGGCTTCATGCCCTCATTTGGGGCTTGGTTACAACGGTGCCTATTCCGCTTCCGCTTTTGATTCTGACCCGGTCAGGAGGATGGCGCAGACAGGTTGTACCCATGATTCTATTCATAACAACGGGAAGCCTGGCTGCCATGGCTTTTTTTTCCTTAAATATAAGAGAGATCGTAGAGAGTATAGGCTGGAGCTACCAGCGGCAGGAAATCACTCTTGTCGTCATATATTCGATTTTCCTTTCTATTCCTCCCCTGCTGGCTTCTTCTTTGGCTCTGTCACGGGGCAGACTGGTGCCGAAGCATATCCTGATTCTGTTCCTGCCGTCTGTTATCGCCCTGTTTAGCTTACTCATCACTTTCCTGATAGACCGTCCCGTCGTAGAAATCGTTCAGTTGCGCGGTTTTCTCGTCGGTTTCATGCTCAGACTTACGGTTTTCTTTTCTCTGTTATGGGCTGATGAACTCTCTCATTCCCCATCAGTTTCGGGATGACGCCTTTCGCCGGGCTTCCTTCTTCGCTTCCAGCCGGGCTTTCACGCTCTTGAGCAGCATCATATTTTCCCGTTCCTGTTCTTCCAGCCTGCCGGCTATCAGATGCAGGGAATCCTCCAGGTCGGGGATGGCTATTTTCTCCAATGCGTTCACCTTGCGGATGGTTTTCTTCACCTCCCGGGCCAGACGCATGATGGAAATCTTCAGTTCGGAGAAATGGCCCATCTCCTTCAGAGCCTCCTGAAACAGGCGCACTCCCTCGTCGATGTAGGGCGAAGTCCCCACGGGCGAGAAAAAGGGCCCCTCCCCGGAAAACTCCGTATTCACCACGGGCAGGGTGACCCCCATGACCTTACGCTTGGCCAGATTGATCTCGCTCTGCACATTTATCGATTCGGAAAGACTGGTCACCCGCCTTTTTCCCATGCGCAGCACCGCCTCTTCCAGATTCCGATAGGCCAGGGCCAATGCTTCCTCGACCCGTTTCTGAAAGGCTTCGGTCTGATCCACCAGGTTCAAAAGCTCCATGACCAGGATATTCCGCTTCTGATCCAGCAGTTCATAGCCCTGTTTCGCGAATTTGAGCTCTTCCTTGATCTTGAGGAAATTGGACTTCGTGGGGGCGACCTGGCTCATTACAGGAAAAACTCCTCGATTTCCTCGTCGGTGACCCGGTGCAGTTCCTCCGCAGGCAGGGCTTTGAGTACGGACCAGCCGATGTCCAGGGTCTCCTCGATGGTGCGGTTCTCATCGTGCTTCTGATTCACGAATTCCCTCTCGAAGCGCTCGCCGAACTCCATGTACTGCTTGTCCAGGGGGGTCAGTTCCTCTTCCCCGATAACGCTGGCCAGATTCCGTACATCCTTCACATAACTGTAGGCGGCGAAAAGCTGGCTGGACAGGTGGGGATGGTCCTTGCGGGTCATGCCGTCTCCGATGCCGTCCTTCATGAGGCGCGACAGGCTGGGGAGTCCCGCCACGGGGGGATAGAGGTTTCGCCCGTGCATCTCCCGTTCGAAAACGATCTGCCCTTCCGTGATATATCCGGAGAGGTCCGGGATAGGATGGGAGATATCGTCGTTGGGCATGGTAAGGATGGGGATCTGGGTGATGGAGCCCGCCCGGCCCTTGATCATGCCGGCTCTCTCGTAGATTTCGGCCAGGTTGGAGTAGAGATAGCCCGGGTATCCCTTGCGGCTGGGAATTTCGCCGCGCAGGGTGCTGATTTCCCTCAGGGATTCGCAGTAGTTGGACATGTCAGTCATAATTACCAGCACATGCATGTCGCAGTCGAAGGCAAGGTGTTCCGCCAGGGTCAGGGCTGTCTTGGGGGTGATGACTCTCTCTATGGAGGGATCGTCCGCCAGGGAGAGGAAGAGGGCCACCTTGTCCAGAACCCCGGATTCTTCGAAGGTGCGAATAAAGAACTGGGCCACATCGTTCTTGACTCCCATGGCGGCGAAGACGATGGCGAAGTCGGACGCCTCCCCCTTGATGCGGGCCTGCCGGGTGATCTGGGCGGCCAGTTCGTTGTGAGGCAGCCCGTTCCCGCTGAATATGGGCAGCTTCTGACCGCGGATCAGGGTGTTCATCCCGTCTATAACGCTGATTCCCGTCTGAATGAAGTCACGGGGGTAAGCCCGGCTGGTGGGATTGATGGGACGGCCGTTCACATCCAGCTCGACTGTGGCCACTGGTACCGGGCCCTCGTCCCGGGGAACGCCCAGGCCGTTGAAAACCCTGCCGAGCATCTCTTTCGTCACCCCCAGAGTCAGGGGCTCCCCCATAAAACGGGCGCTGGTGCCGGGCATGTTCAGACCGGCCGTTCCTTCGAAGACCTGCACGCAGACCACTTCGTCGGAGGTGTCCAAAACCATGCCCAGACGCACCTTGCCCTCCGGATCCACGCACTCCACCAGTTCCTGATAGCCCACGGGGTGGGTATTCTTGATAAAAACCAGCGGTCCGTCGATCCGGTCGACTCCTACATATTCCCTTCCGGCCAACAGCCGTTTTTCATCAATATTAAGCACATCCTTACCCTTAGACATAAAGATCCTCCAGTTTGGCAAATCCCCGCTCCATCTTGAGCATGAGCCGGTCGAACTGATCCGGATCGTCGTTGGGGATGGTCAGCTTCATCTTGGATATGTCCTGCAGCACCTTCATTTTGTGTATCTTCGCCAGGGGAACCCCCGCCTTGATCGCCTCGTTGCCCCGGTCGAAATAGCCGGTAATGACAGCGAGCATGCGGGTCTGCTTCTCCACGGTACTGTATTTATCTATGTCGTCAAAGGCGTTCTGCTGCAAAAAGGCGTTCTTGAAGAGGGTGCATACCTCGGTGATGAAGCGCTGGCTGTCGGGCAGAGCGTCCGGGCCTACCAGCTTGATGACCTGCTGCAGCTTCACTTCCTTCTGAAGCAGTTCCATGATGGTGCGCCGGTTCTCCAAAAACTCCTTGCCCGCTTTCTCCGCCCAAAAGGGGGAGACATCGTCGGTGTATTCGCTGTAGCTCTCCAGCCAGCCGATGGCCGGGTAGTGGCGGGCGTTGGCCAGCTGCCGGTCCAGGGCCCAGAAACAGCGCACGAAGCGTTTGGTGTGTTGTGTCACCGGCTCGGAGAAGTCGCCCCCCGGGGGAGAAACAGCCCCGATAACCGAAACGGAACCCTCTTCGCCGCACAGGCAGCTCATGTAGCCGGCCCGCTCATAGAATTCGGCGATACGCGTGGGCAGATAGGCGGGGAAGCCTTCCTCCGCGGGCATCTCCTCCATACGGCCGGAGAGTTCCCGCAGAGCCTCGGCCCAGCGGCTGGTGGAGTCGGCCATGATGGCCACGTGCAGCCCCATGTCCCGGTAGTACTCGGCCAGGGTGATGCCCGTGTAGATGCTGGCTTCCCGGGCGGATACGGGCATGTTGGATGTGTTGGCGATGAGTATGGTCCGCTCCATCAGGCTCCGTCCCGTGCGGGGGTCGATCAGTTCGGGGAATTCGGTCAGAACATCTGTCATCTCGTTTCCCCGCTCCCCGCAGCCGATGTAAACAATCAGATCCGCGTCGCACCATTTGGCCACCGCGTGCTGGGTCATGGTCTTTCCCGTGCCGAATCCCCCGGGGATGGCCACGGTCCCCCCCTTGGCCAGAGGGAAGAGGGCGTCGATGACCCGCTGGCCGGTGAGCAGGGGAATTTCAAGGGGCTTGCGTTTTTTTACCGGCCGGGGTTTACGGATCGGCCAGCGCTGGTACATCTTCAGGGGAAGCTCACCCTTTTCGGTCTGCACCACCAGAACCTCTTCCTCTACGGTGTACTCCCCCTGCGTCTTGATAGATGTGATGGTTCCCTTCACATCCGGAGGGATGAGCAGTTTATGGTTGATCCTCTGACTCTCCTGGACGGAGGCGTAGATCTGTCCCCCCTCAACCGGGTCGCCCTCCTTGAGCAGGGGTACGAAGGGCCAGACCTTCTCCCGGTTCAGGCTGGGCCGGCTGATACCCTTTTCGATATAGATGCCGGAGATCTGTTTCAGCTCTTCCAAAGGCCTTTGAATGCCGTCGTAAATGGTTCCGATGAGACCGGGGCCCAGTTCCACCGACAGGGGAGCGCCGGTTCCGTAAATATTGTGTCCCGGGGCGATTCCCGTGGTATCCTCGTACACCTGGATTATCGCCTCCCCGTCCTGCAGCTTGATAATCTCCCCGGTCAGCCGGGCTTCCCCCACCTGAACCAGCTCCTGCATCAGAGCGTCCGTAATGCCCCGGGCTTCGATGATGGGTC
>JAFGPQ010000087.1 GCA_016936115.1 Spirochaetales bacterium | reverse complement strand
GTGAATCCGGAACAGGTGGAACGAACCATGGAACGGCGGTTCTCCACGCAGCGGAAGACGGCCATGGTGCCGTGCTGCATGCAGCTGGCCACTGCGGGGGACCAGGCGTCATTGGTGATGTTCACGAAAACCTGGGCGCCCTCTTTGGCGAATCCCCGGGCCAGATAGGGAAAAACGTCCTCGTAGCAGATCATATCGGAGAATTTCACCCCCTTCTGCTCCATAACGGTCCACTCCGTTCCATGTTCATACAGGGAAGCCCCCTCATCGATGATGTACTGATAGAAACGGGGAAACAGCTTCTTGTAGGGAAAATACTCCCCGAAAGGCACCAGATGCAGTTTGTGATAACGGTCGGTGATCTCCCCGTTCTGAAAGAGCAGAGCCGCGTTCCAGCTTAGCCGATCCCCGTCCACCATGCGGGAGTCATTATTGCCGATCAGGAAATCCTTGCCCGATTCGATGAGAAAGGCGCGCAGTTTCTTGATTAGAATCAGTTTATCCGGCTCCTGACGATACTTTTCATGCCACTCCACCGAGGGGACGAAGGAAGTTTCCGGCCAGATGACGATATCCGGATTCTCCTTTGCGATGGCCTCTTCGGAGAGCTCCTTCAGATTCTCGAAGGAAATTTTATACTGCTCCATGTTGCTGCGCCAGGCGTCCTCATTATGCTGAACCAGGGTGGTCTTCCAGACGGGGCTGCCGGAATAATCCACCCGGGAAAGGAGACCGTAGATGTTCACCATCAGAAACAGGGCGGCGTAGATGATGACCGGCTTCATGGTCTTCAGGCTGAACAGTTCCCTGATAGAAACATTATTGATAACCCAGGCGATATAGGCGGAGGGGAGAACCACCATGGCGGAAACCCCCAGGACCCCGGTGATATCGGAAATACCAATGAGGGAAAGGAAGCTGTACTGGCTGTAGCCGATGATTCCGTAGGAGTAGCCGATGAATCCCTTGGTCCGGACCACTTCGTAACAGAGCCAGAAGAGGGTCTGCACCAGCCACCCCATGCGGGGAAGCCGCTTGTCCGCCCATTTGAAGAGGGGAAAGAAGACGCCGAAGAAACCCGCATAAATGAGGGGAACCACCATATAGGATACGGGATTGAACTGCTTGAGCCAGAAATTGAAAATCCTGTAGGTAATGAACCCGTAGAAAAGCCCGTAGAGAACGGTCTTGAGCCACCCCGCCCGGTGTATGGTCACAAACAGGGGGATCAGGCAGAAATAAGCAAGGAATCCGTAGCCCCAGTCATCGAGAAAACTGGGAAAGGAGAGTGAAAAAAGAAGAGCCGACAGAACCAGAAGCCCCAGTTCCAGGAGCGTGGGTAGGAGATGCTTTTTCATAGGTTCGCCATTATATCCCAATCGTCTTTTTTTTAAAAGACCGTCCCCTTGTCCCTCACCGGCAAGACGTGTAATATACTATCTGGTTTCAGAGAGAGGAGGAAGGAATGTCTTCGACCCACGGAGGACTCAATTACAAAGCCCTGAAAGAAGCGGGCATCAATCCGGACCGTGTCGTCGATTTCAGCGTAAGCATTAACCCGGAACCCCTTCCCGATGAAGTTTACGAGGCCTTCCGGAGCGCCCCCATAGAGCGCTACCCCGACTCTTCATCCTTTGCTTTGAAGCAGGAGATTGCCGCGGCCTACGATCTTCCCGTCGAGGAGATTATGGTGGTCAACGGTACGTCCCAGGCGGTGTTCCTCCTGGCAGGGGCTTACCTGAAAGAGGGGACACCCTGGCTGCTGGCGGGGCCGACCTACAGCGAATACGCCGATGCCTGCCGCCTCTATTCTGATAATATGATACGCATAGACAGCACCGAGGAAGAGGGTTTCCGCCCCCCAGTGGAGAAACTGATCGCCTGTCTCAAGAAGGACAGACCGGCTCTTCTCTGGCTCTGCAGCCCCAATAACCCCACGGGCAGCGTCCTCGATGAAGAGAATTTCCACCGGCTCCGGCTGACCGCCCTGGAGACGGGCACTATTTTCATACTGGACGAAGCCTACCGCTGTTTTCTCCCGGAACCGCTCCAGTACAGCACCGATCATCCCGGGGTGGTGAATCTGCGCTCCATGACCAAGGACTTTTCCATTCCCGGTCTGCGACTGGGTTATGTAAGGGCCGATCGGACTGTTCTGGAAAAACTGACTCCCCGGCAGCCCGAATGGAGCGTCTCCGCGCCCGCCCAGGGGGCGGGGATTGCCGCCCTGAAGAAGCTGAGCTACTTCAGGGAGACCTGGCGGAGGGTAACCGAGCAGACCGAGGCTTTCCGCCGGGAGGTGGAGAAGGCGGGATACGCCACTTACCCCACGGGGAGCAATTTTTTCCTGGTCAAAGTGCCGGATCTGAAGAAACTCAAGGAGGCCCTCTGGAAGGATTATATCCTGGTAAGGGACTGCGCCTCCTTCGGACTGAACAATATCATGAGGCTGGGAACGGGAAGCGAAGAGGATAACGCCCGCCTTATTGCCATAATAAAAGAGGAGAGGGAACAATGCATTTAGTCTGTCTTGACCTGGAAGGGGTTCTGATACCGGAGATCTGGATCAATTTCGCCGAGGACACGGGCCTGTCCGAACTGAGGATGACCACCCGGGACGAACCGGATTACAACGTTCTCATGAGAAAAAGACTGGCCATTCTGGACAGGGAGGGGCTGAAGCTCCCCGATATTCAGAAGGTGATCGGCGGAATGGATCCCCTGCCCGGGGCGATGGAATTCCTGGAGGAACTGCGCAGCAAGACCCAGGTCATCATCCTGTCGGACACCTTCGAGGAATTCGCCAAACCGCTTATGAAAAAGCTGCGCTGGCCCACCCTCTTCTGCAACAGCCTCGTGGTGGACGGTGAGGGAAGAATCACCGATTTCACCCTGCGCCAGCAGGACGGCAAGAGAAAGGCGGTGGAAGCGTTCAAGTCCACCGGGACACGGCTCTTCGCCGCGGGAGACTCCTACAACGACGTAACCATGCTCCTGGGAGCGGACAAGGGGGCCCTGTTTAAGTCCCCCCTTACGATACAGAAGGAATTCCCCCAGCTTCCCGCCGTGGACGAGTACGGGGAACTGATGAGCCTCATCGACGATTTCATTAAATCCTAATAGCGGTCCAGCACCCGGGACAACTGTTCGAACTCCACCCGCAGCTCCTCAAGGAGTTCGGGAATCGGTTCGGCTATCCCGTCCCGGGAGGTGAATTCCAGTTTCTCAGCCACATGGCCCAGGCGGTTCATATCCAGATTCCGGGAGCTTCCCTTGATGGAATGGGCGATCTCCCGAATACTTTCCAGGTCCTTCTCCTTCGACGCGTCGGAGAGGGAACGAAGCTGGCCGGAAACCTTTTTCCTAAAAGGCTCCAGAAGCCCCACCAGGGTCTCCTCATCTCCCAGAAAGGTCTCCAGGGCCGCCTGAAAATTAAAGATATCACTCTCATCGACACCATCCGACTCGGTCAGATCCACCGAATCGGTCAGGGGAAGCACCTCGGTGGGAGGCAGCATTTCCTCATCATCTCTGTGATCGGAGAAATATTTGTAGAGAACCGCCATAATATCCCCTTTCTTGAAGGGTTTGGTTATCAGATCATTCATTCCGCTGGCTTCGCAGCGCTCCCGCTCGTTCGTAATCGCGCTTGCCGTTACGGCGATAATGGGAATGTCATATCCCAGTTCCCGGATTTTTTCGGTGGATTCATAGCCGTTCATCACGGGCATCTGGCAGTCCATGAAAATCAGGTCCGGGCAGGATTTCTTGACCGATTCCACCGCCAGCTGACCATTCTCCACGCAGCGGACAAGACAGGAAAGCCGCTCCAGGATCGTACGGAACAGCTGCTGATTGACCAGGTGATCCTCCACGATGAGGATATCCTTGCCGATCCAGTCCCCGCTGGCCAGCTCATACTTGAGCCCTTCGTCCTCCACCTGTTCCAGTTCGGGAAGCAGCTCTTCCGGGCCGTCCCCCTCATCCTGCTGATGGTTAAGCACCTGATAGAGTTTATCGAGCATATCCTTGCGGGAAATGGGCTTGGTCAGATAGTTGTCGAACCATCCCAGAAGCTTCATTTTAGCCTCATCACTCCCCTTTCCTTTCAGGGGAGTCAGAATCAGGGGCAGGGACTTGAGTTTCTCATCGGCCCGTACCTCGCTGGCCATCTGCCATCCGTCCATTTTCCTCATGGCCTGATCCACGATACAAACGTCGTAACTGTCCTGCCCGCCGCCGGCTCTTAACAGTTCCAGGGCGTCCTCCCCGTTGGAGGCCTCCGTAATGGTGCAGCCCCACTCCTCCAGGTAGCCCCGGGTGATGCGGCGGATCTCTTCGTTGTCGTCTACGAGGAGAATGGAAACGCCCTTGTAGAAATCATCCCCCACGTTGGTGGAGGGCACATCCTTCTCGACCTTCTTCAGATCCAGTTCAAAGAAGAAGCACGATCCGGTCCCCTCGGAGCTGGTGACTCCCATGGTACCCCCCATCATGCTCACCAGATTCCGGGAGATGAACAGGCCCAGGCCGGTTCCTCCATACTTTCTGGTAGTTGAGCTGTCCGCCTGCTGAAAGGCGCTGAAGAGCTTGGCCTGCTGCTCCCGGGTGATGCCGATGCCCGAATCCATGACTTCGAATAGAAGGGCCGCTTTACCGGACCGCTCCCCCCGGCAGCTCGTTCTGAGTATGATCTGACCGGAACTGGTAAACTTCCGGGCGTTGCTGATGAGGTTGGTGATGACCTGGCGGATGCGGAAGGGATCCCCCACCACGTACTGGGGAACGGAGGCGTCGATCTGATAGGCCAGTTCCAGTCCCTTTCGGTGCACTTCCAGGGTTTCCAGATTGATAATCGCTTCGAGCAGCTGATAGAGGTCGAATTCGGTTGATTCTATCTCGATTTTTCCCGCTTCTATTTTGGAAATATCCAGAATATCGTTTACCAGGGATAGAAGGACCGAAGCGGCGAACTGAATCTGGGAGCTGTACTCCTGCTGCTCCTCGTCCAGGTTGGTTTCCCCCATAAGATCGGACATGCCGATGATGGTATGGATAGGAGTTCTGATTTCGTGACTCGTATTGGCGAGTATCTCGCTTTTGCCCCGGGTAGCCGCTTCCGCCTCCTCCCGGGCTTTTCGCTGCCGTGCTTCCAGTTCCTTGATATTGGTAAAGTCGGAAATGAGAATGCACAGGCCCCGGAAATTCTCCTTGTTCACCTTCTTGATCGTGAGCTGCCACCAGCGGGTTTCCTCGGGCTTACCGCTGTTGAAGCGGGAGATCACGTTCAGGCTGTTCTTGCGGCTCTCCATGAAAAGAGTGAAATGGGTCTCCCAGGCTTTCTTATCCTGATAGGCGATGTAGTGGGAAAAATTGACTCCCCCCTCGGGGCGGCTGTTTACCATACGGCAGAAGGAGCCGTTCACCTTGAGGATTCGTCCCCTTCTGTCCAGGAAGACGACTCCCTCGGGAGCATCGGCGAACAGGTCGGCCAGGCTGAAGGAGTGAAACAGATCCTTCATCAGAAGTCCGTATTCAGCACTTCAAGGGCCTTGTTGATAATACCCTCCGGCTTAATCGGCTTGATAAGGTAGCTGTTGATATTGAAGCTCATGGCCTTGCTCACGCTCTCCTTGCGGGTGAGGGCGGTAAGCACGATAACGGGGATATGAACCTTATAGGTGGCCAGGAACTGGAGAATGGCGAATCCGTTCATCCCGGGCATGATGAGATCCAGGAAAATAAGATCGAACTCCGCATGTTCCGTGGTCATGTAGCTCATGAAATCATTGCCGTTCTCAAAGGACTTCACCTTCCAGTTGGTCTCCTTCAGAGCCGATTCCACAATGGAATGGACGATGAAGTCGTCATCCACCACGGCGATATTGACGGGCTTCTGAAAAATCATCGTCCGCCGGCCCTGCTCCGCCTCTTTGGCGAAATTCAGCTGAAAGGTCTCCTTTTCCAGGGTGGAGCTGCCCGAGAAAAAACTCTCCTGCACCGCATCCTGCTCGGCGGTCAGCTTTTCCAGGCCCTTGATGCCCAGAAGCCCGTCCATGGCTTTTTCCAGGGAGGGAACCGCCTCGATGCCCAGAAGCTCCCGATCCTCCTTCAGGTATTCGGTGATCTCCCGGGAGATGGTGAGAATCTTGATCTGCGCCGGGGTGGAACAGAACTCCAGGATATCCACCAGAAGATCCTTGAGCTTCCAGATATCGTCGCTCTTTACCTGAATATCGGTCATGAGGAGTAGGATACGGGGGATCTGCACGTTGTGAAGCCGCAGAAGCTCGGCCACCTTATATCTCAGAAGCCGGAATTTCTCCCGGTTGAATCCCTGGGCGATCTCAATGAAGAGGATTTTATCATTCAGATGGGCATCCAGAAGACAGGTGGTCTGATCTATCTCTATGGTGACTTCCAGAGCATCGGCAACCGCATCGATAAGGGCATCAATCTTGATGGGCTTGTAGAGAATCTTTTTTACACCCAGCCGGCCCACCTTCATAACCATGTCCTTGTCCAGCTTGTTGGAATTGAGGATGACCGGAATATCCTTCACCTGGGGCAGGGTCTGCTTGGTTTCAAGAATCTCCAGAGCGCTTTTGCGGGAAAGGAAAAAATCCATAATAACAAGATCGGGCTCTTCGGAACGGAGCTTACCGTATCCGTCCAGACCGTTGATAGCGGGGATTACATTGAATCCGTAAAAGGTGAGCTGCTTAACGAGAAATTCTCTTACCAGGGAGGAGTCGTCTATTACGAGTATCGATTTTGCCATGGGGCCATCCATTTAATGTAATCTGTTATTACTATTATATAGTCTATTTCACTGGATTTTTCAAATGGTTTAGGGCAATATATAACCGAGATGCATCAACTTTACCTTTTTACCGGTACCCTGCGGTCCATGACGATCGAAAAAGCCCGGTTCAAAAGACTCGGCCCCTTCTGGAAGGAGCAGAAACCCCTCTTCCTCGAAAGAAGGGAATACGACAGTACCGGCCGTCTGGTACAGCGCCGGACGGAGAATGCGAATTATCTCTACTCCTATCTCGCCGAAGAGGAGGCCGATCCCCGCCCCGCAGCAATATACCGATTTGACGGCGATGACGCCCTGAAGGGACGGGAGATTTTCTATTATAATGAAGAGGGATACTGCACGGGCCGGGAATTCTACGAGAAGGGGGAGCTCAATCGGACGATACAGCAGGAAGAGGATCCGGACCGTGGCGTTGTTATCGAAAGGGAAGACGGCAGAATCCGGGGAAAACAGTATGACCGGCGGGGCAATCTGCTCTCGGAGTATCTCTACGGCAGCGAAGAAGCGGATCTGATTCGAAAATATACCTACTCCGACAGGGGCCATCCCCTGAAAAGGGAGGAGACAGACAAAAACGGACGGCCTGTCAAAACGACCTCCTACGAATGCAACGAGGCGGGACTTATCACAGAGATAAGGGAAACGGACCGGGAGGGGGAGCTCCTCTACCACCGCCTGTTCCGTTATCCCCGGGGGGAAGACAGAAACTGGCTGGTTAGGGAGGAGTACGCCCTGACAGGTAAAAACAGAAAAATCCCCCTTTCCCTGATTTTCCGATCCCTCAACTTCTACCAGGAACCCCGCCTGGAAGAGAACTCCCCTCCCCCGCCGTCTCCCCGACAGGAATCGGAACGGACGGCCCAACCGGAAGAGGAGGACGAGGTGCGTACGGTGGTGTTCTCCAACGGTTACTACCGGGGACGGACGCAAAAGGATATTATCACCGGGGAAGGACTCTTCTCTTTCAATGACGGCAGCCGTTACCAGGGCGGTTTCGAAGGGGGCAAGCCCCACGGCAGGGGGATGATGATGAAACCGGACGGGTCCCGTTACGAAGGGGAGTTCAGAGAGGGCAGGATGCACGGTAAGGGGCGTCTGGAATGGCCCGACGGCAGCCTTTACGAAGGGGCCTTTCGGGAGGGGCTGATGGATGGGATAGGCACGTTCACCTGGCCTAACGGGGACCGCTTCAAAGGACTCTTCGAAAAGGGCCGACGTACCGATCAGGGACTCATAGAAAGAAGAGACTGACAGCCCGGGGGGTCTTTCCATTCCTGACAAAAAGGAATATAATACGCATCGTTTTGGAATAAGAGAGTCGAGGTGACAACCATGAAAAGTACAGAGATGGAACGTAAGGAAAGAGAATTACGAAGGGCAAGAAAGAAAGATGAAGTTCTTGCCAGAAAAACAGATAGGGAAGACCGGTCTGTGGGAGATTTCATTAAGGAGCTTTATGGACTTTTTTTCTTTGATGCCCAGAAGATCTACAATATAGAGAGCTCTGACGAAATAGAAACCCTTCTCATGGAGATGGTGGAAGAGTTACCCGAAAAACAGTGGGACAATGTGCTCAGAAAAGCGGTAAAACAGACGAAGGTAAGCCAGAAAGACGAAGCTATCGAATCGTTGAAACTGCTCGCCGATATGGAATAGTTCCCCCTGCTTTACCATTGCGAGTCCCCTCAGGGGGGCTCTTTTTTTTGTTCCCCCAATCGGGAGGGGGAGATACCCCGGATCTGCTTGAATTTGCGGGAAAAGTGATAGGGGTCGGCGAATCCGAAGCGGTAAGCTCCCTCCTTCACGGAGGCACCACGTGACAGAAAACAGGAGGCCTGTTCGAAAAGCTCTTCATAATAGATTTCCATAAGAGTTTTCCCGGTGAACAGTTTCACCCGGCGGGAGAGGTAGCTCCTCTCCAGACCGACTGCGGAACTCAACTCACCGCTGGAGAGACGGACCCCGGGATTCTCCTCTATCATATCGGCGAATATCCGTCGGATTATGTCCTCGAAGCCCCCCTTAATCCGATCGTCAAGGGGCTTTTCATGGAGCCGGTGACGGCCGATCCGTTGCATCAGGCCAGCGGTCCACAGAAAATAAAACTCCCCTTCAAGAATCCCGTATCTCTTCTCTAGGGAATAGACTTTTTCTCTGAGTATCCCCAAATGTGCCGAAAGAGGGGCCAGAGAAAAGGGACCTGCACGGGAAACTTCCCGGAATAACTCCAGATCCCCCTGAAAGAGATAATTGAAGTATCGGCCGGGGACTTCTTCACACCACATCCAGTGGAAGCTGCCGGGAGGTATGAGAACGAAATCCCCCTCCCCCAGATGAAAATGTCTTTTCCTATCCAGCTGAAGGCCGATGGCTCCCTCCAGGACAAGAATCATTTCGTATTCGAATCGATGGGAATGGCCGGTGAACCGGACACCGCCACCGGAGAAATCGACAAGCTTGGTTTTTACATCCTCCATGCGGGCCATAAATGAATCATACACCAAATTCCGGATAGGAAATAGTCACATACAGACATGTCCCTTTAGCCTCACCTCCCCTAAAATAATAAGCATATACGGGAGGTATGATATGAAGATACTTGTTACGGGAGGCGCCGGCTACATCGGCTCCCTGATCGCGGGTGCCCTGGATAAGGCGGGCCATGAACCGGTCATTCTGGATTCACTGAGAGGCGGACGCCGGGAGTTCGCCGAAAGATATCCCTTCTACCAGGGTGACATAGCCGATGAATCCCTGCTGGACAGGCTCTTCGAAGGGGAAGGTCCCCTTGACGGAGCAGTTCACTGCGCCGCTCTGACGATTGTTCCCGAATCCGTCGCAAATCCGGGGGAGTACTACGAGGAGAACGTGGTAAAAACCCTGTCCCTCTTCAGCAGTCTGCAAAAGCACCAATGCCGGCGGATTCTGCTGAGCGGCTCCGCCTCGGTTTACGGGAACAGCCGCGACGCCGTTCTCAGCGAGGATGGGATTCCCTGCCCGGGCAGCCCCTACGCCCGCACGAAGCTGATGCAGGAGTTCCTGCTCGAAGACCTATGCCTGGCTCCGGGGGAGGGTGGTATCAGAGGGATCACCCTGCGCTACTTCAATCCCCTCGGCGCCGCGGAGGATCTCTCCTCGGGCCCCTGGAGGCGGGGGGGAAGCCATCTTATAGCCCGTCTGCTGAATCACGGGCCGGAATCGCCCTTCGTCCTGACCGGAACGGACTTTCCCACCCGGGACGGCACGGGACTGCGGGACTACTTCCACGCTGCCGACCTGGCCCGGGCCCATGTGCTGCTCCTGGAATCCTTCGACAGCATAACCGCCGAAACGGGGTACGCCGTCATGAATGCCGGTTCAGGAAGAGGGGTTACCGTGAAAGAGTTCATTGACGCCTTTGAACGGGTCTCCGGTCGGAGGATCGACTACAGAACCGGCCCCGCCCGGCCGGGGGATGTGGCGGGAGGTTACGCCCATACGGGAAGGCTCAGAGCCCTGACCGGCTGGGAGCCCCGGCACAGCCTGGAAGACGCCATAGAAAGCGCTCTGCTCTGGGAAATAACATCCCCTCTCCTCCTCAAAGCTCAGTTGTCATAAAGCGGCTCATCTGATAGGATGGGGGGGTTATGTTAGACTACAAATTCATTAAAGAAAATCTGGAAGCGGTCAAAGCCAATATTGCCAACCGCTACATGCAGGCCGATGCGGATAAGGTAGTCGCCCTGTACGACAAACGGAACGGTTTTATCATGGAGATTGACGAGCAGCGACGTCTCCGCAATGAAAACGCCGGCAAGATGAAAGGCCCCATGGAACAGGAAGCCCGCCAGGCCCTGATCGCGGAGGGGAAAAAGATAAAGGATGAGATCTCACGCCTTGAATCGGAGGCGGAGGAAACTCTGAAGCTTCTTGATTTAGAAGGATCAAAGATCCCCAACATGGCCCATCCCGACGCCCCGGTGGGCAA
This sequence comes from Spirochaetales bacterium, assembly GCA_016936115.1. GTDB lineage: Bacteria > Spirochaetota > Spirochaetia > DSM-2461 > DSM-2461 > SZUA-368. The sequence goes on along the minus strand of JAFGPQ010000087.1, from coordinate 2,704 downwards.
AGAGGACAAGGACAACACGGAGGTTGCCCGTTTCGGCGAACCGGTAAAGTTCCCATTCAAGGCAAAGGACCACGTAGAGCTCATGGAAGCGCTGGATCTGATCGACTTCGAGACCGCCGCCCGGGTTTCCGGATCCAAGTTCTACTACCTGAAGAATGAAGCGGTACTCCTTGAGATGGCCCTGACACGCTACGCCCTGGATATTCTTAAAAAACACGGCTTTACCCTGACCATCACTCCCGATATCGCCCGGGAAGAGATACTTGAGGGCACCGGATTCAACCCCCGGGGCGCCGAGTCTAACATTTACGCACTGGAAGGCACGGGCACCTGTCTTATCGGTACAGCGGAGATTCCCCTTGGCGGCTACTACGCCGGTCAGATTGTAGACTTTTCCGACGGTCCCATCCTCATGGCCGGTGTTTCCCACTGCTTTCGCCGGGAAGCGGGCGCAGCCGGCCAGTACTCCAAGGGCCTTTACCGGGTCCATCAGTTTACCAAGATCGAGATGTTCGCCTTTACTAAAGCGGAAGAGTCCGATGCCATGCATGATAAGCTCCGGGAGATAGAAGAGGAGATCTTCAACACTCTGGGAATCCCCTTTCGCGTGGTGGACACCTGCACCGGCGATCTGGGAGCTCCGGCCTATCGTAAATTCGATCTGGAAGCCTGGATGCCCGGTCGGGGCGAAGAGGGGGACTGGGGGGAAATCACCAGTACTTCCAACTGCACCGATTTCCAGGCCCGCCGTCTGGGAATCCGCTATAAAAACGACGAGGGCAAGAACGTCCATGCCCATACTCTGAACGGAACGGCTATCGCCATTTCCCGGGGGCTGATTTCGGTTATCGAAAACGGCCAGCAGGAGGACGGTTCCATCAGGATTCCGGAAAAGCTGGTCCCCTACTGCGGATTTGACAGAATAGGTCCCCGCTGATGACCGGGGAGGGGCTCGATTTCGTCCGTATCTGCTGCGCTGTCCCTGAGGTCAAACCGGGAGACGTACGGAGGAACGGCCAACTGATTGAGGAGAGCGCCCGCAAGGCGGTCGGCGAAGGGGCCGGAGTCGTCCTGTTCCCCGAACTGAGCCTTACCGGTTACAGCTGCGGGGATCTTTTCTTCCAGGCCGCCCTGGTGGAAGCCTCCCGCAAGGAGCTCATCCGGCTTGCAGGAGCCCTGGCTGATCTGGAGGCCGCCTTTGTGATCGGCCTGCCCCTGGCCGTGGGAAGCGGCCTTTACAATGCGGCCGCCGTCATCGGCGAAGGCTCGATTAAGGGAATCGTCCCCAAAACCCATATCCCCAATAACAATGAATACTATGAATCCCGGTGGTTCTCCTCCGGCCGTGACGTGAACACTGCCTCGGTCTTCCTGGACAGGGATGTTCCCTTCGGAACGGATCTGCTTTTTTCCGGCGGGGGATTCACCTTCGCCGTGGAGATCTGCGAAGACCTCTGGTCTCCCCTCCCCCCCAGCACCTTCGCCGCCCTGGCCGGTGCCCAGGTTATCCTGAATCCCTCCGCCAGTAACGAACTGGTGGGCAAGGCGGATTACCGCCGCGATCTGATAAGGCAGCAGTCCGCCCGGCTTCTGAGCGCCTACGCCTACGCCTCGGCCGGTCCCGGGGAGTCTACCACGGATACGGTCTTCGGGGGACACAGCCTGATCTGCGAGAACGGAACCCTTCTGGGAGAGAACGAAAGATTCAGCCGCAAGGGGGATCTTCTCTTCGCCGACGTGGACCTGGAATTCCTGAATCACGAGCGGCATAACTCTTCGAGCTTTCGGGAGTCCCTGGCCGGCTCGGGGAAAGCCTTTCGCACCGTGGAGGTTGTCCGCCCCCTGTGGAAGCGGGAGAAAGCGGAACGCCCCCTGCCCCGGCACCCCTTTGTTCCGAGCAATCCGGACAGAAGGGAAGAACGGTGCCGGGAAATTTTCGCCATCCAGGCGGAAAGCCTGGTTACCCGGCTGAACCATATCGGCAGCCGGGACGTGGTGCTCGGCCTCTCCGGCGGCCTGGACTCCACCCTGGCCCTTCTGGTCGCGGCGGAAGCCTTCGACCGTCTGGAATGGGACCGCTCGGGGATTCACTGCTACACCATGCCCGGCTTCGGCACCACCGCCCGCACGAAGGGTAACGCGGAAAAACTCTGCGAAGCCATGAACATCCCCTGCGAGGTGGTGGATATCTCCGAAATAAGCAAAAGCCAGCTGGCCCTGCTGGAGCACTCCCCCGATGCCCGGGACGTGACATACGAGAACGTGCAGGCCCGGCAGCGGACCATGTACCTGATGAACAAGTCCAATCAGCTTAAGGGCATCGTCATCGGCACGGGGGACCTCTCCGAGCTGGCCCTGGGCTGGTGCACCTACAACGGTGACCATATGTCCATGTACGCCGTGAACACGGGAGTCCCCAAAACACTGGTGAAATATCTTGTGGAGTACGTGGCCCATACCATAGAGGAGCGCCGCCCCGCAGAATCCGCCGCCGCACCTGTGCTTCACGATATCATCGATACGCCCATCTCCCCGGAGCTGCTGCCCCCCGACGAAGAGGGAAACATTGCCCAGAAAACGGAAGATCACGTGGGTCCCTACGAACTGCACGATTTCTTTCTCTATCAGGTGGTCCGTTGCGGCGCCTCCCCGGGAAAGGTCCTGTTTCTGGCGCTCCAGGTCTTTGCGGGAGTCTATCCGCCGG
>JAFGPQ010000086.1 GCA_016936115.1 Spirochaetales bacterium | reverse complement strand
GTACGATATGGCTCTGGGGCTGATTAACGATCTGCTCCTTGACAACGCCCAGGATCAGGATGCCCGCGCCCTGAGGGATTCCGTACTGGCATCGCGCAAAGCGGCGGACGAAGCGGCCAAGCAGGCCGAGCTTGAGGCGCTTAAGGCGCAGAACGAGGAACTTTCCAAGGGATTGCAGGAACTGAGTTCCACCCTGCAGAACCAGAATCAGGAGAGCGCCGCCGAAAAGAATGCCCGCCTGGCCGCCGAGGAAGAGGCACGGCGCAAGAAGCTACTCCAGGAGCAGCAGGTGGCCGATCTGATCGATCAGGCCCGGGACGCCATTAGAAACAAGAACTACGACAGGGCCATCACCCTGGCAAAGCAGGCCCTGAGCATTGATCCGGGGTCCTTTGAGGCGCAGAACGTGAAGCGGGAGGCGGAAGACCTGAAACGGGCCGCCGAGAGCGAAGCGGAAAAGAAAGCCCGGGAGGAGCAGGAACGGAAAATAGCCTCCCTTCTGGATCAGGCCGAGGAAGCCCTGGGTTCGGGGGATTACGCAGGCGCCCGCCGTCTGATAGACCAGGTGCTGGCCCAGGATCCGAATAACGGGCGGGCCCACTCCCTGCTGGGGCAGAGCTGGTACGAGGAGGATCCCGAAAGCAGCGCCAACCGGCGCAAAGCCCGGGAGAATCTGGAAAAGGCCCTGGAGGAGGATCCGGAGGACTGGGAGTCCTACTACTATCTGGCACGGATTTCCGAAGACGAAGACGACGATATGAAGGCCATTGAGAACTATGTCAAAGCGGCCAGTCTGAACGGCACCAGTCCGGAGATCTACTACTCCCTGGGAATCCTGCAGTACCGGAACAAGCTATACAAGGAAGCCCTCTCCTCCTTTAAGCGGGTAGAGGGAATCAATAAAAACTACGAGGGAAATTACTACGCCATGGGGCTTACCATGAACCGGCTGGGGGATAAGCAGAACGCCCTGGCCTCCTTTCTGAAGAGCTGCGATCTGAGGCCGGACCATGGGGCCAGCTTCTACGAGGCGGGGAAAGCCTTCAACTCCCTTAAGAATCAGGGCCAGGCCATTACCTACCTGTCCCGGGCGGTGCAGATCAAGCCGGACCCCCGGTACTACTTCAGCCTGGGCGGGGTTTACTACGCGGCCCAGGATTACAACAACGCCATCGGCAGCTTCACCAAAGTGCTGGAGCTTGAACCGAACCGGTCCGACGCCATGTACAATCTGTCCATCTGCTATATGAACCGGGGGGATTATACCTCATCCCTGAGCTGGTCCACCAAGGCGGTTCAGAAGGAACCCACCAACGCCCTGTACCTCTATACCATGGGGCTGGGGGCGGAAAAATCGGGCATGGAGGATCAGGCTCTGGAAATCTATAAGAAATCCGCCGCCCTGGACAGCTCCTACGCCAATCCCCGCATCAACCTGGGCAAGATCCTCGACTCCCGGGGGGATTACGTCACCGCCCTGCAGTTCCTGCAGGAAGCCTATCGGTCCGAACCGGACAACGTGCTGGTCTGGAAGAACCTGGGCAGCGTTTTCCTGCACATGGAGCAGTACGAGAACAGCATCAAATGGTACGAGAAGGCCGTGGCCAAGGAGCCGGACGATCCGGAGAACCGCTACTATCTGGCCCTGGGGTACATCGATGTGGAGGATAACGAAAAGGCAGTGGTCCAGCTGGAGAAGGCCATCGCCCTGGATCCCAATTACTGGGACGCCTATCTGAATCTGGCCAAGGTCTACTATGCCATGGGCAACAAGGACAAGGCCCGGGAGATTGGCAACACCCTGCTCAAAAAGAATCCCGACTACGATAAGAAGGACGAGCTGAATCCGGTCTTCTCCTAGGGCCTTACCGCCCCGGGGGTATCAGCCGAAGGAGAAGGCCTCAAAGTGAATATGCCTTTTCCCGACCCCCAGGGAACCGAGGATCTTAACGATGATATTCCGTACCCCCGGAGAGGAGCAGATGTAATAGGCATACTCTGAGGGATCGCCCAGCTTCTGTTCAAAGTATTCCCTGTCGAACAGGCGGCTGTCTTCCTTGTATACCAGTAAATTCAGGTTCATATTGCCGTTCCTTTCGGCCATGGCCAGTACCTCTTCGCAGCGGGGAATCTCCTCCCGGCTGTTCACCGAAAGAAACACCTCGGCCCGGCGCGTGTCCTTGCTGCGGTCCCACTCCTCCATCAGACTGATGAGGGGAACAATGCCGATTCCCGAACCGATCAGGCAGACCGGGCCCTTGCCGGCGGGTCTGAAATTACCGAATCCCCCCCGTAAAATCAGGGTGTCCCCTTTGTTGAGCCGGGCGAGCTCCCCCGTGAAGGGGCCCACATGGCGCGCGGCAAACCGGGGTTCCGATCCCTCCCCGTCGTTCAGATAGGAAAAGGGATGCTCCCGGGGGAGGGATCCCCTGCCGGGAATCCGCAGAAAGGCAAACTGTCCCGCCTTACGCGCCCTTCGAGAACCCTTGAGAGTGAGCGTTATGATGCCCTCCTGCTCCTTAACCTCCTCCACGGTGACCCTTTCCGCGGTCAGTTTCGTCTTGGAAATCAGCAGGAGCCCGGCGCCCAGGAAAAAGAGCAGGGGATAGCCCAGTCGGGAGGCGAAGGGGAGCATGGCATAGGATCCGGCGGAGACCACATGGATCAGGATGAGGAAGGAGAGGGCCAGGGCCAGAATGACGTGAAGGCCTTTGAGCCGGTCGTAGGGCAGGGCTTTCGGCGTTAGAAGGGAGCGGATCTTCCGAAATCCGGGAAGGGGTATCCACAGGACGGATAGAATGAGTATGGTCACCAGAACCGCCGCCAGAAGCAGGGTTACCGGGCTCAGATAAAAGCCCATGATCAGCTTGTAAAGTCCGTGGTACAGAACCGCCGCGGCAATGCCCGCTGAACCGTAGATGTGCAGGAGTATTCGTCTGTCATAGGGAATAGCCTTTTGAAACCAGGGGATCTTGGCCCCCAGGATCAGGTTTGCCAGCAGCAGGTGATAGGCGAAGACCGCAGTGAGCAGATTGATCAGTTCCAAAGGCCCCCCCCACATGCCGAACCGGGAGACGGACTGTATGAAGAAGACAGCCTGAACCAGGGGAAGCAGAAAATAAAACACCACAGCGATGACCATAAAATTCCTCCTAATTGCCGAGCATACCGGCCAGAGCCCGTATCCATTGGGCATGCATGTTTCGCGCCTGTCGGCTGCCCCACAGTGTTGCAGAGGTAATCGCATCCACCTGAACATCCACATTGCCCACCTGTCTTCCCCGGTAGAGATTCAACTGGATAACCCGGGCCCCCGAGGGGATTTTATCCCGGAAGGAAGCCAGTACCGGGTCTATCCCCGAGGAAACCCCGGAATTCAGCAGAATGTACGAAGAGACATCGGAGGGGGGCTGATCCCGGGACGCGTCGACCGATTGCAAATCGATGCTCCCCAGCTGTCTTTTGTTCTGCATAATGAACTGAAAAGCATGGCGATTCACACCGGTGGCGTTATTATACACCAGGGCGACCTTTTTCGAGCCCGCAAAAGCGAAAGCCGACAATAACATCAATATAAACATCATAATATTTTTTTTGTACATTTACTAACTCCTCTATGGTTGCATAGGCGAACAGCCTATAAGAAAAATTCCCAGCCCACGGCCACGGCCATGGCGACTCCCCCGGCAATGCCCAGTTTCGAATGGGGATCGCCGGGGGCTACTATGGGGGCGGCCACCATCATGGCCCCCCCGGCAATACCAAGGGCGATATGAACCCCGTCAATGACGGAAAGAGCACCGGTTCTGACTTCACCCCGATGGGCGGCATATCCCAGTCCCATGGTAACCGCACTCATGGCGCCCGTGGAAATTCCCAGGGCCTTATGCAGGGCCGGATTGCCGTCGCCCTCACCCCCGTCGTCATCGTCCGGAGCGGTCAGCCCGGTGAGCAGGCCCAGGGCCAGAGTGCTGTATCCGGCTATCTTATGAATCTGATTCAAGCGGTACCGGACCATCATGTCGTTTCCCGGGGAATCGCCTCCCCCCAGATTCATCTCTATCAGGTTCCCCGGGGTAGAAAGATTCTCCGCCGGCGTCACCGCAATTATCGGCTTCGTTTGACCATGAAGCAGAAGGGGGGAAAGCACCAGGAAAATCAGGATCTTTCCATTTTTCATAACAGGGCACCTCTCGTTTTCAATATATTATAATGTTAATTACTTTTCCGGGGAAAGTCTTTTCTCTCCTGTATTTTATTGTAACGTTTTGTAACAGGACCCAGTCATGCTATAATAATCCTATGGATGACCGGGTTAACCTTTTACTTGTAGACGACGATGAGAAGCTGCTCTCCCTTATGGCGGAGTATCTGCCCCGCTACGAAATGGATGTGAGAACCGCCTCCGATCCCCGGGCGGGACTGGAACAAATCAGAAACAGTCCCCCCGATCTGGCCGTGCTGGACGTTTCCATGCCCGGGATGGACGGCTTTGAACTGCTGCGGGAGATACGCCGCTTCTCCCCTGTCCCGGTGATCATGCTGTCCGCCCGGGGAGATCCCACAGACAAAATCGTGGGACTGGAACTGGGGGCGGACGACTACATGGGCAAACCCTTCGAGCCCCGGGAGCTGGTTACCCGCATCCGGACCATACTCAGGCGGACCGCGGCAGCTGCCCCCGATTCCCCGACGGAGAATATACGCCGATGGGGTACCCTGGCGATTGATCTGATCCGGCGGGAAGTTCTGCTCCGCGGGGAAACCCTGTCCCTGACTACCATGGAATTCGAACTTCTCGCCCTGCTGACCGAAGAGGCGGGCAGGACCTGGTCCCGGGAGGATATTTTCAACCGGATTCAGGGTTTCGACAGGGGCAGTCACAACCGTTCCGTGGACATTCTCGTCAGCCGGGTCCGGAAAAAACTGGGCGAAGACGCCCGCTCCCCCCGGTACATCAAGTCGATTCACGGCTTCGGATATCTCTTCACGGGGGACATTTCGTGAAGGGAAGGGTATACACCCTGTTCGGCAAGCTCTTTGCTGTTTACGGTTTGACCCTGTTTCTCCTGTTAACCGGTTTTCTCCTGTTCCGCATCCTTTCGGCCACCGATGCCAACGAGAGCATCTCCTCGGGGAACCTTTACCATTACGCCGAACTGCTGACCGACAGGATCGGCACCCCTCCCGCTAAGGATATTTGGGAAAAAACCATGGTGGAGACGGGAATCCTTATTCGCATAGAGGGGCCGGACGGTTTTGTTTTACGGGATGATGCGGAAGAGACCCGCGAGTCAGGAGAGATTCTGAATCCCGAGTCCGGGTGGCTCTCCCTTTTCTTCTATAGCCGCTCCGGGGAACAGAATCTGATTCTGGAACGGGGCGAGTACCGCTATATTTACTCCGAATTCCATGGGGACTACCGTCTTTATTTTCTGAACTGGGTGATCCTTTTTCTCTTCTTCCTAACCGCTGTTACGATTAACTATCTGCTGGTAAGGCATCTGCTGTCACCCTTAAGAAAAATGTCCCGGGTGGCGGCGCAGTTCGGGAGGAATGACTGGAAGGCCCGGGTCCGGCCCCGGGGACGGGACGAGCTGGCCCTGCTGGGGAACGAGATCGATCTCATGGCGGACCGTATTGTGGGGCATATCGGCTCCATGCAGGACCTCCTCTATTCGGTCAGCCATGAATTCCGATCCCCCCTGACCCGGATGAAGCTTCTTCTGGAGTTCATGGATGAGGGAAAGGGTAAGGAGTCCCTGGGCGAGGAGATCGATTATCTGGACAGACTGACCGGATCCCTGCTCGAAAGGAAAAGACTCGAGGAGGGGCAGGGCCTTGCCGACGTGAAGGAGCAATCCCTGCATGATCTTGCGGGGGAGTATCTTGCTTCGTCACGTAAAAAGGATCTTCCCCTGAAAGGGATTTTCTCCGGTACGGACTGCAAGGTCAGGGTGGACAAAGCCCGTATTCTGCTGGCTTTGAGCAATCTGGTGGAGAACGCCCTCAAATACGCTCCCGGATCAGGTGTGACTCTGGAAGTTATCACCGCCGACAGGGAGGACTTCTGCCGTATACAGGTCTCTGACGAAGGGCCCGGGCTTCCCGATTCAGTTCGTGAAAGTCTTGGGGTCCCCTTTACGGAAACCGATAGGAACAGGGGGTTCGGTCTGGGCCTGAGTATTGTGAAAGCGGTC
>JAFGPQ010000085.1 GCA_016936115.1 Spirochaetales bacterium | reverse complement strand
GCTCCCTCTGCCACGCATATTCACGCCCGGAGTGTGCCGTCCCGGGACTGGAGAAAATCCCTTCGCCTGATAGCCTTTCTGGCCCTCACCAGCGCCGCCACCTCCTTCGGGCAGGCCTGCATCACCTTTTCGCCCATGGTCATGCTCGATTTTTACCATGTGGGAGAAAAAGCCGCGGCCATGACCCTGTCGATTATCTACTCCGTCGGTTTCTGGGCGGCCCCTTTGAGCGGTTATTTTTCCGACAGAATCGGAAGGGTTTCGGTTCTGGTTGCCATGAGCACGCTGCTGATTCCGGTTATCGGACTCGTAACCCTTATTCCCTACAGTCTGCTTACCTATGTGATCATGATGGGTTTCGGGGTCGTTCTCTTTGCCCGGATGCCGGTTTCCGAGGCCTTTATTATCGAGACCGTATCTCCCCGTAAACGCTCCAGCGTGCTGGGAATCTATTACGCCGCCGGAATGGTCGGCGGCGCGGCCTTGACTCCCCTGATCGGGATGGGGATCGATCGCTACGGTTTTCAAAGTGCCTTTTCCGTTACAGCCCTTGTTTACGCTGTCCTGGTCCTGATCTTCGTGTCCCTGCTGGCAATCTCCTCCGGAGGAAGGGTTCCCGCAGAGGCTGTAAGGCGCTGAAGCGCCCCGGATATGCTCCGGGGCCTCTTATTCGTACTCCTGTTCGGGTATATTGCTCAGCACGAACAGAAGATTCTGAAGGTTTCCGGCGATTGTACGCAGACCCGGTAAATACGTGCCCAGGGTCTCCTCCCGGGGTTTTGCCATTCCCAGCAGCACCAGGGAACTCTCCCTGGAGTTTTCTTCGATAACATCGCACAACTGGCGTTTTTCCGGGTTGGAGACGATGAAGATCTCACCCTGCATCCTCAGTTCCTGCAGGGTGGAGGCCAGTCTGGCCTCGGCAGCGGACATATCTTCCTCGCTGGAGACTATTGTGCCCAGCCGAATGCGCTTGTGCTGGGCTGAATTCCTCTGGACCAGGTGGGCCAGAAAGAGCATGAGCCGGACGTTCTGCTCCTGCCCGCCCCACCAGACAATGATCGGATCGGAGCTGGAGTGCCAGGGAATCGTTCCGCGCTTGAAGAGGAGTATGTTTTTATCCAGGGAGCTCAACCCCATCAGCAGTCCGGCGTAGTCCCGGTCCTGCTTTGTCCCGGAGGGGAACCCGAGCATGACAGTGTTGTAGGCTCCTCCTGCAAAGGCGGCAGCCTGGGAGGCGATCAGGATTCCGTCGAAGAGGTTTCCCGTCTCCACCATGGTTGTAAAGATGTTTCTGTGATGAAGGGTGCCGCTGAAGGAGGCCAGTTCATGCTCCAGCTCCTCCCTGGACTGGGAGGAATGGGGGTTCCTCACCGCATAAATCGCCAGGGCGCCGCTGTGACGGGTAAGGAGGGCGGCCAGGCTGATTTTCTCGGCGTGGCTGGCAATCTCTGCGGCAAAGACCTGGATCAGGGGCCGCCAGTTTTTTCCCGACCGACTGCGGGCTTTTGCGAGCTTGCGGGATACGGTAAAGAAGAGGCCCGTCCAGAATCCTTCCCAGATACCGGGACTTCCGGGATCCAGGTTCCGGGCGCGAATGCCCAGCAGAAAAAAGACCAGCAGCACCAGGGCAAGGGCGATCAGAGTCGCAGGGGTGTTTATAAGGAACATTACCCCGAAACATCCCGCGGCTCCCAGAAAACTTATCCACCAGGGAATGCTGATAGAGGGTCGAAAGGAGGGATTATCCACAAGTTTTTCCATCCCCGCCGCCAGGTTCAGTACCCCGTAAGTGGTAAGAAAGAACATGGTCAGCACTTCCGCCACGGCATTCAGGTTCCCCATGACGATGGCCCCCAGGGCAATCGAAACCGAAACGAAGAGTCCGAGGATGGGCTCCCGGGTTTTTCCGAGCCCTGAACTGAAAATCCTCGGCAGGGCGCCGTCCGATCCCAGGGCCTGCATGGTTCTGGGGGCCGCAAGGAGTACCCCTATGGCGGAACTTAAGGTGGCGCCGAATACCCCCAGGGTAACCAGAAGGGGCCAGCGGGATGCCGAAACCAGGGAAGATGATGCAAAAAGATCATCCCGGGCTACAGAAAAGGCGAGCATGACGGGGACCAGGAGGTAGACGATAAATCCCACGGTAACCGCCGCAAGGGTTCCCCTGGGAATGCTTTTTCCGGGATCCTTAAGGTCGCCGGACATGGATACTCCCGACAGTATGCCGGTAACCGCCGGAAAGAACACGGCGAAGACCCCCCAGAAGCTAACCCCCTTCAGGTAGGACGGTTCGAGGTTGGCAAAAGCCGGCCGGAATCCCGCAGCAATGGAAATAAAACTCAGGAAAATGAGGCCCAGGATAATGTATTGGATCCGCACCATAAAGGCGGCACCGATCAGAGCCAGCAGGCTGAGGACACCCAGGGTTACAAGAGCAATGACCTGGATATTCCAGGAGGGAACAACATTTGCCAGGGATTCGGCGAAACCTAGGATGTACAGGGCTATGGAGAGGGCCTGGCTCAGATAGAGGGGTATCCCCACAGCTCCTCCCGGCAGGAATCCCAGAACCCTGTTGATCATAAAATAGGCCCCTCCGGTTTCCATCCGCTCGTTGGAACCGATGCTGGAAACGGACAGGGCGGTAATAAAAGTTATCGTGTTTGCAAGAAATACTATCAGCAGCGTTTTATATAATCCAGCGTTTCCGACAATCCAGCCGAAGCGCAGGTACATGATAACGCCGATTATGGTCAGAAAACTGGGAGTAAAGACCCCGCCGAAGGTTCCCAGGGTACGGAGACGGTCTTCTTTTTCCGGCTGTCCCGGATCATGGGGATCGAACTCGGCGCTGATTACAGCATCGCCCTCCGGGACCTTTCGAATTTTCTCCAGATTTCTTGACCAGCCTCTGAGCCGGTGAAGAATTTCAAAACTGCGTTCCCTGAAACTCATATTCATTCCCCTGTCCGGACCCGTCGGGCTTAAAATTCCGCGGACTTGACAGTCCGGGGAAAAGGAATAACATCGCGGATATTCTGCATTCCGGTTATGTACTGGATAAGCCGTTCGAATCCGAGGCCGAAACCGGAGTGGGGCACGGAACCGTATTTGCGCAGCTCCAGGTACCAGCGGTAGTCATCCTTGTGCATCCCAAGCTCATCCATACGCTCTTCAAGTCTGGCGAGATCCGCCTCACGCTCGGAGCCGCCGATTATCTCGCCCAGCCGGGGGACCAGCACATCCATTGCCCGGACGGTTTTGCCGTCCTCGTTCTGCTTCATGTAGAAGGCCTTTATCTCTTTGGGATAGTCGGTGACGATCACAGGGCCCTTGTATACCGTCTCGGTGAGGAACTTTTCGTGCTCCGACTGAAGGTCAGAGCCCCACTGAACAGGGAAATCGAAGGAGGCGCTTCCCGATTCCTGGGCCTTTTCCAGTTCCTTCATGGCTTCGGTATAGCTTACCCGGGCGAACTTTTTGGTTACCACCTCTTTCAGTACATCGCTTATTCCCTTCTGTATCCACTGGTTAAAGAAGGCCATATCCTCACTGCATTCTTCGAGTACGGTGGATATAATGAACTTCAGGAACTCTTCGGCCAGGTCCATGTTGCAGTTGATATCGCAGAAGGCCATCTCCGGTTCAATCATCCAGAACTCCGCCAGATGCCGGGTGGTGTTGGAGTTTTCAGCCCGGAAGGTCGGCCCGAAGGTGTAGACCCGGCCCATGGAGAGGGCATAGGCTTCGGCCTCCAGCTGCCCGGTTACGGCCAGATAAGTCGACCGTCCGAAGAAGTCACGGCTGAAGTCGGGGCTTCCCTCCTTTTTGGGCGGATTCTCCGCCGGCAGGGTGGTAACCCGGAACATCTGTCCCGCACCTTCCGCATCCACCCCGGTGATTATCGGGGTGTGAACGTAGAAAAAGCCCCGTTCCTGAAAGAAACGGTGAATCGCGAAACTCATGGCGTTGCGCACCCTGGCGACGGCGCCGAAGGTGTTGGTCCTTGGGCGCAGGTGGGCAATTTCCCTTAAGAATTCAAAGGAGTGGCGTTTCTTCTGGAGCGGATAGCTCTCCTGGGGGGCTTCTCCGTAAAGACTGATTTTTTCGGCCTGGATCTCCACGGCCTGTCCCGATCCCGGGGAGGCTACGAGGGTTCCCT
>JAFGPQ010000084.1 GCA_016936115.1 Spirochaetales bacterium | reverse complement strand
CGCAGGAATATTTCTTGCCGTTTTCCGGGTCCATGATTTTTCCCTTTTTATACTTGCTCCCCGATTTTTCCATGTCCCAGACAAAGTCCAGTCCGCAGAAATAGGGCTGCCCCTTCACCTCTTCGGCGACCTTGGCGGGATGGCGGAAATCCTCAAGATAAAGCCCCTCTTCGAAAATGACCAGGATTCGGCCGAAGACCTTGCCCCCTTGTTCGTAGACGGCGCAGATGGATTTGACCTCCCCGGTGACATCGTCAATCGTCTTCCAGTAACCGGTCACGTCCTGAGCTCCGACCATTCCGACAGCCAGAAGAAGAAAACCCAATAGAAAAAATCGTTTCATAAAATACTCCTTTCCCGCTAAGCGGTCTTATCTTTTAATATTTCTCTATTAAAAATTTGACAATCCCCCCAAGGAGGGGTAAACTTATAATAGCATTGAATAGGGGAGGTGATATTTGTCAGAACCACCCAGAATGCAGACCCGGCGGACCCGGGACAGACAAGTATAGATTCAATCCGTATCCCCTTGTGTGATACGGGGAATTGAACGAGAACTGAATCGGCGACCTTCTCACGAAGCAACTCCGATCAGCCCAAAAGCCGGTACAAGACCGGCTTTTTTTATACCCTATCAGTATTTATTCGTCTTAAGCATCTTAAGCATCCACCGGGGGAGCGGTTTCCCGTCCCTCTTCCTCAGATCCAGATACCAGTTCCACTTCTTCATGAGGGGAATCTTGTGGGTTTCCACAAACTCTATCAGCGCTCCGTCCGGATCTTCGATATAGGTGAAATGCCCCGCCGCTTCCCCCATGTTAAAGGAGTCGGCGCTGTCCACGGTAAAGGGATGGCCCGCCTTTTCGCAGGCCCCTTTAAGATCGCCCATGTCCAGGATATCGAAGCAGAGGTGAATGAATCCCCCGTCTCCCCAGAAACGGTCCTTGAATATCCTTACCGGATCCCGATCCAGGCTCTGAATCAGCTCGATATAACTGGTGCCGAAAACGGGACCGAAGGGGCCGCTGGCTTTACGGGAATGGCTCAGGAGGATTCGGCGGAACTTTCCCTTTCCCCCGGGGAGAACCGCCAGATCATCAAAGGTGCCGGTCACATCGTCCACAATCAGGTCGTATCCCAGAAGCTCCCGGTAAAAGGGCAGGGACTTATCGCAGTCGGAAACGCCGATAACCGCACCGCAGGGACCGCCGGTGGGGAATTTCCCCTGCTGAAAGAAATCGTTGTCCTCAAGGACCTGGAAGATGTTGCCCCAGGGATCCCTTACGTAAAAGCAGCCCCGTCCGTCGGGCAGGGACATTATTTTTTCGGAGAGAATATCGGCTCCCTCCCCTTTCATGCGGGCGAAGGCTCCGTTCAGGTCTATCGCTTTGATTTTACCATAAAGAATGCCCAGATCCCCCGTCTGGATTTCAAAGGAGGGCATCTCGGTCTTGCGACTGGTATATTGCCATACTTCGAACCCGCTCCCCCCCTGCAGGTTGATGGCCAGGGTGGCCGAACGGGATTGCACTTCCCCCCCGGTGTAACGGGTCATGAAGGGAGCCGGGGCGGCCTCCCGGAAAATGGGGGTGGTCATTCCAAAAACCCGGGCGTACCACTCACAGGATGTCTGCTCCTCCGGGGTTCCCACACCAAGCTGCTGAATTCCGCCGATCACATAGGACATGTCGTCTCCTCCCTTTGCATAGAACCTGTTCAGTATAGCCATCTTTTATTGAATAGTCTATGATGGGTTTTATGGAAACATCACTGAACGCCCACACCCTCGGCCAGTTGCTGGACCACTCCTTTCGCATGACCTTCAGGAATTTTCGACGCTTCATTCCCGCTGTGGCAGTCTATTCCCTGGCGACAACAGTCCTGCTGGAGTATATGTTCGCCTCCAACAGTGCCTTTTTCAATGCCATTCCCGCCGATGCTTCACAGATAAGCAGCGATATTTTCGCCTCCTTCAACGCCGGGGCCTACATCCTGCCCATTCTGGTGATGATGCTGATCAGCCCTCTGTTCCAATTTGTGGTAACGGATCTGGCGGTGGAGACCTTTTTCATCAACGATGATGACTGGCGTACGGCGGATTCCCTCAAAAAAGGGGTGGGACGTTATGTCCCCCTGCTTCTGGCGAACCTTCTCTCCTTTCTCTTCATGCTCGCCGGAGCCTTCACCCTTTTCGTGGGAACCCTGGCCGCTGCGGTTTTCCTCTCACTCCTCTATCCGGTACTGGTCTTCGAAAAGACGGAAGCCCGGGAAACGCTCCGGCGCAGTTTTTTTCTGGTAAAGGGAGAGTTCTGGCGGATTACGGGCTACTGGATCGTATTCCTTCTGATTTTTCTGGGCATAGATATGGTGACCTCACCCCTGCTGAGCTGGTTGACGAAGCTGATTGCCGGCGCAGCGGGCGGTTCCGATACGGCATCCACCATAATCCGCTATTTCCTGGATCTCCCCATCGTCGTACTGACCATAGGTCTGCAGAGCTGTTTTACCGTTAACATGTATTTCAACCAGAGAATCAAGCGGGAGGGATTCGGAGTTGAATAACCGGTACTACGCCCTGCGCCACGGACAGTCCGAAGCCAACGAAGCGGGCAGAATCGTAAGCCATCCCGATGAGGGGACCGCGAAATGGGGACTTACCCCCCTGGGCCGCCGCCAGATAGAAGAGGGGATGAAAAAATCCGATCTGAAGGAGACAACCCTGATCATCACATCCGATTTTCTCCGTGCCCGGGAAACGGCGGCGCTGGCCGCGGAAATCCTGGGCTGCCCCCTTCCCCGGGAGGATGTGCGCCTGAGGGAGCGGTATTTCGGGAAATACGACGGCCGTGACGACAGCCACTATCACCGGGTGTGGGAGCATGACGAAGGAAATGGAAACAATAGGGAGGGGAATGTGGAATCCCCCGAAGATGTTCGTGCCCGTATAGCCCTTCTTGTTGCGGAACTGGAGGAGAATTACCTGGACAGGGATATTCTTCTCGTTTCCCACGGGGATGCCCTTCAGATAGGGCAGACTCTCTTTCAGGGAAAGGAATCCCACGAACACCGTTCCCTGGCCCATCTGGAGACGGGTGAGGTCCGTAGGCTGGCGTAGTCATATTGCCTCATGGACGTTTGGTTTTTGTTGACAACCGGGCATTAGCGATCTATAATATACAGATAAAGAAAGATTAATTCTTTTCCATATATCTATTTCTGACCTATCAGCAAAGCATTATACGGGAGGGATAAAATGAAAAATAGAATAATCCTTTTCCTTTTTTCACTTAATGCCTTAATCTATGCCCAGATTTCTCTGAGTGAAAAAGCCGTGGACTATTTCAGTATGTTCAATCTCTCCGAAGGGGCGAAACTGGCAAATATGCTCATCGATATGGAACCCCAGTCCTTTCTTATGGCGGGACCGGATGGATCGGGATGGCTTCTGGAAAACGGCGGCGATATCAAAATACTGGACCTGGGTATGCACTACCGCATGAACCGCGTCGGGATCGGTCCGGTCTCCCTGTCGGCGGAATACAAGAACTCGCTTTTACATTTTGAAGACTTCAGTACCGGGTACGACCCGGACGGCTCCATCGAAGATGCCATAGAAGAGGAGTATCGCCTGAAATACCCCGAACTGGCTGCGGAAAACCTGGACAGCACCTTCATTCAGGGCTCCGTGACCCTTTTCGATGCTCTGGAGATCGGAGGAATGCTGACTAAGGTTGATCAGATAGATTACCGGAGCTATGAGATGAACGTACTGGATCTTTCACAGATATTCGGGGAGCATTATCTCTATCTGGGGGAAACGCCGGTTTTTAAGCTCAGCCGGATCAGAACTTTTAACATCCTAACCGTAGAAAATGGAACCATACCGGCTTATTCAAGCTACACCTATCTGGGAATGCCTCTTTTGAATTCTCTCTCCTACGATGTATTTCCCGAGGATAGACTGACATTTATTTCCCCCACATTCAATATCACCCGGGGACCATTCATGGTTTTCGCCACTCCGAAATGGGAAACAAATCACTCCCGGCTGATCTCTTTCGACATAGGAACGGACTGGGCTTACTTCATAACCTACCGTATGAAAGGGGAGTCCCGGGATCTGGAGCAGCTGAAGGATTTGATGACCGTCAAAATGACTTCACTCAACCGGGACGATATGTACAACAATGGTTCCTTTCGGATTCTGCTCGGCTATCAGTACGGCCAGTATAATCCCTATGCCAGCCTAAATGAAAGCGCCCCCTATCATGCCATCACCCTCAGTTGTGATACCTATATGATTTCAATCGATAGGAGGCCTTACAGCCCCAACGCTATATCGGAAATGAAAAGGGGAGATTATACCCATAGTCCCTATAAGCGGCCTTTCGGGCTTGTCATGCTGGCCGGCCTGAGTATGGACATTCGATACAGTGAGGAAAGAGGGTTCTCTCTGATTGAAGGGATCCATTTTAAGCTGGGGATACCCTGGTTCCGCAACGGGACAAAAAGAAAAGAGTGAGATTCACAATACAGGAGTTTATCATACCTCTGAGAGGAAAACTCTTGACAGAAACCGATTCTCCCACTAGAATGAAAATGATTTTCATTATCAGGAGGAATCCTTGAGACAGGGTTACGGAAGAGGACAGGGAAGAGGGCACCGATGGGGACGTCAGCTGGAAAGCAGCGGCATACGCCCTACCCTTGCCCGGGAACTGGTCTTCTCCGTAATGGAAAGTTCCGAAGGACACCTGAGTGTAGAAGAGGTTCTGCAGGAAGTCCGCAAGTCGGAGGAAGGGATCGGGCTGACAACGGTTTACCGCAGCCTGGAACTGCTTCACAGCAACGGGCTCGTAAAGAAACTGGATTTCGGAGACGGACGGGCCGTATTTGAGCTGAGTGATACTCTGAGCGGCAAAGGCCCCCATCAGCATTTGATCTGCCGAAGCTGCGGACAGGTGCAGGATCTGACCGGCAGTCCCGTAGATAAAGAGGACTTTGCAGGCAGTATGAAAAGTTTTATCAGGGAAAAGTATCGGTTTACCACAGAGAACATGGAAATAAAGGTATATGGGCTCTGTTCGGAATGCGGCTGATCTTTTTTTAGCAATTCATGAAAATGGTTTTCATTTTCAACGTTGAGCCATAGGAGGTACGACATGGCACATGGAGACAGAAAAGGACCGGAAGGATTCGGTCCCATGACAGGAAGGGGAGCGGGTTACTGCTCCGGCAGCGCCACGCCCGGTTATATGAGCGGAATGGGCAGAGGCACCGGCTTCGGGTCGGGAAGAGGCAGAGGGCGGCGAAGCATGGGTCAGGGAAGAGGTCTGGGAAGAGGTTTCAGTTTCTCTGCCCTCCCCGAGGCATTCGATGAGAAGGAGATGCTCAGAAATGAAGCGGAAATCATGAAGAAAAATCTGGATGCCCTTCAAAAACGTCTTGATGAGCTGGAGAGTAAGGGAGACTCGGCTGAGTAGAAAAATTGGCCGGAAGCAACGCAACCGGCCAATGGAGAAAACAGTAATGGTTACCGGGACTTCAAGTCTGATTCCCTTGAAGTTCCCACACTTACAGAACAATTACCAAAAACATCATAAACAAAAACTCTTATGGGATGCTTGTCCTCGCTATGATGATCTAAATATATCTCCACTACTTTATTTTGTCAATCCTATTTTTATTATTTTCGCATTCCTTATTGACTTGGTAGTATTTACCCGTTATATTCTGTTCAACATCAATAAACAGTTTGAAACAATAAGGAGATTCTATATGAGTGTATTAGTAGCTAAGGAAGCACCCGATTTCACAGCCGCGGCGGTTATGCCCGATGGAACGATTAAGGATAATTTTTCCCTTTCCGATCACAAAGGAGAGTACCGGGTTGTCTTTTTCTGGCCCCTGGATTTCACCTTTGTCTGCCCTTCGGAGATAATCGCTCACGACAACCGGCTTAAGCAGTTCAAGGAGAAGGGAGTACAGGTAATCGGCGTTTCCATCGATTCCCAGTATACCCACTTTGCCTGGAAGAACACCCCCGTGAGCGAAGGAGGTATCGGACCGGTTCAGTTTCCCGTAGTGGCCGATGTCAATCACAGCATTACCAAGAGCTACGGGGTGGAGCATCCCGACGGGGTCGCCCTGAGAGCGTCCTTCCTCATCGATAAGAACGGGGTGGTTCAGCATCAGGTGGTAAACAATCTTCCCCTGGGCAGAAATGTGGATGAGATGCTGCGAGTGGTGGATGCCCTTCAGCACACGGAACAGTACGGCGAGGTCTGCCCCGCAGGCTGGAATAAGGGAGACGAAGGCATGAAAGCTTCCTCCGAAGGGGTAGCCGATTACCTGGCATCCCACTCGGCCAGCCTCTAACTCGGCTAGAGAGGGATTCCCTCCCGGGAGAATCTCTCCCGCAGGTCGGACATGACCTCCTTCGCAGGGACGGGAGTATCTGTCAGGCTATAGGGGATTCCCTCTTCCTTCCACTTATCCTCCCCCATCTTATGAAAGGGGAGCAGTTCCAGTTTTTCCAGAGAGGGGATACTCTTTACCAGTTCCAGCAATGCGTCCAAATCCTTTTCCTCGTCGGTAAGTCCCGGCACGACTACATGCCTGATCCAGAGGGGTTTCCCGATTCTCTTAAGAAATTCCAGATTATCACGAATCGGATGTGACTCAACCCCGGTAACCCGTTTATGAAGCAGGGGGGAAGCGGCCTTGATGTCAAGGAGAATCAAATCAGCCTCCTCCAGACAAGCCTGCGCCTTTGCTGCAGGGGCGAAACCGGAAGTATCCAGAGCCACATGCAACCCCTTTTCGTGAGCCTTTCGAATAATATCCAAGGTGAATTCCGGCTGAAAAAGAGGCTCCCCTCCTGTAAGGGTAATCCCTCCGCCGGAGGTTTCCATCCATGTCCGGTACTTACCCGCTTCCGTTACAATTTCGGCGGAGGTCATCTCCCTGCCTCCGGATTTCTTCCAGGTGTCCGGATTATGGCAGTACTGGCAGCGCAGGGGACAGCCCTGAAGAAAAACGACAAAGCGCAGTCCCGGACCGTCCACCATGCCCCCCGTTTCAATAGAGTGTATCCGTCCCTTTGTATCTGCCATAATCCCTACCTCCTTAAACCACTTCGTGGAAGGTTCTGTTAATGACGTCCAGCTGCTGCTCCCGGGTCAGCTTGACAAAGTTCACCGCATAACCGGAGACCCGTATGGTTAGCTGGGGGTACTGCTCAGGATGATCCATCGCGTCAAGAAGGGTGTCCCGGTCCAATACGTTAATATTAACATGATGCCCCCCGTCCAGGAAGAATCCGTCCACCAGACTGGTCATATTCCTGACCCGGCTCTCCTCGTCCTTCCCCAGAGCGCCGGGGATGATGGAAAAGGTGTAGGAGATTCCATCGATAGCGTGCTCGTAGGGCAGCTTGGCGATGGAGGAGAAACAGGCCAGAGCCCCGTGGGTGTCCCGTCCGTGGATGGGATTGGCCCCGGGCCCGAAGGGAGCCCCCGCTTTGCGCCCGTCCGGGGTGGAACCGGTCTTCTTGCCGTAGACCACATTGCTGGTGATCGTCAGGATGGACTGGGTGGGCTCGGCGTTGCGGTAGGTCTTCTGATGGCGCAGCTTGTCCATAAACCGTTCCACCAGGGAGGAGGCGATCAGGTCCACCCGGTCGTCGTTATTCCCGAAGGCGGGGTACTCCCCTTCCACCTCGTAGTCCACGGCCAGGCCCGTCTCGTCCCGGAGAACCTTCACCCGGGCGTGCTTGATAGCTGAAAGAGAATCGGCCACCACGGACAATCCGGCGATACCGCAGGCCATGGTCCGGTGGACCTGATCGTCGTGCAGGGCCATCTGCAGAGATTCGTAGTTGTACTTGTCATGCATGAAATGGATTACATTCAGCGTTTTGATATAGAGATTGGCCAGCCACTCCAGAATCACGTCGTACTTGGCCATGACCTCGTCGTAATCCAGGTATTCCCCGGCGATGGGGCTGTACTCAGGGGCGATCTGCTCCCCGGATTTTTCGTCCCGTCCCCCGTTGATGGCGTAGAGAAGGGCTTTGGCCAGGTTGGCCCGGGCCCCGAAGAACTGCATCTGCCGGCCCGTTTTCATGGCGGAGACACAGCAGGCGATGGAGTAGTCGTCCCCGAAGTGGGTCCTCATGAGGCAGTCGTTCTCATACTGAACCGCCGATGTGTCGATGGAGACCTTGGAGCAGTAGTTGCGGAACCCCAGGGGAAGCCGGGGCGTCCAGAGGACGGTCATGTTCGGTTCCGGCGCAGGGCCCAGATTCTCCAGGGTGTGGAGCATACGGAAACTGTTCTTCGTAACCAGGGCCCGTCCGTCCACGCCGATGCCTCCGATGGCCTCGGTCACCCAGGTGGGATCCCCGGAGAAGAGGGCATCGTATTCGGGAGTCCGGAGGAAACGGACCATGCGCAGCTTCATGACGAACTGGTCGATCAGCTCCTGGGCCTCCTCTTCTGTCAGAATGCCCCGGGCGAAATCCCTTTCGATATAGATATCGAAAAAGGAGGAAACCCGCCCCAGGGACATGGCTGCCCCGTCCTGATCCTTGATCGCCGCCAGATAGGCGAAATAGGTCCACTGTATCGCATGGCGTGTATTGTCGGCGGGACGGGATAGGTCGAACCCGTAGATTTTCCCCAGCTCCAGAAGATCCTTGAGACTGGCGATCTGCTCGGAAAGCTCCTCCCGGGTCCGGATGGCCTCTTCATCCATGATGGGGGTCTTAAGCATACTCAGGGAACGCATTTTCTCCTCTATGAGAAAACCGACACCGTAAAGGGCGACCCGGCGGTAGTCACCGATAATCCGGCCCCTCCCGTAGGCGTCGGGCAGTCCCGTGAGGATTCCCGATTTCCGGGCTTTTCGCATTTCATCGGAATAGGCGCTGAAAACACCGTCATTGTGGGTTTTCCTGTGCTTGCCGAAGATCTCTTCTACCGCCCCGTCCAATTCGTAGCCCTGGGCCTGCAGGGCGTTCTTCACCACCCGCAGACCTCCCCGGGGCATGATGGCTCTCTTGAGGGGCTTATCCGTCTGGAACCCCACGATCAATTCTTTCTCCCGGTCCAGGTAACCCGGCCCGTGGGATGTGACTGAAGAGGGAATCTTCGTCTCCGCGTCCAGAATGCCTTTGCCCGTCTCCTCTTTCATGAGGCGGGATACCTTTTCAAAAAGCTCCTTGGTCCTTGCCGTGGGGGGAGCCAGGAAGGAAGCATCCCCCTCGTAGGATGTGATATTTCTCTGAATGAAATCCCTTACGTCTACCCTGTTATTCCAGTTACCCGTTTTAAACTCATTCCACTCTTTCATATGTGATACCTCCCGGTTAATTTCTACTGGAATCATAGTAAATTTTCTAAAATAAGTAAAATTAAATATTTTTAT
>JAFGPQ010000007.1 GCA_016936115.1 Spirochaetales bacterium | reverse complement strand
GGGTCTCGCTGGCGCAGCAGGGCTCCCCGTTGGTCCGGTTATAAGCGCCCATCACCGCTTCAACGTTGGCCCTGGTCACCAGATCCTTGAAGGCGGGGAGATAGGTTTCCCGCAGGTCTTTCTCGTCGGCTATCGCATCGAATTCATGGCGCAGGGCTTCCGGGCCGGAATGGACCGCAAAGTGTTTGGCGCAGGCTGCCGTTTTAAGCCTTGTGGGATGATTTCCCTGAAGCCCTAGAACGAAGGCCTGTCCCAGCTCGCTCGTCAGACAGGGATCCTCCCCGTAGGTTTCCTGTCCCCGCCCCCAGCGGGGGTCCCGGAAAATATTGATATTTGGAGACCAGAAGGTGAGTCCCATATATTGACCCCTGTTGCCCTCGGAAACGGCTTTGTAATACTTGGCACGGGCCTCGTCGGAGATAGCTACGGCAATCTCCTCCATCATCTCGCTGTCGAAGGCGGCGGCCATACCCATGGCCTGGGGAAAGATGGTGGCCTTTCCCGCCCTGGCCACTCCGTGCAGGGCCTCGTTCCACCAGTTGTATTCGGGGATTCCCAGTCGGGGAACGGCTTTACTGGTGTAGAGAAGCTGGGAAGCCTTCTCCTCAAGGGTCATCGCCTCAATAAGGCTGTCAATACGCTCTTCCGCGGGAAGGGTTGAATCAAACCATTTTTCTGCCATTGTTATCTCCCTGTCCGGGACGGTGTCGCCGGTTCATTATCAAAGGAATTATAATCCACACCCCCTTATACACACAGGGCGAATATTATGATATTCTTGAGTGATATTAACTTTCGAGGAGTCGGAAGATTGGGATCGGCAGATTTTTATTTCGGGTATCTCAGCGAGGATTACTCCCCCCACTATCATGACTGTTTTGAATACCACTATATTCTCAAAGGGAACGGCACATTTCAGCAGGGAGAAGAGGATATCCCCCTGCAACCGGATATGTTCCTCGTTTCCCCTCCCGGGACGGAGCACTCCTTCTCTATCGATCAGGAGCTGGTTTTCTATTTTATCCGTTATAAACCGGATGGAGAGGTGTTCCCCCGGCTCGAAACTCTGGGGAGTCACTATCAGCTCCATGGGGATATGCGTTCCGATTTCTTCCGCCTCCGCAGCCTTCTGGGAGGTGATCACAACTCCCGTCAGTCCGGGGAGTACCTCCTTCTTTCCCTGCTCTTCTCCCTCATGGCCCGGAGCCGCAGTGGCCGCTTTTATCAGGAGCCGCTCATCCGGGCTCAGAATTATATGACCGACAATCTTTCACGTCGGATCACCCTGCAGGAACTGGCCGACCATGTCCATCTGGAGAAGCACTACTTCTGCCGCCTCTTCAAAGAGGGCGTCCACGTCTCCCCCCTGGCCTATTTCGAGCGACTCAAAATGGATGCGGCCTGCTCCATGATCGAACAGGGGACTAGGGGATATGTCATTGCGGAAAATCTGGGCTTCTGCGACGAAACCTATTTCAGCCGCCGGTTCACCCGGGTCGTGGGTATGAGTCCCGGGGCCTACCGCAGGAAACAGAACCGGTCATAAAAAAGGCCCGGCCCCAGTGGGCCGGACTTCCAGGCGAATTGAATCGTTCTTATTTATCGTGATAGGTGGCGGCCACGGTTTTCATTTCCACAGCCTGTCCCGCATCATCGGGGAGTCTCTTGTGAACCATGGCGGTTACGCCCGTGGAGAGACCGTACAGGTTGATGAACCCTTCCGCGTCATGGTGATCGTAGCTCGATTCCCCGAAGGAGGCCAGATCTTCCAGATACAGGGCGTAGGGGGATTTCCGGCCGATAACCGTGGCGTTACCCTTATACAGGGAGAGACGGACCGAACCGGTGGTGAACTCCATGGTCTTCTTCATGAACTCATCCAGGGCCAGGCGGGCCGTGGTGTACCACTTTCCCGCATAAACCAGGTTGGAGTATTCGCAGGCCAGCATCTGCTTCAGATGAAGGGCGTCGAAGTTGATGGTGAACATCTCCAGATCCCTCAGAGCCTTGTGCAGCACCGTACCGCCGGGAGTCTCGTAAACGCCGCGGCTCTTCATGCCCACCATTCTTGTCTCCACGATATCCACCCGTCCGATGCCGTTGGCTGCCGCCACATCGTTCAGCTGCTTGATCAGTTCAAAGGGGGCCACCTTTTTGCCGTTGATACCCACGGGCATGCCCTTCTCGAATTCGATGGTGATTTCCGTCTCTTCGTCAGGGGCATCCTTGGGGGATTTGGTCAGCTGAAACATATTCTCCTGGGGCTTGTTCCAGGGATCCTCCAGATCGCCGCCCTCATGGCTCATGTGCCAGATATTCCAGTCCCGGGAGTAGATATTCTTTTTGGAGATCTTCCCGATATTGATATTGTGGTTCTGGGCGTATTCAATGGCGTCTTCCCGGCTTCTGATGTCCCAGATTCTCCAGGGAGCGATCACCTTGAGCTGGGGAGCCAGAGCCTTGTAGGTCAGCTCGAAGCGGACCTGGTCGTTACCCTTTCCCGTACAGCCGTGGCAGAGGGCGTCACACCCCTCCTGCAGGGCAAAGTCCACCTGGTATTTCGCCTGAATAGGACGGGCGATGGACGTACCTAAAAGATACCGGCCTTCGTAGATCGCCCCCGCTCTGAGCATGGGAAAGATCATCTCCGAAGCCAGTTCGTCCCGGATATCGGCGGCTACGAACTTGCTGGCCCCCGCAT
>JAFGPQ010000083.1 GCA_016936115.1 Spirochaetales bacterium | reverse complement strand
GGGGAGAGGCAGAGGGTTGCCCTGGCCCGGGCTCTGATCAACGACCCCCTGCTGATTCTGGCCGACGAACCTACGGGAAATCTGGATGAAAAGAACTCCCGCATCGTAGAGGAGATTCTCTTTCAGCTGACCCAGGAGTTTCACAAAACCCTGCTCCTGGTCACCCACGATCCGGTATTGGCCGGGAAGGGGAACCGCCGGCTCCATCTGACCCAGGGCGGCGTACAGGAATTATGAGATTCAACAGCGCCGCCGCCATCGCCTTCCGCTCCTTCCGCCGCAACCGCCGCAGGGGGCGGTACAACTCCCGTCCCCTTCTGGGTGCTCTGGCCGGAGTCGCCCTGAGCCTCATTCCCCTGGTGGTGGTCATCAACATTTCCGAAGGCATGATCAAGGGCATCGTGGACCGTTTTCTGGAAACGGACACCTACCATCTGCAGATTTTCAGCTATACCGACAAAACGGCACAGGAGTTTCTTGAAGAGAAGCAGGCCGTCCTCTCTCTGGACGAAGTGAAGCACGCCTGGCTGGAGCGGCAGGGAGCGGGCATGGCCTACTCCGAATCGGGCAAGACCGGGGTGGCCGTTCGGGCGGTGGAGCCGACTATCCGGGTGGAGGACGAGGGATTCCGTCGGTATATCGAAGTGCGGGAGGGGGCCTTTGACCTGAGCAGCGACCGCTCTGTGGTGCTGGGGGAGGCCATCGCCGCCCGGCTGAATGTCCATCCCGGGGACAGTGTGAAACTGCTCACGGGCAAGGTTTTTCCCGGCGGCCGCTATATACCCCGGGTCACGCCGCTCACCGTGACGGGGATCGTCTCGAGCGGCTATCAGGAGATGGACCGGCTCTGGGTTTTCATCGCCTACGAAGCGGGGGATCGGATTCTGTCAGGGGAGACTTCCCGCACCCTGCTGGGGGTGAAGACCGCCGATCCCTACGGTGATCTGAGAGGGGTGATCGACCGCGTCGGCTCCGCTTCGGTGGGGCCGAACTGGCGCGCCTACACCTGGGAGACCCTGAACCGTTCCGATATCAACAGCTATGAAACCACCCGGTCAATGCTCATGGTCATCATGGCCATGCTGGTATTGGTGGCGGTTATCAACGTGTCCTCCTCCCTCATCATGCTCATCGTGGAAAACCGCCAGTCCATCGGCATCCTCAAGTGCCTGGGAACCTCTCCCGCGGGGATTCGGCGCATTTACCGTCTGACCGGGCTTTTCGTGGGCATCGGCGGGGCTCTGGCCGGATGCGGACTGGGACTGCTCATCTCCCGCTACGTGAACGGGCTCATCGCCTTCGTAAACGGGGCGGGGCGGCTGGTTCAGAGAGTGCTGGGCATTCCGGGGGAGGAGTTTTCCCTTATGAACGCCGAACACTACCTGCAGGTAATACCCGTAGATATCCAGTGGGGATGGGTGGCCGCCGTCGGTATAGGCGCCGCCCTGCTTTCCTGGCTCACATCGGCGGTTCCCGCCTCTCGGGCCGGACGGATCCGGCCTCTCGATGTGATCCGCAAATACTAGGATCGGCACGGCCGTAACGCCGCTCCGGGCCTTTTTTTCATAAAAATAAAAAAGAGTTGTTGATGAAACCGGCTTCTGACACTACAATTAAAGCAACGTAAGTCAGGAACCGCAACAGGAGGATTCCATGGGTGAATTGGATACAAGGCTTCAAATGGTAACTTTTCAGTTGGGAAAGGAGAGTTACGGCATCAATATCATGGACGTAAAGGAGATTTACGGCCTTGAAGACGTGCGCCCCATCCCCAATGCCCCCGGTTACGTAGAGGGAATCTTCAATCTCCGGGGCAACATCATTCCCATTATAAATCTGCACAAACGCTTTCATATAAAAAGGGCGGAACTCTCCGAAGAGGAGAAGCTGCTTTCCGGTTTCATTATTCTGAACCTTCAGGGAACCCACGTGGGCATTATCATCGACAAGGTCCTGAGGGTTATGACCATCGAGCCGGATTCCATTCAGCCCCCCCCCCAGATGGTTTCGGGAATCGGCACGGAGTATATCACCGGGGTTGTACAGTACAACGAAGAGGGGAGTTATCTGATTCTTCTCGATATCAACCGGCTCTTCAACCCGGAGGAGCTGCGCCAGATTTCCATGCTCACCTGATAGATGTCCATACCCCTTTTTAAACCGACTATCAAAAGAAAGGACATGGATTCCGTATTGACCTGTCTCGTGTCCGACCAGATTGGTCCGTCCGCCCTGGCCGACGATCTGATTCAGCTTATTTCGGAGGATCTGGGAACTAACGGGGGCTGGGCTCTGCGGGAATTCCCCCGGGCCCTCTCCCTGCTCATAGACGGAATGGGCCTTGCCCCGGGGGACCGGGTCATCCTGTCTCCCCTGTCCCCCCTTGTTTATGCCAGAACCTTTGCCGAAAAGGGCATTGTCCCCCTCTATGCCGATGTGGATGAAGCCTCGGGAACCATGGATCCCCAGAAAATAGTCCCTCTCATGGCCTATGATCCCAGGGCTATTTTCGCTGTCCATCCTCTTGGTTTCATTCAGCCTCTCGAGGAACTGGAGCAGTACGGTATCCCTCTTGTTGAGGACATCAGCCAATCCCTGGGCGCCCGGTCGGGAGAGAGTAAGGTCGGTTCCCGGGGGAAGTTCGTGCTTCTGGGAATGGAGTTCCACCATATCATCACATCCGGGGGAGGCACCCTTCTCCTGGCCCGCTCCGCCGAGGATAAGGCAGCCCTGGACGAAAAGGGCAGTGAGCTCGCCGGGGAATCCTTTCTCGCCGACATGAACGGCTCCCTGGGATTGGTACAGTGGGCCCAGCTCGACGGTTTCCTCGAGAAGCGGCGGCAGCTGGCCGAACTCTATGAGCGCTCCTCATCCCGGGGTCGTCATGTGACGCTCCGCGCCGGTGAAGAAGACCACCCCGCCTGGTACGGTTACCCCCTCTACCTCAGGGACAGTATGAAGGAGATTCGTCAGTACGCCCTGAAAAAGGGGATCGAAACGGCCATGGCCTTCGGAGGGAGCTGCATCGATTTCATGGAGGACCGGACCCTCTGTCCCGTCGCCTCCCGCCTGGCCATGGGAACCCTGCTTTTTCCTCTCTATCCCATGATGGGGCAGAAGAACGGGGAACTCATCAGCAGGGTCTTGACCACATTGCCCTGAGAAAGCTAGTCTACCCGTAATGTCCCAGTCTTCAAAACCGGTGAAAAGAGTATTAATCGTTTATAAAAGTCATGACGACAGGGCGGACAGGCTGGCCCGGGAGATCTCCGATTACCTTGCCCGAAGGGGCAGCGAAGGGAAGCTCCTGTGTTACGGGGACGAGGAATTCGACCGGTCCCGGTCCTGGGATCTGGCTGTCTCCGTGGGGGGGGACGGCACCTTTCTCTTTACCGCCCGTCTTCTTTTGGACCTGGACGTTCCCATTCTGCCCATCCATATGGGCACCTTCGGCTATATTACGGAGATATCCGGAGACGAATGGCTCTCCGCTCTGCCCCTGTGTCTTAAGGGGGATTATACCCTGAGCCGGCGTTACGTCCTTCAGACGGCCCTGTTCCGGGGGGACCGGGAGATCGCCCGGCACACGGCGATCAACGATGCGGTCGTTTCCTGCGGAACCATCTCGCGCATGATACAGCTGACCCTGGAAGTGGACCGGCGTATGCTCGCCGATTTCCGGGGGGACGGTCTGATACTGGCCACCCCCACCGGTTCCACCGCCTACTCCATGGCCGCCGGGGGGCCCATCGTTCATCCCGAGATGGAAGCCCTTATTCTGACCCCCATATGCCCCTTCTCCCTGAACTTCCGTCCCATCGTACTGGACAGAAAAGAGAATATTTCCGTTAAAATCGGGGAAAACCGCCATAAATCCCTGCTCCTTACCATAGACGGCCAGGTGGTGACTCCCCTGGAGCCGGGCGATCGGATAGTCTGCCTCCCCACGGACCTCTCC
>JAFGPQ010000082.1 GCA_016936115.1 Spirochaetales bacterium | reverse complement strand
GATGACATTGGGCAGATCCAGGTAGGATTTCACATTCTCCGGGGTAATCCCGCCGGTGGGCATGATGCGCAGGTTGGGGTAGACCGAATTCATCGCCTTGAGCATGGCCGGGCCGCCGTTCTGCTCGGCGGGAAAGAACTTGAGCAAGTCCAGTCCCAGGTACATGGCCTGCTCCGCTTCCGAGGGGGTGCTGATGCCGGGAACCATGATCTGTCCCTTGCCCAGGGCGTATTTGACGATCTCCGGGTTGAATCCGGGGCTGACGATAAAGGAGGCCCCCGCTTCTACGGCGATATCCACCTGTTCCCTCGTCAGAACCGTACCGGCGCCCAGAAGGACTTCGGGCATCTTCTCTTTCAGAAGCTTGATGGCACCGGGAGCGGCGGGACTGCGAAAAGTCACTTCCGCCACGGGAAGGCCGCCTTTTACCAGGGCTTCGGCCAGGGGAAGGATCTCCTCGGGCTTATCCACAACGATTACCGGAACTAGCCGGCAGGCCTTAAGGGCCTCTACCAGTTTTTCTTTATCCATGGGTGTACCTCTTTGGGGCTTATGTTCTTACTACCTATTCTAGTACGGATGGAAGACCGTGTCAATTTAAATGAAACGGCGTTTTAAAAATAACTTTTCAAAGGCCCTTGCCAGGGGAACAATATTCCTGTATTCTGAATTACACTATATATAGCATGATAATCTGCCGATAAATACGAATAAACACTACCGAGGTGACATATGATAAAGTGGGAACAGCCCCTGAGCGAAGAAATATTCAAGTCAAAATATATGATAAACGGGGAAGACACCCCGGACCAGGTCTTTCGGGGGGTGGCCCGAGAGGCGGCATCCTGCGAAAGGGAAAGCTCTCTTTGGGAGGAGCGGTTTTACGAAGAGATTGCTTCGGGACGACTGCTGCCGGCGGGGCGGATTCTGGCCAATGCCCGGCCGGACAGCCCCATGAAGAACTACAACAACTGCTTTACCATTGATATAGAGGACTCCATGGAGGATATCTACGACTCCCTCAAGGAGGATGCCATCATCAGCAAGATGGGAGGAGGGGTCGGATTCGACGTGTCCAAGCTCAGACCGAAGGATGAAATTCTCTCCCGGGGGGGTGTTTCGTCGGGGCCCCTCTCTTTTCTGAGCATATTCGATCAGTCCGCTAAAACCATCATGACCGGGGGACACCGCCGTTCCGCCCATATCGCCCTCATGGATATTTCCCATCCCGATGTGGAGGAGTTCATCACCGTCAAGCAGGGGGACCGGAACAAGCAGCTGACCCAGTTCAATATTTCGGTCAAGGTGGGGGACGATTTCATGAAAGCCGTGGAAGAGGACGCCCCCTGGGATCTGGTTCACGGCGGGCGGGTCTACCGCACGGTCCGGGCCCGGGATCTTTACGACAAGCTGGCCCGGAACAGCTATATCCACAATGAGCCGGGAATTTTCTATGCTGACCGGGTGGAGGAGTTCAACAACGGTTACTGGGCCTTCAAAATGGACCGGGTCAATCCCTGCGGGGAGCTGGTCATGCCCTCCTACTCGCTCTGCTGCCTCTCTTCTATCAATCTGGGGGCTTTTGTCAGGGATCCCTTTACCGATGAGGCTTCCTTCGATTTCGATGCCTTTCGGGAAACCGTCGCCGTGGGCATCCGCTTTCTGGACAATGTGCTGGACGTGACCGACTACCCCCTTGAGAGAATCAAGAATTTTTCCCGACAGTGGCGCCGTATCGGCCTGGGATTCACCGCCCTGGGGGACACCCTGGCCATGATGAAGATCCCCTACGGTTCGGAGGATTCCCTGATCACGGCCGGAGAGATCGCCCGTCATCTGAGGGACGCCTCCTACGGGGCCTCGGCCGACCTGGCCGAAGAGAAGGGGACATTCCCCGCCTGGAACGGGGAGAAGCTTGCAAAGGCGGCCTTCATTCAGACCCTGCCCGCGGAACTGCAGGCCCGTATCGCCCGCACAGGGCTGCGGAACATCCAGATGAACACGGTGGCTCCCACGGGAACCATCTCCCTCTCCCTGGGGCAGAACTGTTCCAGCGGCATCGAGCCGGTCTTCGCCCTGCAGTACGACAGGAATATCCGCACAGGGGTAGGGGACGAGACCCGCAGGGAAACCGTTTACGACCGGGCCTGGCTGCTTTATAAAGAGCTGTACCCCCAGGCCACCCTGGAGGATAAACCGGATTTCTTCACCACCGCCACCGAAATCGATCCCTACCGCTCCATCGATCTGCAGGGGGCGGTCCAGAAATACGTGGACCACAGTATCTCCAAGACCCTGAACCTTCCCATGGGAACCGATTTCGGGGAGTACAAGAATCTCTTCTCCTATGCCTTCAAGAAGGGGCTGAAGGGATTCACCACCTTCAATCCCGAGGGGAGCATGCAGGGGATTCTGGAGTACCGGGACGAGAAGAAGAAGACCCGCATCAGCCGGGAGCTGGCCCCGGATCGTCCCCGGGAGCTTCCCGCCCATATCCATCGGATAAAGGCGGACGGCAGGAGCCGTCTTATCGTGACGGGTATTCTCAAGGGCAGTCTGTACGAGCTTTTCTGCATTGACGAGCCGGATGAACTATTCCCTGTGCCGGACAGGGTGAACGGTAAGGTTATCAAGGTCCGTTCCGGACGGTACGATCTGGTTACCGAGGGAGAGGACGGCCTTATACTGGAGGATTTCACCAAGGGCTACGACTCCACGGACAGCTCCCTGGCCCGGTTCATCTCCATGGCCCTGCGCCACGGGACGCCTCTTCAGTTTATCGTGAATCAGCTCACCCGGGACAGTAATTTCGTCGGTTTCGAGCGGACCGTCTCCCGGGTACTCAAGGGATACATTCAAGACGGGGAAGAGGTGGTCTCCGGCCAGAAGGAGTGCCCCGACTGCGATTCGGGACTGGTCTTCCGGGACGGCTGCGTGACCTGTCCCGAATGCGGCTGGAGCAAGTGCTCCTGACCTAGTCTACGATAATCCGGGCGCTGGAACTCAGGG
>JAFGPQ010000081.1 GCA_016936115.1 Spirochaetales bacterium | reverse complement strand
TATGATGATATCGTTTATATTATACTTAATAAAAGTGCTTTAGGAAGTATGCTGAATAAGGAAGAAAAACTATGAAAAAAAAGAGGATCCCCCGGATAATGAAAAATAGGGAACCATGGCGGGACTGG
Organism: Spirochaetales bacterium; assembly: GCA_016936115.1. Taxonomy (GTDB): domain Bacteria; phylum Spirochaetota; class Spirochaetia; order DSM-2461; family DSM-2461; genus SZUA-368. The sequence continues at coordinate 7,273 of JAFGPQ010000081.1, read as the reverse complement.
GCTGCATTCCTGACGGTTGATTTCTGCTGAGGCGCTCATGGGCAGATTAAATGCACTCTGCTTCGGCGAGATTCTCTTTGACCGGATAGAAGGAAAGGACCACTTCGGGGGGGCTCCAGCCAACGTGGCGGTACACCTGTCCCGGTTGGGCGCCCGAAGCTATATGCTCAGTTCCCTCGGATCAGATTCCCTGGGCGATCATGCCCGTGAAATCCTTGTCCGCGAAGGGGTGGGGACCGAATATATCGGTATCGATACCCTCCGCCCCACGGGAGTAGTGGATGTCGCTCTCGGGGAGGGGATTCCCTCCTACGAAGTCAGGGAGAACGCCGCCTGGGATCATATCGGCACAGAACAGCTTTCCGCCCTATCCCGGGAGCACTGGGATCTTCTTTACTGCGGCACCCTTGCCCAGCGGAGCGAACAAAGCCGAGCCACTTTAAGTCGTCTGCTGCAGGATCTCTCCTATGATCATCTCTTTTTCGACGTCAACCTCAGGCAGAGTTATTACTCCGCTCCTGTCATCGGGGATACCCTGAAATACACCTCTATTCTCAAACTGAGCGATGAGGAGCTGCCCCTTCTGAGTACTATGCTGATGGGGGAGGAGCAGGAGGGTCCTCAATTTTTTCAGGAGCTGATAGGGGGCTATCCCCTGGAGATGATGATACTCACCCGGGGAGCAAAGGGAGCTGATTTCTATTTCCGGTCCCTGCCGGATGAGGTCTATTCCGTGGACGCCGGCCAGGTTCCCGTGGTCGATACGGTGGGCGCCGGGGACAGCTTTTCCGCCGCTTTCCTTTTCTATTTCCTTTCCGGCGACCGCCTGTATAAGGCCGCCGAGAAAGCCGGCCTCCTGGCGGATTATGTGGTGAGCCGGACGGGAGCCCTTCCTGAAATGAACCGGGAAATAAGGACCAGGCTGGGACTCAGGACTCGGGAGTGATCCTGCTCACCGTACCTTCCTCTGCCCTTTCGGGTATAGCTCCCTTCTGATCGCATAAGCGGCGGCTGCCTGGTTTAGTTCAGAAATAATTCCCATTTTCCTTGACTCTCTTCCCGATTCTCATTAAGTTAACCTGACTTAATGATTAAGTTATCTTAACTAAAAAAGGAGATTCCATGGGAAAGGAGAGTATTGAGAATAATCTGCGGGTTCTGATGAGAACCGCCCGGAACAGGCAGATCCGCGCCATTCTGGATTTTACAAAGGAGTACAAGCTCAGTTTCCCCCATATGTCTATTCTGCATCATCTTGTCCACCACGGCTCCATGAATGTAAGCGAGATGGAGAACTACCTGGGGGTAAGCAAAGCGGCCGTCAGTCAGATGCTGGATAAGTTCGTGGCCGCCGGTCTGGTATCCCGCAGGGAGGATCCGGACGACCGAAGGATCAAACTGGCGGAGTTGAGTCCCCGGGGGAGAGACATTTTAACGAGAATGCACCGGGAAAGCCACGAGTGGGTCGGGGAGCTTATCGGGAATCTTGATGATGAGGAAACCAGGATTGTCAGCGAGGGGATTGCTCTCTTAAGCCGCAAGCTGGAAGAGATTGAAGGGAATGCAGCCCATGAGGTACACTTAGAATGTTCAAATTAAGAAAATATTATCTGCCCCATCTGGGGGCTATTGCTCTGGCCCTGCTTCTCCTGTTCATTCAGGCGAATCTCGAATTGGCCCTGCCCGATTATCTATCGAAGATTGTTAATGTGGGTATTCAGCAGGGGGGCATCGAATCGGCTCTTCCGGAAAATCTGGACAGGGAACAGTATGCCCAGATTAAAGCGGATACGAATCTGGCCCCTGTCCTGTCTGCCGCATATGAAGAGGATGGGACATCTTACCGCCTGACGGACAGGGGACGGGCTGTTCTCGAAAAGGACAATATTAAGAAATACGCCTTTCTGCGCGCCTGTCTGGCTGCTGCGGGGGCGGATCCGGGGAGGCTGCAGAGTCTCTACATCCTTCGCATGGGGGCTATCATGCTGGCACTGACCCTGGCATCGGCTCTGACCACCATATCCGTGGGATTCATCGCAGCCCGTGTATCCGCTTCAGTGGCCCGGGACATACGGCTGGACCTCTTTCGTCGGGTGGAGAGTTTCTCCAGCACCGAGTTCGATACCTTTTCCACGGCCTCTCTCATCACCCGGAGCACGAACGATATCACCCAGATTCAAATGGTCTCCTTCATGATTATCCGCATGGCCCTCTACGCCCCCATCATGGGTGTGGGCGGCGTGATCCGGGCTCTGGGTAAGGCGCCCTCCATGGCGTGGATCATCGGTGTGGCGGTCCTCTTCCTGCTGAGTTTCGTGGGGCTGATCATGTCCATGGCCATGCCCCGGTTCAAGATCATGCAGAAACTGGTGGACAACCTGAACCGGGTCAGCCGGGAGCAGCTCTCCGGCCTTCTGGTGGTGCGTGCCTTCAACAGGCAGGATTTCGAAAGGGACCGTTTCGATGCGGCTAATAAGGAACTGGCCGACAACAATCTCTTCGTCATGAGGACCATGGTCATCATGATGCCGGCGATCACCCTTATCATGAACGGCCTATCCGTTGCCGTGATCTGGGTGGGATCGGGTAAGGTGGCCGCCGCCCAGATGCCTATCGGGGACATGATGGCCTTTCTTCAGTACGCCGTGCAGATCGTCATGTCCTTTCTCATGCTCTCCATGATGTTCATCATGATCCCCCGGGCCGCCGTTTCCGCCGAGCGGGTGGCGGAAGTTCTGGGAACGGAACCGGTGATTTTCGACCCGGAAAAGGCCGAATCTCCGCCGATGGGAGGGAAAACGATTCTGGAATTCCGGAATGTGGATTTCTCCTACCCCGGAGGGGAGGAGCGTGCCCTGTCCGGAATCAGCTTCACCGCCGAACCGGGAAAGACCACGGCTGTCATAGGTTCCACCGGTTCCGGGAAGAGCACCCTGGTGAATCTGATCCCCCGGTTCTACGATGTGACCGGCGGAGAGATTCTGCTGAACGGTGTGGACGTGCGCCGGCTGAAACAGGAGGACCTGCGCCGCCGCATCGGCCTGGTTCCCCAGAAGGCCTCCCTTTTTTCGGGGACTGTCGCCTCGAATCTGCGTTACGGCGACGAAAGCGCCGGCGAGGAGAAACTGAACGAAGTATGCGAAACGGCTCAGGTCATGGACTTCATCAGGGAAGGGGAGAGGGGTTTCGAAAGGCCCGTATCCCAGGGGGGGAGTAATTTCTCCGGGGGACAGAAGCAGCGCCTTTCCATCGCCCGGGCTCTGGTGAAACCGGCGGATGTGCTGATCTTCGACGACAGCTTCAGCGCGTTGGATTTCAAAACCGATAGGGCCCTGCGCCGCTCCCTTAAGGAGAGCACCGCCGACAGGGTGACCCTCATCGTCGCCCAGAGAGTGTCCACAATCATGAATGCGGACCAGATACTGGTCCTGGACGAGGGAAAACTGACTGGCAAGGGAACCCACCGGGAACTGATGGAGCACTGTCCCACCTACCGGGAGATCGTTCTGTCCCAGCTGAGTCTGGAGGAGGCGGAAAATTTATGAGCGATAAAAACGAAGAAAGAGAGAATATGAATCCTCCCCGTCGGGGAGGCATGGGCGGCGGGCCGGGAAGAGGTCCCGGGGGCGGCCACGGGATGATGCCCGGGGAGAAAGCGAAGAATTTCAGGGGAACCATTGGCAGACTTGTCGGTTATCTGGGCGAGTACAGGGCCGTAACCCTCCTTGTCTTTGTCCTGGCCCTCGTCTCTACGGCTCTGGCCGTTCTGGGCCCACGGGTGCTGGGCCAGGCCACCACGGTCCTTTTCGAAGGGCTGTCCCGACGCTCCGCCGGGACGGGGGATGTGGATTTTGTCCTGATCGGGAGGATCCTCATGCTGACCCTGGGGCTTTACTTGGTTTCTTCGGCCCTGACCTATATCATGGGCTGGATCATGTCCCGGGTCTCCACAGACATCGCCTACCGCTTCCGGACCGAGATAGCCGCGAAGATGAACCGCATCCCCCTCAAATACTACGACAAGACAACCCACGGGGAGATCCTGAGCCGCATTACCAACGACGTGGATACGGTCAGCCAGACCCTGAACCAGAGCCTGGTGCAGATGATCACCTCCCTTGTCACTGTGGTTGGAATCATGGTGATGATGCTGACCATCGACTGGAGAATGACCCTGGTAGCCCTGATACTGCTGCCCCTCTCCGCCGGGGTGATCGGCGTGATCGTGAAGCAGAGCCAGAAGCATTTCCGGAATCAGCAGAAATCCCTGGGCGAAGTGAACGGCCATATTGAGGAGATGTTCTCAGGCCATACGGTGGTCAAAGCCTTTTCCGGGGAGGAGAAGAGCGTGGCCGCCTTCGAGGCGTTCAACGGGAAGCTCTACGATTCAGCCTGGAAAAGCCAGTTCCTTTCGGGGCTGATGATGCCCCTTATGACAGTTATCGGAAATATCAGCTATGTGGCTGTGGCCGTTCTGGGAGGGTGGCTTGTCTCCCGGGGCGTGATTAATATCGGGGATATTCAGGCTTTCATCCAGTATGTGCGCCGCTTCTCCCAGCCCCTGACCCAAATCGCGAATATCAGCAATGTGCTGCAGCAGACCGCCGCCGCGGCGGAGCGGGTGTTCGAGTTCCTTGACGAGGAGCAGGAGATATCCGAAACCGATACCCCGGTGCGGCCCGGAGATATGCGGGGCGAGGTTGAGTTCCGTAACGTCCGCTTCGGATACGAGAAGGAGAAACCCGTGATAAATGATTTCTCCGCCCTGGCCGCATCGGGAAAGAAGGTGGCTATCGTGGGACCCACCGGAGCGGGAAAGACAACCATGGTCAAACTGCTCATGCGTTTCTACGATTTGGACAGGGGTACCATCCTGGTGGACGGACACGACATTCGCGAATACACCCGGAGCGATCTGCGGCAGAACTTCGCCATGGTGCTCCAGGATTCCTGGCTCTACAGCGGGACCGTGCGGGAGAATATCCGCTACGGAAGACCCGATGCCACGGACCGGGAAGTGGAGGAAGCCGCCGCAGCCGCCCATGTGGATCACTTCATCCATACCTGGTCCGGCGGTTACGACCGTCTCATCAACGAGGAGACCAGCAATATCAGCCAGGGGCAGAAGCAGCTCCTGACCATCGCCCGGGCGATCCTGGCCGATCCGAAGATTCTTATCCTGGACGAGGCCACCAGTTCCGTGGATACCCGCACCGAGGAGCTGATTCAGAAGGCCATGGACCGCCTCATGGAGGGACGGACCAGTTTCGTTATCGCCCACCGGCTCTCCACTATCAGGAACGCCGATCTTATCCTGGTCATGAAGGACGGGGATATCATCGAACAGGGCCGTCATGAGGTACTGCTGGCGAAGAAGGGTTTCTATGCCGACCTTTATAACAGCCAGTTCGAGGGGGAATCGGCCTGACCGAAGCCCGCGGTTTAACCGATATCCTCCTCCTCCTCCCCGGGCAGCCCTTTCCCTTCCAGGGCCTGGATCTCCGCATGGTTCAGGCGCAGCCTGTCGCTTATGGTGCGGGCCAGATAGGCGTAGAACAGGGTGCCCATTTCGGGATGAACGGCGAGGAGGGAGCGGAAGGCCTTGCGTTTGAGAATGTAGAACTCCGTATCCTCGGCGCAGACCGCGTCGGCGGAACGGGGCGCCTTGTCCAGAAAGGCCATCTCCCCCAGGAAATCCCCCCGGGAGAAGGTGGCCAGATGGTGGCTGATGCCGCTTCCCTCGATGGGAAGGACGATTTTCACGATCCCCTTGCGGATGAAGTACATCTCCTTGGAGACGTCCCCCTTTCTGAAGAGCATGTTCCCCTTGACGAATCGGACCGATTCCATGATATCCACGATGGGCTTGACCGCCTCTTTCGGGAAGGCGGAAAAGAATTCGAATTTCTCCGCCTTGAGGGGCTTATCGTCGGAAGGAGCCAGAGCCCCTATCTCCTCAAGGAAGATATTCTCGGTCCTCTCCAGGGCCGTATCAAGATCGGCGATATAGATAAGGGAGGAGCCGTCCTCTCTGAAATTCAGTTCCTCCAGATACTCTCCGATGTCCCGGTGTCCGGCAAGTCCGGCGGACACCTGGGAGAGCACCAGGGTGGCCCTGTTCTTTTTGAGGCGGTTGTGGATCTGCCGGAGCACGTTAACCGCGGTGTAATCGATGGCCAGCACATGCTGCATATCCAGAATGACGAACCGGGCCGTGCTCAGACTGGGCTCCAGCTCCGTGTAGAGCTGATCCGCAGTCCCGAAGAAGAGCTGCCCCTGCAGTTCAAAGACCACGATGCGTGATCCCTGCTCCTCCAGGGCTTTCATCTCGTCGTGCAGACGCTGCCGTTTGGAGTGCACCCTTGTCGCATCATAGGTGCGGCGGATGACGGAGAAACGGATCTGTTCCCTTAAAAAAAGGATGATGGCCATGGCGATTCCCACTCCTGCGGCGATGATCAGATCCTTGGTTACCGCAGCCACGACTACGGCCATGATAACCAGAAAATCGAACAGGGTGGATCTGTTCTTCAGCAGGCGGAAGGCTTTGAAGTCCATCATGCGGATACCCACCACTATGAGCACTCCCGACAGGGAGGCCAGGGGAATCCAGGAGATGAGCGGCCCCAGGGCGAAAAGGGTCACCAGGGAAATCAGCCCCATGAAGACGCCGGAGCGGGATGTTCTGGCGCCGCTGGTGAAGTTGATCAGAGAGGGGCCCATGGTGCCCGCCCCGGGGACTCCCCCGAAGAGGGAGGCCGCCCCGTTTCCCACGCCCTGTCCGATGAGGACCCGGTTTGAGTTATGCCTCTCCCCGGTCAGAACATCCAGGACAACGCAGGTCTTCAGGGCGTCGATGGAGAGCAGCACCGCAAGGGTCAGGACCGGAACCGTATAAAGGGAGAGGTTCCCGAAAGCCGCCTTCACCGAGGCAGGGGACCAGTGTAGTTTAATCGCCTCCCAAACCTGGGCGGGACCGGCCTGAACTTCACCGATGACCAGGGTATTGCCGGACAGGGTCCGCAGGGAGGGCTGAAACAGGGCCAGGGCAAAATAGGCGGCCACCCCCATGGCCAGAGCCACGATAACCGCGGGAATCGCTTTGAAAAAGCGGGGGATGAAGATCATGGCCAGAATGGTCGCCGTCCCGATGATGATACTGTCCCGATCCCACAGGGAAGGGGTCATCAGCGCGGCGAAGAGTCGAGTCCCTTCGGGCACGGCCAGCCATTTGGGTATCTGCCCGATGAAAATGAGCAGTCCCACTCCGGTC
>JAFGPQ010000080.1 GCA_016936115.1 Spirochaetales bacterium | reverse complement strand
GTACGATTTCAAGGGACTCCATGAGTTCAAGGCCCGGTTCACTCCCCAGTGGGAAACCACCTACCTCGCCTATCCCTCCCGGTTCGAGCTGGCCGATGTCCTTTTCGCTCTGCTCCGATTGAACAGGGGAGCCTAGCCCAGAATCCCCATGTTTTTCATAACCGCCAGTCCTCCCCCAATGGTCAGCAGGGAAATGAGCGTGGTCATGGTAATGATATCGGCGGAGAGTTCCGTGTCGTTATTCAGGGCCCCGGCCATGGCAAATGAGGATATGGCCGTGGAGCTTCCTCCCAGAATGAAGATCATGGCCAGAGTCTCTCCCCGGATCCCCAGAGGAAGAGCAACGGCCAGTGTCAGGAGAGGGACCAGAATCAGTTTAATGAAGGATGCCGCCGCTGTGGGGATCCACCGGGCGCGGAGCCCGCTGATCTTCAGGGTGCCTCCGATTCCCAGAAGGGCCAGGGGCAGGGTCATGCGGGAGAGGTAGGAAAGGCTCGTTTCGATAAGTCCGGGAAGACGGAATTTAAGCAGGGAAAAAACAATACCCAGAAATATGGCGATGATCAGGGGATTCAGAATGATATTCTTCGCCTGTTTCTTCAGCCGTTCCTTCCGGTCGCCGGACTTGTTCCATCCGGTCAGAGCGATGACGGCCAGCACATTGTAAAGGGGGATGAGAAAGGCGAGAAGGCCCGCCGCCAGGGCTGCCGCATCCGGGGAAAGGGCTCTTTCGATAATGGCCATGCCCAGAATCGCCAGATTCCCCCGCATGGAGGCCTGAATGAAGGCGCCCCGCTGGTCGTCGCTCTTGCAGAAGAGCCCGTTTGACAGCCAGGCGGCTATGAAACCGGCCATGGTTCCCACAAAGGTCACCAGATAGAGGCTCGGCGTGAAGAGGGCGACGAAATCGGTTCTGTAGACCATAGTGAAGAGCGAGGCCGGCAAAGCCAGGGTAAAAACCACCTTATTGGAGGTGGTTATAAAGTCGTCGCTGATGAGCCCTCTCCTGTGGGAGAACATGCCCACCAGGATAAGCAGGAAGACCGGAATGATGACATTGGCGCTGTAGATCAAGCTGTTCATTTCGATAATATAGGTGGAAAATTCACAAGATACAAGGTACAATAGCGGCAAAAGGACGGACAAATGGATTATATAGTGCTTTCCGCCATGGGCGAAGACCGCATCGGCCTGGTCGAGGAACTGACTGAGAGAATCGGCCGCTGCCGCTGTAACATAGAGGACAGCCGTATGGCTCTTCTGGGGGATGAATTCTCCATCATCATGCTTATCGCCGGGGATAAGGAACAGCTGGATGCCCTGAAGGAGGTCACCGGGGAACTGGAACAGAACCTGAATCTTTCCGTAAGGATCAAGGACACCCGTCCCCCTGTCCATCAGAAGGGGCAATCCTACCTGCTGGAGACGGTCTCCCCCGATTCTCAGGGATTGGTCCACCAGCTCACCTCGGTTCTGAAACGCTTCGATGTGAACATAGAGGATTTCACCACAGAAGTGACTCCCGCCCCCTGGACGGGAACTCCCATGTTCCATATGAGGGGCACCATTGTGGTTCCCGCCGCGGCGGATATGAAGGAGCTGCGCGAAGCCTTTCTGCGCCTGGAAGGGGAGAAAGAACTGGATATCTTCCTCAAGCCCTGCTGAGGTTCCATGGCGCGACTTCCCCAGTCCATCGGTCCCTATACCATCCTGGATGCCCTGGGCCGCGGCGGTACCAGCCAGGTCTATAAAGCGGTTCACCGGGAACTCAAAAAAACGGTGGTGCTCAAAAAGCTGACCCTCAAGGGGGCGGGCCCCGTCAAGGAGCGGTTCCAGAGGGAAGCGGACCTGATGATGGGCTTCAGCCATGAGAACATCGTCAAAGTCTACGACATCTTCAAAGAGGGCAGCAGCTTTATCACGGTGCAGGAATTCGTGGACGGACCGAATCTGGAAGAGTACGTCCGGGAGAAAGGGGGTCTGGGAAAAGGGGAATCCCTCTCGATTGTCATTCAATGTCTCAAAGCTCTCAGCTATATTCACAGGCAGGGGGTGATCCATCGGGATATCAAGCCCTCCAATATCTTTCTCACAACGGAGGGGAAGGTGAAGCTGGGGGATTTCGGCATCGCCTCCCGGCTGGAGGGGGGCAAGGGGCTGACCCGGGAGGGGGTTGCCCTGGGTACGCCGGACTTCATGGCTCCGGAACAGGCGCTGAACCCAGCTTCGGTGGACGGCCGGGCCGATCTTTACGCTCTCTCCCTTACCTGGTACGAAGCCTGGACCGGCACCCCCTGGCCCCGGCAGAGACGGCTGAAGCGAAACGTTCGTTTCTCCCTGGCCGGCCGCCTGCTCATGAAGGGCGCCCGGAAGAACCGGTTCTTCCGCTACCGTTCCGCCCGTTCCTTTTTGATGTCCCTGCGTCTGCTGCTTTTTCCCCTTCTGCTGACAGGGGGGAGGCGGCGAAAGGAACGCCCCGCACGCAAGGGGTTGGCCCTCCGTTTTCTTTCCGGGCTGTTTGCGGCGGTTCTCCTTATCGGGGGAGGACGCTATCTCTATTACAATCAGCTCGGCCGGGGACGGTACGGCAGACTGACCGTGGAAATCCCCTACACCGGAGGAACCGCCCTCTGGTACCGGCAGGAAGCGGTGCTGCGTCTCTATTCAGAAGGGGAGGGGAAAGTCCGCCGGGATCGGCGCTTCTTTCTCTTTGACAGGAAAGAGGCGGGAAAACTTATCACCCGTCCTGTCTATCTGCGCCGGGGCAGCTATCGTCTGCGGGTCAGTCTTCCCGACAGGGAAGAGTGGCACCGGATCTATCTGAACGAAACAAAGCGGACCGTCTCCCTGGAATCGCTGGATTTTCCCCTGGAGCCGTTGCACATCGATGTTTACGCCTACGACGCTCTGACCGGGGATCCCATTCCCGGGGTGATTCTGGAATTCCTGGCCGGTGGAGAGAAAGTTCCCCTGACCGGTCCCTTGCCTATTCTGCCCGGACAGACGGAAGTCCTGGCCATAAGCGCCCCGGGCTACCGGCCCCTGGAGCAGGAGGTCCGGGCCCTTCCTTCCCAGAATGAGCTCTCCCTGCATCTGGCCCTCTTTCCCGAACCGGCCCGGGTGGTTATTAAAATGGGTGACACCGGTACGGAACCGGGGTGGAAAGGACTTGTCAAGATCGACGGTTCGGCGAACTATCTCTCCTGGGAGGGGGAGCCCCGCTGGGAACGGATCAGCGGAGAAGGCCCGGAAATCGTTCTGATCCTGCCGCCGGGTGACCATGTTCTGGAGCTGACCCGGCAGGACGGAGAAATTCTGCGTAAAGAGGTCAGTCTGGAACGGGGAAAGAGCTACACCGTTTACCGGGAGTGAGAAAGCCTAAAGTGGAAGTTGGAAAGTGGACTTTGGTGCTGGAAGGGGATATATAACCGATGTCGCGTTGGTTTATCGCCTACAGATAAAGTTTTTTACGGCGATAAACGCAGAGTCTGTCGTGCATAAGTTTTCAGCTTTACTTCTTCCTGATCAGCATATTCCGATCCTCCGGCAGAAGCCCCGCTGCCTCAAGATCCCCGATGAAGCGCATCCCGTCCGTGTAGTATCCGGCGGTTTCCTTCAGATCCGGCTTTCTTTCCCGCCAGTAGCGGTTGAAAAGAATCATGCCGCACTCCCGGGCGTATTTGGCGAAGAGAGAGGCCAGTGCCGTTTCCAGGGCGAACCCGTCTCCCCCCACGAGAAAACGGATGCGCCGGCTGTCGGACCGG
>JAFGPQ010000079.1 GCA_016936115.1 Spirochaetales bacterium | reverse complement strand
TGGTACTCTGCAGACGGGGGGGATCGGGGTCGATGATGTTCTTGAGGGGAACGGACAGCCGCAGGAGTCGTATGGTCTCCGCCGTATCGATCCCGGAGATGTAAACGGTTCCTTCGTACCGGCTCAGGTCCACGGGGATCTTCTGATCCTCCGCCATACCGGTTATGATGATGGCGGGAAACTGATGCTCCACCGCATGCTTGAGAAGATCCTCCCGCAGACCCATCACCAGGAGGGGTTTGACCGTCCCGAGCTCCCGGATCCTCTCCAGAGAGACTTCAAGGGGCATGACCCCCGTCATGAGGGAGGCGGTGAATTCCCGGTTTTTTCCCCGGCGGTAGAAATATCCCGGCAGAACCCGGGAAAAGTTGTCTATGAGAAAGTTGTAAACCGGCCGTCCCACCCCGTTATCGGCGATGAGGAAGCCGGTTATTTCGTGAATCGTCAGAATCCCGGCGAAATCGTTGCCGTCCTGAAAAACCGGGATAAGGCTTATCGTCCGCTCATCCAGCTCTTTGATGGCGACGAGGATGGGATCGTTCACTTCCAGGGTGAGGATGTTTCTCCGGGCCACGTCCTGAACACGGGGACCTATATCCTTCATCAGCCGGGGAGGAGTCACCCCCAGGGCTTCGAAAACGCCCTTGGTCTGCTTATTCAGATTCCCGCAGCGTATGGGAATATAGGTATTGCTCTTGTCAATGGTGTTTTTCAGGACCCCGTAGCACCAGGCGGAACAGACCGAATCCATATCCGGGTTCTTATGCCCGGTGATGTAAACCTTATCCATCTAAAGGGCTAGCCGATCAGCTTCTTCACGTCGGCGAAGACCTCTTCCGGTGCTCTGCCCGCATCCACATCCTTAATGAGTCCCTTGTCGGTGTAGTAGCTGATAAGGGGTTCGGTGGAACCGGCATAAACATTCAGGCGGTTCCGGATGGAGTCGATCTGATCGTCGTCACGCACATAGAGCTCGCCGCCGCATTTGTCGCAGATCCCCTCCTGCTTCGGGGGAATGGATTCCACATGGTAGCCCGCCCCGCATTCGCGGCAGAGACGGCGACCGGAAAGGCGACGGATAATCTCCTCTTCCTTTACGGTGAAATTGATGACCACGTCAATGGCGCTGAATACGGCCAGGGCGTCCGCCTGGCCCGTGGTGCGGGGAAAGCCGTCAAGGATATAGCCCTTTTCCGTATCCCCCTGGGAGAGCCTCTCCTCTACCAGAGCCACGGTCAGCTCGTCGGGAACCAGATCGCCCCTGTCGATAATCGCCTTGACCTTGACTCCCAGTTCTGTCTGATTCTTGATGGCCGCTCTGAACAGATCTCCCGTGGATATGTGGGGGATATTCAGCTCATCCTTGATTCTAACGGCCATGGTTCCTTTTCCGGCGCCCGGAGGGCCCAGCAGTATCATTTTCATAGTGTCACCTCTATCGTTTTATCTCCCTGTTCCACCTTGAGGCACTTCTCGGAGCACCATTTTCCCCAGAGCCAGTCCTTCTCCTTTTGAAAATACTTTCGGCAGACCGGACAGCAGCTGTACTCGGACAGGCATTCCCGGGAGCAGAAATGCTCCCCCAGCGCATCGGCGGCGGGAAAATGCCTTCCGCAGGTGTAACAGCGGATATATTTCACATCGTTCACCCGATCATATTAAGGAAAAAGGGACGCCCGGTCAATTGAGAGAGGGGAGAGATTTTCTTTCAGAGCGGCCCCTTTTCTGGTAAAATGGTCAAAAAGGAGATAACAGCCATGTTTGACCATTCCGGGGACAGCCCCGTCTATTATGAAATCCGGGGCGAAGGGCGTCCCGTCCTGTGTCTTCACGGCTATCCCGTGGACCACCACTGCATGTATGGAGCCCTGGAGCCCCTATTTCAGAACAGAAACGGGTATAAACGGATCTATATCGATTTGCCCGGAATGGGGCTGTCTCCCCCCTCCGAGAGCATCAGGAGCGCCGACGATATGATCGAGCGTATCCATCTTCTGATCGAAAGCCTCATTCCCGGCGAGCCCTATCTGGTCGCCGCCTATTCCTATGGTGGGTATCTGGCCCGGGGGATGGTGTATAAATATGCAGATGAGATAGGCGGACTCTTTCTCTTCTGTCCCGTTTCCCTTCCCGATAGAAAGGAACGGGATCTTCCTCCCCATCGGGTTTTCTCCCGGGATGAGTCTTTTATCGCCACTCTGGGGGATGAGGAAGCCGCCGAATTCGGTAAAATGGCGGTTATTCAGAACGAAGAGATTTACATGAGATGCGCCCGGGAGATAAGGGAGCCCCTGACCAGGGGTGACCGGGAGTTCATCCGCCGTTATGTGAGGGAAGGGTATGGATTCTCCTTTCCCGTAGACAAAATCCCCCCCTTCGAAAAACCCGTGCAGATTCTGGCGGGGCGGCAGGATTCGGTGGTCGGCTACCGGGATATGCAGATTTTTCTGGAGAACTTTCCCCGGGCCGGTTTTATCGTGCTTGACCGGGCCGGGCATAACCTGCAGATGGAGCAGGAGAAGCTGTTCTGCACCTTTCTCTCCGACTGGATTGAACGTATTGAATTAGAAGAATAGTGTGTTAATATGCGTATAAAATACGATATGCGAAACTAGGCCATTGACAAATAACGAATAACGAATTAAAACTAGGTCATAGAAAATCTTTGTACAGGATGGGGAAATTATGACCGTAGGAACCGTTAAGGAAATCAAGAAACATGAATATCGGGTGGGCCTGACCCCCCACTGCGTGAAAAGCTATATCCAGCACGGACACAAGGTGCTGGTTGAGAAGGGCGCCGGCGAAGGGGCCGGCTTTGATGACGAGGAGTACGTCCGGGAAGGGGCGGTTCTTGTCGAAACGGCGAAGGCCGTTTTTGAGCAGGCGGACATGATCGTGAAGGTGAAGGAACCCCAGAAGACGGAGTACGAGATGCTCCGGGAAGATCAGATTCTCTATACCTATCTTCATCTGGCTGCGGACAAGCCTCAGACCGAGGGTCTTCTGAAAAGCGGAGCCAAATGCGTGGCCTATGAAACCATGGAAAAAGAGGACGGGACTCTGCCCTGTCTCAAGCCCATGAGCGAAATCGCCGGACGGCTGAGTATTCAGGAGGGAGCCAAGTTCCTGGAGAAACCCTTCGGAGGAAGAGGGGTTCTGCTGGGCGGCGTGCCCGGTGTCGCCCGGGGCAAAGTCGCTATTCTGGGAGGGGGCGTCGTAGGTACGAATGCGGCTCAGATCGCCATGGGTATGGGAGCGGAGGTGACCATACTGGACATCAATTCCGCCCGTCTCGAGTATCTTGACCATCTCTATATGGGACGGTTAAATACTCTCTATTCCACTCCCGCCAATATTGAAAAGGTCGCCCGGGAGAGCGATCTCATCATCGGCGCTGTTCTCATTCCCGGCGCCCGGGCTCCCCATCTTCTGAAAAAGGAACACCTGAAGATGATGAAGAAGGGTTCCGTAGTGGTGGATGTGGCTATCGACCAGGGGGGATGCTTCGAAACCTCCCGGGCCACCACCCATGACGATCCGGTGTTCACCGTGGAGGAAGTCGTACACTACTGCGTGGCCAACATGCCCGGGGCCGTTTCCCGGACATCGACTCTCGCTCTGACCAGCACCACCCTGAAACCGGGGCTGCTTCTGGCGGACAAGGGGGTGGAGCAGGCCTGTAGGGAGAGCATACTTATACGCAGGGGCTTGAATATTTATAAAGGAAATTGTACATTTCCTGATGTGGCGGAAGCCTTCGGCCTGCCCTATACTCCCGTAGAAGAGGTAATCTGACGTGTACACACCGGACGATCTGGATTGGAAAATTATTGAGATACTCCGTGAGGAGGATCAGTCCAATAACGCCGTGGCAAGACTGCTCGGCATTTCCGAGGGGACCGTCCGGCAGCGCCTCAAACGTCTTAAAGAGGCGGACATCCTTACCATCCGGGCCCAGATCAACCCGGAGGTACTGGCGGATCAGCAACTGGCCATGATCGGCATAAGCATTCAGGAGAGCTGCTATCTGAAGGAGAGGGTCGAGCAGATCGCCTCCCTCCCGGACGTGCTGTCCGCCTCTATCACAAGCGGCCGCTACGATATCGTGGCGGAAGTCCTCACCGATTCGAACCACGGTCTCGTGGAATTCCTGACCCATCAGCTCTCCGGAGTGAAGGGCATAAGGTCCACCGAGACCTTCGTTATTCTCAAAAGCTACAAGAAGTACGTCTGATCTTCCGATCAGGTTGATTACTTTTCCTTCTCTCCCTATAATGGCTCCATGACTGTAGGTGAATTCGACGACTGGGTCAGGTCTTTTTTAAACATAGATGAGATGGCCGGTAAGGATTTCTCCCTGAACGGGCTTCAAGTGGGGGATTCTACCCGGGAAATCGGCAGGATAGCCTTTGCTGTGGACGGGGTGAAAGCCGTTTTCGACGAGGCGGTCCGGCAGAAGGCGGACCTCCTCTTCGTCCACCACGGTCTTTTCTGGGGACGGGAACAGGCTATCACCGGAATTCACTACCACCGCATGGCCGCTCTCATCAAGAACGATCTGGCTCTCTACGCCGCCCATCTGCCCCTGGATATGGACGGGGAAGTGGGCAATAACATCGGCCTGGCCCGGCGTCTGGGCCTGGAATCGGTGGAACCCTTCGGCGACTTCCGGGGAAAGAAAATCGGCTACAAGGGTATCCTGCCCGAACCGGCGAGACCGGAGGATCTGGTGATGCGCCTCTTCGGCGGATGGACCCCCGATGTGAGACTTCTTGACTTCGGCCCGGAACAGGTACGCCGTGTGGCCATGATCTCCGGGGGCGCTCCCGATGACGTGGCACAGGCCATAGAGGAGGGAGCCGATCTCTACATTACCGGAGAATCGAAGCACTCCATCTACCATCTCTGCCGGGAAGCGGGAATCAACGTTATCTTCGGAGGCCACTACCGCACCGAAACGGACGGGGTTCTGAGCATGAAGAAAAAGGTGGAAGAGGAGTTGAAACTGGACTCTCTTTTCATCGACATCCCTTCGGGATACTGAGCATATTTTTTAAGGAGACCCTCTTGCTGGATTTAAAACGGATGCGTCCATTTATACTGACAGCCCTCATCGTGCTGGCCGATCAGATCTCCAAACTGATTGTCGTAAAAACCATACCCCCCTATGACTGGAACAGCTTCGTCACCGTCCTGGGGGATGATTTCTTTCGGATCATCCATGTGCGGAATCTGGGGGTCGCCTTCAGCATGGGCAGTTCCCTTCCCGGTTTTCTACGGTTCGCCCTGTTGAAAATCATACCCCTCCTCGTTCTGTGCTGGGTGGGACGAATTGTCTATCGCCGGGAAAAGGAAGGGCTCAGCGTCTATCAGAGCTGGCTTCTGGCCGGGGTCATCGGGGGGGGGCTGGGAAACCTTATCGACCGGTTCTTCCGCCCCCTGGGTGTGGTCGATTTTCTCGACGTCAAGTTCTACGGGCTTTTCGGGCTGGAGAGATGGCCCACTTTCAATATCGCCGACGCCTCCGTGGTGATCACCGTGGCCCTGCTGCTCATTTCTCTGCTCTTCCAGGCAATGGGCACTGAAAAAAAGGATTAATTATGAATAAAACGGTAAATACGGTACTTTTTATGATTGGGGCTACTCTTTTGAATCTGCTCCTTATCATTGTGATTTTCGTCGCACTTCTTATTCTCTGTTCCCTCTTTCTGGACAGCAAGTCCGAATCACAGAGCCTGGTGATGATCGCCTACGGTCTCTCCATCATCCTTGCCATTGGGGGCGGTTTCTTTATCTATAACCGGATTGTTCGCTGGGCGAACAATAAGTGGCATCTGGAAAACTATCTCGTTACCGGTTTTAAGAAAAACAGACGCTGAGCCGTTTTTTCCCAAAAAATAGTGCCACCCGAAGAAAAATAATTCAATACAACCGCTCTTTCCGGCTATATTCTGATGTAAAACGAATAAAGTTCCCCGCCGGCCGGGGTAAGGAAGGATCTTATTATGGCTGATTTCAACGCAATATCCGAAATGCTCCAGAAAGGGAAGGCTCAGGATGTGAAAACCCTCTGCCAGGCGGCTCTCGACGAAGGCGTACCGGCGAAGGAAGTTCTGGACAAGGGACTTCTCGCCGCTATGGATATCGTAGGGGAAAAGTTCAAGAACAACCAGGTTTTCGTTCCCGAAGTATTGATCGCCGCCCGGGCCATGAACGCTGGTCTGGAGATCCTCAAGCCCCTTCTTGTCTCCGAAGACACGGATAATGCGGGAACCGTGGTTCTGGGAACCGTCAAGGGTGACCTGCACGACATCGGAAAGAATCTGGTAAAGATCATGATGGAAGGCAAGGGACTCAAAGTCATCGATCTGGGATCGGATGTGGCTCCGGAAAAGTACGTGGAAGCGGCAAAAGAGAATAACGCCGACATCATCGCCTGTTCCGCTCTGCTGACAACCACCATGGGGCAGATGGAAAAAGTCGTCCACGCTCTGGAAGAAGCGGGCATGAGGGACAAGGTCACCGTTATGATAGGCGGCGCTCCGGTTACTCAGAATTTCTGCGACTCCATCAAGGCCGATGTTTATACCGCCGATGCGGCTACTGCCGCCGAGTCGGCCAAGAGCATCTGCGCCTGATCCTCTGACCCCCTAATCCAACCGGACCGGAGAACCGGTCCGGCACCCATTCGATTACAGTTCTCACCCCGGCAGATTGCCGGAGTAAAAAGTAAACACAAGTACATATATCAGGAGTGTGCCATGACAGGAAAGGAAAGAATCCTTAACGTATTGAATAAAAAAGAGACCGATGTACTGCCCTGGGTGCCCTTTGCGGGGGTTCATGCGGGTAAACTGGTCGGCTTCAATGCGGAAGTAGTCTATAAGGATGCGGATAAGTGCTTTCAGTCCCTTAAGGAGGTGAATCACCTTTATAAGCCCGACGGCCAGCCTGTCATGTTCGACCTGCAGATAGAGGCGGAAGTTCTGGGATGCGATCTGCTCTGGGCCGAGGATTCCCCTCCCACGGTCAGCTCCCATCCCCTCTCGGAAACCGCCGATATCCCCACGAAAATTCCCACCCCCGATGAGGGACGCCTTCCCATTGAATTGGAGGTCATGAGGAAGATGAAGGCCGAATTCGGAGAGACCACCGCCCTTTACGGGCTCCTGACCGGTCCCTTTACCCTGGCTTCACACCTGCGGGGCACCAATATCTTTATGGATATGATCATGGACCCCGAATACACCCATAAGCTCCTGGACTACTGCGCCGATGTGGCTATCGCTGTAGCCGGCTATATCCTGGATACGGGCATGGACGTGGTGGCCGTGGTGGACCCCCTCATCTCCCAGATCTCTCCGGATCATTTCGCCGAGTTCATGACCGCCCCCTTTACCCGTGTTTTCGATCACATTCGGGAACGGGGCGCCAAATCCTCCTTTTTCGTCTGCGGCAACGCCACCCTGAATCTGGATCCCATGTGCCGCACCGGATGCGACTCCGTCTCTGTGGATGAGAACGTCAATCTGGCCGAAGCGAAGAAGGTCTGCGACAAACACGATGTGGTTCTGGGCGGCAACATCCCCCTGACCACGGTCATGCTCTTCGGAACCCAGCAGGACAATATGAAGTGTGTGGTTGATCTCATCGACTCGGTGGAGACGAAGCACAATCTGATCATCGCCCCCGGCTGCGACATGCCCTACGATACGCCCATCGAGAACTGTATCGCCGCGGAACAGGCCGTTCACAATACGGACGCCGTCAGGGAGATGGTGGCCAATTACGAATCCTCGGAGATCGAGTTCACCGGGGAGCTCCCCGATTATGCCAGCCTGAAGAAACCCCTGATCGAAGTGTTCACCCTGGACTCGATCGCCTGCGCCGCCTGTACCTACATGCTGGCCGTGGCCATGGACGCCCAGAAAGAATTCGGCGACAAGATCGAAGTGGTGGAGTATAAGTACACCATCCCGGAGAACATCGCCCGCTGCCGGGAGATGGGGGTCAAGCAGCTTCCCTCTATCTACATTAACGGGGAACTGAAGCACTCCTCCCTTATTCCTTCCCAGGAAGAACTCTACGCCGAGATCCGGGAAGTGCTGTGATTCCCTATATCTTTCTGACCGGATTTCTGGGAGCGGGCAAGACCACCGTTCTGAACGGCCTTCTGCAAAGGCACGGCTCCCGGAAAATCGGTGTCATCGTCAACGATTTCGGTGATATCGGCATTGACGCTTCCCTTGTGGAGGGTTCAGACACGGTCGGAGAGATAAGAGAGCTGAAGGCGGGTCAGATTTTCTGTTCCTGCCTGGCCGGTTCCTTTGTCAAATCGGTTCTGGCCTATGAAAGGCTCAAGCCGGATCTGCTCATCGTGGAGTGCTCCGGCCTGGCCAAACCCTCCAGCCTCAAGGACATTGTCCGGTCCATTAGCCTGGAGGCTCCGGGAGTCTTCTCCTACGGGGGCATGGCCTGTCTCATCGACGGGGAGAGGCACCGGATTCTTGAGAAAAGCCTGATGGTTCTGACCGAGCAGATGGAAACCTCCGATGTTTTTCTTGTCACGAAAAGCGATCTCATCGGACCGGATCGTACCGAAGAGCTCCTGGCTTATCTGAAGGAAGGCCATCCCGATAAACCGGCGATCCTTTCGGTTAAAGGCCGTATGGAGGAGGACCTCCTGATCAAACTCGAAGAGGGTGAGAAAGCCTACCGCCGGATCGAAGGCCGGGATTTCGCCGGTTGGGGCGAACAGGGGCGGCCCCTCACATTCTCCTTCCTTCCCGCCCCCACCGCTGCGGGAGAGCTGCGAAACCGGCTGACCCCCTTACTGAGCCGTCTCTACCGTATCAAGGGCGTCGTGGAAACATCTGACCGGGGAACGGTTTTTTTCGACGGCACCTCCGCCGGTATTGAGATTCGAGAAGCCCCCGCCGATCTGGAACCGGGCCTTGTGGTCATTACCCATGACAAATCCCTTGAAAATGAGCTAAAATCGTTCTGACGGGCGGTTTAGTATGAAGAAGATTAAAATTATCTCCTGTGCGGTCCTCTCCCACGATCTGAACGATCTGGCCCGCAAGTGCAATCTGTCCGTGGAAGCGGAGTATCTGGAAGCGGGACTTCATGAGGAGCCCCAGAAACTCAAGACGCTGCTTCAGGAGAGGGTGACCCTGGCTTCCCGGGAGGATTCCTGGGACAGGATCGTTATCGGATACGGTCTGTGCGGCCTGGGGACGGTGGGGCTCCGGGCGGGAAAGATCCCCCTGGTTATTCCCCGGGTTCATGACTGCATCGCCCTTTTTCTGGGATCGGAGAAAAAGTACCGGGAGCAGTTCTCCCGTCATCCGGGAACTCTGTATATGAGCCGGGGCTGGTATGAGAACAAGACCCAGCCCGGAGGCATCCGCCGGAAGGAACAGGACCATCAACGGCCCGGATGGGGTCTCTATGAGGGTTACGATAAGCTTAAGGCGCACTACGGTGAAGAAAATGCCGATGAAATCTACCGCTTTATTAACTCCTGGCAGAAAAAATACACCCGATCCGTTTCTATCGAGACGGGCCTGGAACGTGAAGACGACCAGCGCTACGGGGATTATGCCCGGGACCTGGCGGCGGAACTTAATCTTCATTATGAAAAGATACAGGGCTCGGGTGACCTTTTTCTGAAAATGCTCACAGCCCGGGAAACCTCCGGGGAGATTCTCTTCGTTCCCCCGGGACACATCACCGGATACGACCCTCTTAACAGGGGGCTCTACTCCTATGAGCCGGTCTCCGACGGGGATAAGCCCCCCTGGGAACGGTCGGATCCTCCCTCTCTGCCGGGAAAACCGCAGATCAGGAAGGGCTTGGGTCTGGGGATTGATGCGGGGGGAACCTATACGGACGGGGTGATCTACGACTACGGTACCGGTGAGGTGCTGGCCAAGGGGAAATCTCCCACCACGGTACCTGACTACTCCCGGGGTATCGGTGATGTGCTGAATCTCCTTCCGGCGGATCTTCTGAACCGGGTGGATCTGACCGTGGTATCCACCACCCTGGCCACCAATGCCATTGTAGAGGGCCGCTGCCGCCGGGTCGGCCTGATCCTCATGCCCCTGGGAAAGGAGACCGGGGAGAACCTTCCCAAGCCCTGGCGTCAGGTGGGGGGGCGGCTCTCCATTCAGGGCGATGAGATTGAGCCCCTGGATGAAGAGGAGGTCCGCCGGACCGTGGGGGAACTTCTGGAACAGGAGAAGGTGGAAGCCTTTGCCGTTTCCGGATACGGGAGCACGGTGAACCATAGTCATGAGAACCGGATTCGGGACATCATTATCGAAGAGACGGGGAAGGGGGTCTGCTGCGGCCATGAACTCTCCTCCAGCCTGAATTTTTACCTCAGGGCCAATACGGCCGTTCTGAACGGGGGAATCATCCCCCTGATCGAATCGTTCATCGATAACCTGGAAGAGGCCCTGTCCGGGAAGGGTATTTCCGGGAATATCATGATCGTCCGAGGCGACGGCTCTCTCATGAGCCGGGAAAAGGCGCGCACCCATCCCGTGGAGACCGCCCTGTCCGGCCCGGCTGCCAGTGTTTCCGGCGCCTGCTATCTGGTGGACCGGAAGGATCTGCTCGTTATCGACGTGGGGGGAACCACCAGCGATATCGGCATGGTGGGCGAGGGACGGATCAAGTTGACAGAAGAAGGGGCCCGGGTCGGTCAATGGAGGACCCATGTGAAGGCGGTGGACATGGAAACCCTGGGAACGGGGGGAGACAGCCGCCTTGTCATTGAACAGAGGCAATTGACTGTCGGACCGGAACGGATTGTCCCCATCAGCCGGCTCAGTCTCGTTCCGGGCTGGGAAAAGGCTCTGGAATATATGGATTCCTTACCCGATCCCTTCTTCCGTTCCACCAGGGCCATGGAAATTCTGACCCTGACCGGGAAGACATCTTCCTATACTCTGTCGGAGGATGAAAAGCGCATCTGCGGCCTCCTTGAAGAAAGGCCTTACTGCGTGCGGGAAACCGCTCTGGCCCTGGGGCACGGTCTCTGGTATCTGGTTGATACGGATCGGCTGGAAAAGGATAATCTGGTCCGCCGCTACGGTCTGACCCCCACGGATTTGCTCTGCGCCGCCGGCCGGCTGGATCTCTGGGACAGGGAACTGGCAAGACGGGCCAGCCGTCTCTATGAAGAGATCTGGAACAGGAAAGAGATAACCCTTGAAACGGCCGTCTTCGATAGGATTCACAGGAAGCTTCTGGAAGCCCTAATACTCCGGGAGCTGGACTCCGGCAGCAATGATACTCCCGTAAACCGGGATGATCCGGTCTTCCGAAGGCTCATGACCCGGCTGGAGCGGGAAGGGGAGGCTCTGGATGTGACTCTTTCCCTGAAGAAGCCTCTGGTGGGGGTGGGGGCCGCC
>JAFGPQ010000078.1 GCA_016936115.1 Spirochaetales bacterium | reverse complement strand
GACTATACCCCCCGCCTGATAGCGGCTCTGAATGCCCTGGAAGAGGAGAAGGGACTGCCCGATCTCTATTTCATCGTGGGCGGGGTGGATCCCTTCGAAGGGGACGAGCTGCCCTCCACCGACCCGATTAACCTGACCAGGGATCAGATGTTCGAGCGGGACAGAACCCTGTACGAGTATTGTCAGAAGAAGGGACGCCCCTCCGCCTGGGTTGCCGCGGGGGGATACGGTAAGCTCTCCTGGGAGATCCATGCCTGCTTTCTGGAGTGGGTTCTCCTGCACAGACTGGGTTAATCGAGATTTCATTTGCCATAAACGCTTTTTCCCCCTAGAATTAAGGGATACATAAACGGAGAGAGGTCTATTCTAATGAAAGCTCAGATTATGGGAAATCCCTCGTTCAGCCATGTCCGCGTGGATCTGGCCCCGGGGGAGACGGTTACCGCCGAGAGCGGAGCCATGCAGTCCATGTCCGCCGAACTGGACATGAAGGCAGTGACAAACGGCGGTTTTTTCTCCGCCCTGGGAAAGAGATGGTTCGGGGGGGAATCCTTTTTTGTCAATCGATTCACGAACAACGGCTCCGGCACCATGCGGGTGACCCTGTCCCAGGACGTGCCCGGGGATATCATTGAAATGCCCATGGCCTCCGGGGATGTCCTGAGCCTTCAGAAAGGAGCCTATCTGGCCCACACGGGGGATCTGAAACTTAAAACAGCCTGGGCGGGCTTCGTCTCCTGGTTCTCCGGCGAGGGGCTCATCAAACTCAAAGTCACCGCCGGTGGTGCGGGTTCCCTCTTTTTCGGCGCCTACGGGGGCATTCTGGAAAGACAGGTAGAGGGGGATCTGAAGGTGGACGACGGCCATCTGGTGGCCTTTGATCCGGCTCTCAAGCTCAAGGTAGCCCTGGCGGGGGGACTCTTCTCCAGCCTCTTCGGGGGGGAAGGCTTCGTCACCCGGGTCACCGGTTCGGGCCGGGTCTACATCCAGACCCGCAGCATCAAGGGTCTGGCCTCCTGGCTGAATCCCAAATTCCGATAAAAGGAGATCACCATGAATGTGGAAATTTTAGCAAAGCCGTCCAATACGGCGGCCCGGGTCTCCCTTGAGGGGGGCGAACACTTTACCGCCGAAGGGGGATCCATGATCGCCATGTCCGGGGATATGGGTGTGGAAACCTCGGTCAGTAAGAAGCAGGGGGGCGGCCTGGGGAAAATGCTCAAGGGCATGGCCCGGAAACTGGCCGGAGAAGGGCTCTTCCTGAATAATTACACCGCCGGTTCCAGTGGGGGAGACGTATTCCTCTCCCCCTCACTGCCCGGGGATATGGAAGTCCTGGAACTGGACGGGAACAAAAAGATCAAGGTACAGAACGGCTCCTTCGTGGCCCACAGCGCCGGGGTGGATATGAACATCTCCTGGGAAGGGTTCAAAAACGTCTTTTCCGGAGAGAATATGATCTGGCTCTCCTTTTCCGGGAGCGGCAAAGTGGTGATAAACGCCTTCGGTATGATCTATCCGGTGCAGGTGGACGGGGAGTACATTGTGGATACGGGAAACATCGCCGCCTTTGAGGAGACTTTGGATTTCACCATCGGCAAGGCGGGCAAGAGCTGGGTCTCCTCCTTTCTGGGAGGGGAAGGCCTGGTCTGCCGCTTCAAGGGCAAGGGGACCGTCTGGTGCCAGACCCATGCGGACCGCCCCTTCGGCTCTCTGCTCACCCCCCATCTCATCCCCAGGAAACAGTAGGAGGCAAGGACTATGAATACGGAAAAAACCGATTACCCCTTTACCCTGGCCGGAGCTCCCGATTACGCCCTGGTCAATATCACCATCCCCGCGGGGAAGACCCTCAAAGCGGAGGCCTCCTCCATGGCCTACATGGACTCCTCCCTTAAAATGAAAACGAAAATGGGGGGCGGATTCAAGCGGATGCTCTCCGGGGAGAACCTCTTCGTGAATGAATTCACCGCCGCAGAAGGGGAGGCTCAGATCGGAGTCGCTCCGGGCACACCCGGTGATATCCGCCACCTTTACCTGGAGGACGAGACGGTCTACATACAGAATTCCGCCTTCCTCGCCTCCTCCCCGGATCTCCAGACGGGCATCGAGTTCCAGGGGTTCAAGGGCTTCTTCTCGGGGGAAAAGATCTTTATGATCAAATGCTCCGGCACGGGGGATCTGTGGTTCAACTCCTTCGGGGGGATTCTGGAGATCGACGTGAAGAACAACTACGTGGTGGACACGGGACACATCGTCGGATTTACCGGCGGACTGACCTACGACGTGCGCCCCGTGGGGGGTCTGAAGAGTCTCTTCTTCTCAAAAGAGGGGCTGGTCTGCCGGTTCTCCGGGGAAGGGAAAATCTGGATTCAGACCCGGCTGGCCCCGGCATTCGTCACCTGGGCGGACGGCTTCCGCCGCATCGAAAAGAAAAAGGACAACTGATTTTCCCGGTGAACATAGCGGGAGCGGCCTTCCATGACAGCTCCACCGGTCATCATGTCCACCACCTGAAGCCCCGCCATGAGGGAGGGCCAGATGCCGTTGCTGAATTTCGGCAGGAACAGCCCCTCCACAGGGGTTCTTGTAGGGAGACGGTACATCCCGAAGTTGGAGGGCACGTTGAGCATGTCGCTGTTGGCTCCCCCCTTCGTTCCCAGATAGCGGGCATAGGTGGCCGGGGTTGAGATATCGGTGAGGCGGATATGTTCCTTCAGACCGGGAATCATATACTCCTCCACCTTGTCTATGTAGTAGCGGGCCGCCTCCTTTTTGCGGGCCCGATAGGCGTCGTAATCCTGTGCCCTGAGTTCTTCCCAGTCCTCTGCTGCTGCGGGAGTCACGTGAATGATCAGAGTCTGTTTACCCCCGATCAGAGCGGAGGGGCTGATGACGGCCATGTGGAACTCCTCCTCCCCGGTCAGCCGCTCCCCCTTCTCCCACAGATCAAAGGCTTTCTCATGGGCGGCCCGGCCCGTGGTCAGCACATTGTACCCGCAGTCGAATCCCATTCCCTTCAGGTCCAGTTTCTCATCCAGCCCCAGATGCACCGTAAAGGAGGAGGGGGCCGATTTGACCCGGGCGTACTTTTTGAACCAACCCTTCACCGGCCCCAGAACGCGCTCCCTCGTCACCGGCCCCAACCCCAGCATTTCCTCAACCATGACATGGGTGTCCGCCGTGCACACCACCCGGGAGGCGCGGAAGATCTCCTCCCCGCAGCGGACGCCCTGAACCCGGCCTTCTTTGTGAAGAATCCGGTCGACGCACAAACCAGTGAGGATTTCACCGCCACGCGTCTCCAGGGCTTTTCTCAGGGAGTGGGGAAAACTGATGAATCCGGAGCGGGGTCGGTAACTGCCCTGAAGGGTGGTCATGGCGGCGCAGGCCGTGAGCAGGGCGGCGCATCGGTCCCCACTCAGGCCGGAGAAGGAGGAGAAGAGATCCAGGATTTCCATCAGATCCGGATTTCGGAACCGGAAACTGTCCAGGTACTGGCGGTAGGTTCGTCCGGACTGGCGGATGATGCCGGGACATTTGATCAGAATGGCCAGTCCCTGAAGGGGTGTGGGCTCCGTCTTCAGATGTTCCAGTTCATCCAGAAGCTTCTGTCCGTAATCGAAAAAGCGGTTCAGCCCCTCCTCCTCTTCGGGAAAAAGGCCGACCAGGTAATCCCGGAAATTCTCCCGCCCCTGAAGGACGGGGTAGACGCGAACATCCTTCTTCACGGGATCGGCCAGGAAAAGCCGGGCCAGGCAGTGACCGTAGGGAACAAGGTCCAGGGGGATTCTGTAAAACTTCAGCAGGTCGGAGATATCCGGGATAATCTGCACCGTGTCAAAGCGGTACCCCTCCCGGGCGAAGGTGGTAACGCAGCCCCCCGGGGCCGGTTCCTTCTCCAGTACCAGGACCGGTTCCCTGTCCAGATCATGGGTCTCGGCCCAGGCCAGAGCCGTACTCAGCCCTGTCATTCCCGCCCCTATGACAATCAATCCGTATTCCCTTTTCCCGGCCATCTTCATCTATCTCCTTAACTATTATTAATATATAACAAGGGGCCCCGGATCTCCTGTCACCATAAAAAACATTTTCTTGCTATTTCCCCCGTCCTGTCCTATCATCATTGTATTAATGATAGAAAAAATTAGAAACGAGGATGACAGAAGAAGATATTTTGCTCTCTACGGACTCTTTACGGGCATTTCGGTCTGCCTGATCCAGATTATTCTGATACTGCCCCGCGGCGACAGGACAGCCATAGTTCTAAACCTTTCCGAAGCGGGAATCCTCTTCTTTATCTTTCTGATCTCCCGCAGGATGAAGAATAAAAGAATCATTTATTTTCTGGGATTACTCACGCTCTCTCTTCTCCTTCTCACCAATATCTACCGGGGAGAGGGAGGAGAATCCAGCCTCATCTGGGCTCTGATCCTACCGCTGGTATACATATTTTACAGAGGTGTCCGAAGGGGAACGGGATGGGTGATTGCCTTTCTGGTGATTCTCATTCCCTCTCTCTTCAATCTGCTTCCCTTCCTTACCTACAGGCATAACATATCCTTCAGTACCCAATTTCTTATCGCCTATGCCATTCTCACCAGCTTGAGCATATCCCTGGAATATTCCCGCAGCAGACATCAGCATTACCAGGAAGAGAAAAACCGAAAGCTGCAGGCGGCGCTGGATGAAATAGAATTCCTTCAGGAGATCATCCCCATCTGTTCCTATTGCAAAAAAGTCCGGGATGACAAGGGCTACTGGGACCAGGTGGACAAGTATCTCTCCCGTCACGGAGATTTTCTCTTCTCCCACAGCATCTGTCCCGACTGCCTCAGGGAACAGTTCCCCGAAGAAGATAACTAGCATCAGCTGAATACAGCCGGCGGGATCCCTCTTCATAGATCTGACCCTCTGTAAATTCCGCAAAGAGAAGTTTTGATCTCAGGTTTGTGTAAAGGGGCTCATGATCTGCGGTATAATGGAAACGGGGATAACCCCCGTTGGGAAAACTCGTTACCGAGCAGACGTAGCGGTCAGGATTTCATATTCCGGTTCCCCTTCCCGATCGGCTGCTCGCAGGCGAATAGAATAAACATGGCCTCATAATGCCCTTTTCGTAAACATCTGTCATCCTGATAAACACACGGACTTACAGGAGGAGGTACGACCGGTTAATTCCTTCGCCCGGGACCTATGGTAAAGGTTGACTTTTCTCCCCTTTTTAACCAGAATTAAACCGTTCCCGACATACCCTCTCCGGGAGGGGGTAATTGACCATTCTATCCCGGTTTTTTCTGTGAAAAACGGATTTCTACCAAGGAAATCCGATAAATATGAGGAGAGAGACATGAAAATTTCAATGAAAACAATCATGCTGTCCGTTGTCATTCTCGCGGTTTCTTCACTTTTTATGGCTAGCTGTAAAAAGGAAGCACCCGCTGCTGCTGCGGAGACCACGAAGGCGGAAGCGCCTGCGCCGGTAGAAAAGATCAAAGCCGGTTTCGTCTACATCGGCCCCGCCGGTGACTTCGGCTGGACCTACGCCCATGAAAAGGGCCGCCAGTATGTTCAGGAGAAATTCGGGGACTGGCTGGAAACCATCACCGTTGAGAGCGTGCCCGAAGGGGATGCGGTACGTTTTATCGACAGAATGGTCCGGGAAGAGAAGTGCGACATCATTTTCACCACCAGCTTCGGCTATATGGATGATACGGTTGCCGCCGCCGCGAAATACCCGGATGTGAAATTCTACCACTGTTCCGGTTACATGAGATCCCCCAACATGGGAACCTATATGGGCGATATGTACCAGATCTACTACCTGAACGGCCTTATCGCCGGCGCCCTGACCGAATCCAATAAAATCGGTTACGTGGCTGCCTTCCCCATTCCCGAGCTGTTCCGCCACATGAACGCCTTCGCTCTGGGTATCAAGGAAGTGAACCCCGAAGCCACCGTGGACGCCCGCTGGACCTACGCCTGGTACGGCCCCGCCGTTGCCCGGGAAGCCGCCGAAGCCCTCGTTGCCGACGGTGTCGATGTTCTGGCCTTCACCGAGGATACCCCCTCCGTTGTCGAAGTGGCCCAAGAACATACCGAGAAGGGCGAGCCCGTCTACGCGTTCAGCCACTACAGCCCCATGCAGAGCTACGGCGAGGACTCCGTACCCTCCGGTCAGCTGACCGACTGGGGCATCCTCTACGAGAAAGCTCTTTCCGATTACAAGGCCAATCCCGATGCGGATCTTTCCAACTACGATGTCCTCTATCTTCTGAAGGAGAACGCCGTCGATCTGGGTGCTTCCTACACCGACAAGATCAACCCCAAATTCGTCGACAGGCTCAAGGGTATCATGGTGGACGACAAGGACTTCGGCAATATCTCCGTTTACGATCTGGTCATGAAGAGATACGACCAGATGAAGCAGGGACGGGAAGTGTTCGATCCCTATATGGGACCCATCGCCGATCAGACCGGTACGGTCCGGATTCCCGCCGGGGAAATCGCTTCCATTGGCCATCTCTTCGGTGAGATCGATTATCAGGTGGACAACTTCGTTTCACCCCTTCCGTAATCGATCGGACATAATCTATTAATCGGACGGGGGGCGTTTTCGAGCGCCCCCTTTCCCGTTCATCTGGAGTTAACAATTGGAACGAATCGCGACCGTTGAAATGCGGGGGATCGGCAAATCCTTCGTGGGAGTCCGGGCAAACGACGAGGTGAACCTCACAGTAAAATCAGGAGACATCCTGGGTTTACTGGGAGAGAACGGCGCCGGCAAAACGACTTTAATGAATATCCTGTACGGACTGTATCAGCCGGATCAGGGGGAGGTTCTCATAAACGGGGAACCGGTCAGCGTCAAATCCCCCCGGGAGAGCATGCACCTGGGCATCGGCATGATCCATCAGCACTTCATGCTGGTGCAGAAGCATACGGTCCTGGACAACATCATCCTGGGATTCGACGATCTTCCCTTCTTCTTCCCCCAGAAGGTGATGAGAAAGAAGGTGGAGGAATTTTCTAATCGCTACGGCCTTCAGGTCGATCCGGACAAATACGTCTGGGAACTCTCCGCAGGGGAGCAGCAGCGGGTGGAGATCATCAAGGCCCTTCTGCACCGGGCGGACCTGCTTATCATGGACGAGCCCACTTCGGTGCTCACCCCGGCGGAAGCGGAGGAACTTTTCACCATTCTCCGCAGGCTGAGCGATGAGGGCCATACCTCCATCCTCATAAGCCACAAGCTGGACGAGATCATGAGCGTCTGCAACCGGGTCCTGGTCATGCGCAAGGGCAAAGTCACCGGGGAAGCCGCCATTAAGGAAGTCACCGAGAAAACCCTGGCCACCATGATGGTGGGCCACGAGATATCCCTCTCCTACCCCAAAAAAGATCTGGAACCGGGCGATCCGGTGCTGGCAGTAACCGGTCTTAAGGTCAACAGCGACCAGAACCTGCCCATCGTCAACGGTCTGAGCTTCAAGGTAAGAAAGAACGAGATCATGGGTATCGCCGGTGTCTCCGGGAACGGACAGCGGGAGATGGTGGAAGCCATTACGGGGCTGCGCGCCGCCGAAGAGGGAAAGGTGACACTCAACGGTCAGAACATCACAAACAAATCCGCCCGCCACATCAACGACAGGGGCATTACCCACGTGCCGGAGGAACGCATCAAATTCGGCACCGTGGCCAATCTGCTGCTTCTGGAGAATTCCGTGCTCAAGCAGCACCATAACCAGCCCTTCAGCGTGCGCAATCTGATGAATTACCCCTCGATCCGGCAACACGCGTCAAAGCTGGTAGAGGACTTTCGGGTGGATGCGGCCAGCATTAACACTCCTATCAAGAATCTCTCCGGCGGGAATATGCAAAAGCTCATCCTGGGCCGGGAGATTTCCGCCGATCCGGAGCTGCTCATCGCCGCCCACCCCACCTACGGGCTGGACGTGGGCGCCGCCGACTATATTCGCCGCCGGCTGATTGAGTGCCGCGACGAGGGGGGCTCGGTGCTTCTCGTTTCGGAGGACCTGGAGGAGCTGTTCCAGGTGTGCGACCGGGTGGCCGTCATGTTCGAGGGCCGCTTCATGGGGATTGTGGATCCCGGCAACTGCGACATGGGAGAGGTCGGG
>JAFGPQ010000006.1 GCA_016936115.1 Spirochaetales bacterium | reverse complement strand
GGGAAACCATGCGGATCTGACCCCGGAATACGCTGCGGTACCAGCGGAAATGAAGGGGGCCGCCCAGGCCATGGGGGCCGACGTGTGCCGGGAGAGGTCGGAAGTGGACCTGCTGGCGGCCTTTGAAACGATCCGAAAAGAGAAGGGAGATCGGGCCTTTCTGCGGGGACTGCACTTCCTGCGGGAAAATGAACGGGTCAGCGCCATGGAGAAGGCCCTTAAGGATGATGATATCCAAGCCTACCTTAAGGGTGTCAATGATTCGGGGAACTCCTCCTACAAGTACCTGCAGAATGTTTACGCTTCGAGTCATCCCGAAGAGCAGGGACTCTCTCTCGCCCTGGCCCTGACCGAAGGTTTTCTGAACGGGGAAGGGGCCAGCCGGGTTCACGGTGGCGGTTTCGCCGGTACGATTCAGGTCTTCGTGCCCAATGAGAGAACCGGAGACTATCGGAACTTCATGGAAAGCTTTTTCGGCGAAGGGGCCGCCACGGTACTCAAGATCCGCCAGCGGCCCACCTGCCGGGTGATTTAGCTTTAGGCTGTAAGCTTTTCGAGCTTCCTCATCACTTCATCATAACCCAGGGGAGAGAATCGGTTCAAAGCAAAGAGCATCAGCCCGTGGACGGCGTAAAGATACTCTTCGAAACCGGCTCTTCCCCGGGTGTCATCACCCATGAGAGAAGTAAAAAAACGGTCCAGCCCGATCTCTTCCTGTTTGAAGCGGACCGATTTATCAAAAAACAGATGAAAAAGTGTGGGGTACTGAATAAAATAGGTGACGTACCACCGGGCTTTCTCCTGAACACTCTCGGCGGCGGTCTCCCTTTTTCGGGACTGTTTCTGAACGAATTCCCGGCACTCACTCTGGATGGATAGGCCTACCTGGGTGTAAAGATCGTTCAGATCCTCAAAATGATTGTAAATGGTGGCGTAACTGTAGCCGGCCCTCTCCGCAATGGTCCTGGCCGAGGCGGCCCGGATTCCTTCGCCCCGGATAATCTCCTCGGCGGCCCTAATGAAATACTCTCTTATTCTTTCTTCTTTCAGGGATGGTGACATGTCTTGTCTCTCCTTGTAATAACATTGTTAATAATATTAACAATGTTAATGATGTTGACAGTGTTAGTCAAGAGCCCCGATGTTGCTATTAATTATAATATCAAACTAAATTCTTATTGAAAAATGAATCTTTAGAGACAATACTTGTGGTAATAACCCTGATAGGAGTACTTTATGGATTCCCCATCCGGATATGTCCGCCGCGTCACGATTCTTATAAGCCTATCCATTACCCTTTCCCCTCTCGTTCTCTTTTTCCTGCTGGCCAATTCTTCGGGAATCATTTCCGGAGCGGATTTTCTTAATATGCTTATGCAGCCTGTCTTTTTGGGGGGGCTTTTCATGAATCTGCTGCCGGCCGCCGGCATGTGTTTTCTCCTCAGGCGATTGACCGGCACCTATCTCTCCGGTTCGCATTGGGATTCTATCAGGAAAGGGGTATCCCTTTATGGAAAACTGCCCTTGGTACTCATGGCCGTCGAAACGATTCTTCAGACTGTCGAAATGTATCTCCTCCTGGGGCGTAATCTCTCCACTCTGGTCTTCGTCGCGTTCCTGATTATTCTGGCGTTCCAGCTTATAATCAATATACCGGCTCTTATTTTCCTGCTCTCCGGGGTAGATATTCTGATCCGTTCCCGTAATTCCGAACCCCTTTCCGCGGTCAATCTCAGTACGAGGCTTTATTTCATTATCCTTTCTCCTTTTTTGGGATTGTCGTCCATGTACTGCGGACTGGCAAAGATAAATCGGATTATCGATGAGCTGGGAATCATCTCTCCCGTTCCTGAGACTTTCCTCTTTGCCGCGGCAACTATCTTTGCCCTGACTTTGTTTGTCATTTCTCTCAAGATCATCCTGAAGAGAGAAATCGGGCCGATTCGGGAAATGCTTGAAAGTGTGAAGGCCGGTTCGGACGGCGATTTCAGGGATTCGGTAAGCGTCATGACAAGTGATGAAATCGGACAGCTGGCCGCTATGACGAATCTCCTTTTTAACAAACTTAATGCCAGTCTGCACTCCTTTGTCGATTCGATCGATATTCTCAAGACCGATAAGATTACCCTTGGTGAGCAGATTCAGCTTATGTCCGGTTCTCTCGAAATGATCGAAATGAGTCTTAAGCTTACCAAGGAGCAGATGGAGGAGCATAGCGCCAATGTTACGGAGACCACAGCAGGCATCGAAGAGATGGCATCGGGCATTGAAGCACTGGGAAACCATATAAGCGATCTGAACAATATCATCGATGAGTCAGGATTGGCGCTCAACCGGCTTTCCGATGCCAATAGCAGCCTGGACGGGCTTACAAGGCAGAACCGGGAGAAGACCGAGGAATTGGCCCGTGTTTCAAAAGAGAGCGAAATCAAGCTGGTTGCCATGGCCGAAAGGGTTAAATCCATTATGGAGAAGACGGAGCATCTCATCGGCGCCAATGATCTTATTGCCAACGTGGCGGCGCAGACGAATCTGTTGGCCATGAACGCCGCCATAGAAGCGGCCCATGCGGGAGAGGCGGGGAAGGGATTTTCTGTCGTTGCCGATGAAATCCGCAAACTGGCGGAGACATCCACGGAGCAGTCAAAAAGCATTACAGTCAATCTCAGAGACGTTATCACCGGCATTGATCAAGTGGGCAGTGAATCCCTGGACGTGAGATCTTCCTTTGTCGAAATTAACAGCCATGTGGAGGAAGTGGGCAAAGCGGTCACATCCATGAATGAATTCACGGGAAATGTAAAGGAGTTCAACGACAGACTGGAAGTTGCTCTGGAACGGATGCAGTCCCTTTCCCACCTCGTTCTGACGGGGGCAGGTGATATGAGGACGGGAGATAGGAAAATGCTCGAATCCATCACAAGTCTCAGGGATATCAGCCGGATCGTCATGGGGGCTGTCAACGATATCACTCTCGTTTCCGGGGAGATTTCGGCTCTGTCCGCCGATATGATGAGCAAGAACAGGAGTACGGATAATTCTCTGAAGTCTGTTGAGAACGCCCTGTCCGGTTTCGTGCTGAAATAGCCGGGAAATGTTTGCATTCTCCCGCGGCGTTTCCTATACTGTAAATAAACCTTTGTTTTATAAGGAGTGTCATATGTCCTGTCCAATGGTCGGCGGTTGTGCGGTTTTTAATGACAAAATGGGTGCTATGCCCTCTATGGCGAACATCTTTAAGAAAAAGTTCTGCAACAATGACGACAATTTCGAAAACTGCGCCAGGTATATCGTGAAGCAGGCCACGGGAGTCGCCCATCCCTCTCTCATGCCCAATCAGAATGAGAATCTCGACGCTGTCATTGCCGATGTGAAGGCAGGCAAGGTTTAGCCCGGTTCAAGTTTCCGATTGCTCTCTCTGAGCCATCTCTGCAGGAACTCCTCTCGTTTCAGGATGCAGCATCCGAGCTGTGATTTATAATCCATATGGGGATGGCCCAGATTCCAGAAGGCAAATCCCCCCTCCCTAAGGAAACGGGCCAGGAGAACCAGCTGCAGGGTGCCCCGGTTCCGATGTTCCCTTAATCGGGAGGAGAACCCGGTCAGGCTCGTATAGGTGGCGCCGATGGCATAGCCCAGCTCCCCCGCCACCAGAGAATTCTCCTCGTAAAGCTCCGTCGCCACCAGTCGGAAATACCCCTCCGGAAAGGGAAAGGAAGCCAGCTCCCGAAGAAGATCCCCGTAGCGGGGGATGAGCCAGTTTTCTTCGCCGAACTGATCCCGGATGGCATGGGTCACCCTTTCGGGATCATCGGACAGAATCAGGGAAAATCCCTGTTTCTCCAGGGCGCCCCGATTCAGAATTTTCCGAATGTGACCCGATATGTGAAGATTCTCCCAGTCCAGGACCGCATAGGCGGACTGTATCTCGGGCAGAAGGACGGGGCCGAATCTTTCTATATCCATGGCAACTGAAATGAAGCCCGCCCGGGCCAGATCCGCATAAAACAGGGGATCCCAGGCATCGGACCAGTAGTAGCGGATATCACGGGTGGGATATACGGATGCTTCAAGATAATCGGGGCTCCGCAGCAAATCCGGTGAGATATGGGGGATGGTTTCCTTTTTTTCTGATTCCCTGTCCGTTTCCGCCATTTTATTCCTATTCCCATTATCATAAGGGGAGGTGAGGTTCGGGTCAACGGAATTTTCGGAAAGCAAAGGAATTGCAAGGAAGCCGTTCCCCCCTTATAATGGAGGGATAAGGAGACGTCCTATGTCTATTGTGGGTACCAGGAAGTATGATAAGGAGCCCTTCAGCAGGGAGACTCTGATCCTGCTGCAGGGGAGTCAGAACAAAACCTTCGTGGTCCTCCACTCCGGCCTGGTGGAGATTCTCTATTGCGATAATCCCCTTCCCGACGAATCCGGTTCGGATATTCTTAAGAGAAGCCTGCGCATAGGCCTGGTTAAGGGGGAGGCGATTCTGGGGGCATCCACCCTTCTGGATGGTCATGAACCCAGCCCCTACTCCCTGCGAACTGTCTCCGACTGCATTATCAGTTCCGCCCCTGTCGATTCGGAAGAGATGGCCCGGAGAGTGCAGAGGAACATGTCCTTTAACCTGAGGATTCTCAGAAATATGGTGGTTCAGATAGAGTCGGGGCTTTATCTTTACCGGAACTACAAGTATCTCTGGCATAAGGTAGCCTTTATCGCCGATACCATAGCCCTGTCCAGCCCGGTTCCCCCGGCAGAGGGAAAGCCGGAGGGAGAGGATATTTCTGTCCCCCGCATAGGGTCCGATTTCACGGCGTACGGGCATTTTCTTCATAATCAGACAAAGGAGGGCGAGGACTGTGCCGAGCCCCGCGAGTGGGATGCCAATCTCTTTCAGGGGGAAATCCAGGAATCTCTCAAACTCTATGCCGACCATGACGATCTCAGGGCGGAGGACCGATTCGATTATCGTCAGTACCTGTTCATCAAGAGAATTGCCGAGAAGGACAGGAAAATCCTGTCCGCCCTGTTTCAGAGGGATGAGCCGCTCAATTTCTATATTTTCGAGTTCCTATCCCAGGTTCAGAATGAAGTACAGCTTGTGGTCGCCGATCTGTCCCGTGAAATCTGGCTGCTCATGAATCAGGTTTTCGGCGACGAGGGTTGGGTGAAGGAGATCTGCCGGCAGGGAGCCGCCAGCGGTTCCGAGGCGGAGCAGTTCCTCTACTATCTTTTTATTTTCAGTTCCCGCTGCCGCAAGGACTCCATGAATCTTCTGGGAAAGGATATTTTCACAGAATACAGCAGCATGTTCGATGATTTGAAGAAGTACAAAAACTAT
This sequence comes from Spirochaetales bacterium, assembly GCA_016936115.1. Lineage (GTDB taxonomy): Bacteria > Spirochaetota > Spirochaetia > DSM-2461 > DSM-2461 > SZUA-368. The sequence continues at coordinate 28,807 of JAFGPQ010000006.1, read as the reverse complement.
ACCCCCCAGACGGAAACGGAAGAAGAGCAAACTGCGCCCGAAAGAGAGGAAAAAGCGGCGATACCCCCGGGGGCCCGGAAAAAACTGGCCAAGTATCAGGGGTTATTGGACCGAATCCTCACATTCTCCGGTCTTTCTGCGGAATTTCAGGAGGAGTTTTCCCGTTTGATGGACAGGCTGCTCGGCTGCGAGGATATCCTGTCCCCGGATCGGGAAGTCGCCCAGCTGAGGGAACAGGCAAACCGGATGTACTGGAAGCTGTATAAGAGCTGTTTCCTCAAGGTCATAGGAACGGACCTGAAAGGTTTTGTGCCGGGAATCCTTTTGCATTTTGGGCTCCTGGATGAACGGTTCCTCTCCACGGAGGATCTGATTGAAGTGGACAGGCTTTACGCTTCCAATCTCTATTCCCAGGATCCCATTCCCGTGATGACTCTGCCCTATTATCTAGAGAAAATCTACAACTCCTCCCTCAAGCCCTCCCTTTCCGAAATGGGGGATTCCTTCGAGGATATCCTCAAGAGACAGGAGAAAATGACTCCCAAGGAAAGAAGTGCCGCAGACCACATCTACAAGGACGTTCCCGCCGACCGTATCCATTTCGAGCTGATGAATATAACCGGAGAGGTGGCACAAATGCTTTCGGGCAACAAGAAGCGGTTTCTCCCCTTCCTGTGCAGCACCGCCATGGAGGGAATACCGGCAAACAGCTTCCTGCACCCGGATCAGACAGCCGGCATCGTGAATTCCTATCGCAAGAGGGACTATACCCTCTTTTACCGGGAGGTTCTGTTTACCCACGGATCGGGCCGCGAGATCATTCAGAGCGAGGTTTTCCCCTGTTTCGTTCTCTATCCCCAGTTCGGAAGTCGAGCCGTTATGTGGCAGGAGATGGACGGGAAAAAGAATACCCCGGGACGGCTTTTCATTCCCCTATTCTTTACGGGAAAAAGAGAGGAGACTCTCCCCTATCTGCTGGGAGAATATCGATGGGAACTGCAGAAGAGCATCGCCGGTTACCAGTGGACCGATCCCGTGGAAGGGGGCGTGGTGGGCGCTTATTACGACTATATCCAGTTCTTCAGGAAAAACCCGGAGATATCCGCCGAAGCGAAACAGAGGATCACCGAATTCATTAAGAAGACCAAGTCCGACAAGGACCGCTTCGCCCGGGATTACATCAGCTGGATTATCCATGAATACGAGGGCAGGCCCAAGCTGAATCCCTATATCCGGGGCATTTTTTACCGTTACTGCCCCTTCCCCTGGGACATGAGAAGCGAAATGGCCCAGAAGCCCCTGTTCGCCGAAGCGGAGATGAAGTTTCAGAACAGAAGGCAGAAGGAGATCCTGCGGGTCAAATCGAAGCTGAAGAAACTGGGGGATGAGACTCCCCGGGAGCTTAAGGATTATCTGACCGTCTACCTTGAGTGTTTTTCCGAAGAGGTGTCTTCCTGATCAGTCCCGTCAGTTCAGAACGGTATATTGAAAAGTCACGTACCCCAGATAGATCGCCAGGAGCCAGAGCCCCTGCCAGCGGGGAAAGGTCTTGCCCCGGTTGGCGGTGACAAAAACCCGGAAGGACCAGAGGGTCAGAAGCATGACGGGGAAATGGATCAGGTAGAAGTTGGGCGGAACGCTCAGGGGACGGGCCGTGGCGGCGGCGCCGATAACGAAAAGGCAGTTCAGTACATCGGCTCCGACCACATTTCCCACGGTGATCTCCGGGTGACCCTTGCGGACGGCGGTGATGGCGGTCATCAGCTCCGGGAGGGATGTGCCGAAGGCGACCATGGTGGCGGCGATGATGTCCTGGGGCACCCCCAGGCGCAGGGCGATCTCCGACGCGGCCGGAATCAGAATCTTCGCTCCGAAGATAACCATGACGATGCCCCCGGCGATCTTCACCCAGCAGAGCCAGAGGGGAGCCCCCTTTTCATGGCCTTCCGTATCGGTTCCTATCTCTTCTTCCGAATGGCCCCGGGACCAGAGGAAATTCATGTACATGTAAATGCCCAGGAGAATCAGAAGGCCGATACCCATGGGGCGGCCGATGAAGCGTTTCTCCAGGGGCAGGAAAAGCAGCAGTGAGGCGAGCAGAGCCAGCAGGGTGGCCGATCCGACCTGCCACCAGCCGTTTCTGTTGAGAATATACCTGTTCAGGGGTACTGTAGAAATCAGGGCGGTGAGTCCGAAGATCAGCCCCGTATCGGCGATGATGGATCCCACCCCGTTTCCCAGAGCCAATCCGGGGTCGCCTTCGAAGGCGGCCAGAACCGAAACGAAAGCTTCGGGCATGGTGGTGCCCAGGGAGACGATGGTGGCGCCGATGACCACCTTGGGAAGTCCCGTTCTCTCCGCCAGGTCCACCACGCCGTCTATCATGTAATCGGCTCCCTTGGAAAGGAGCAGGATCCCCGCCACCGTGGTCAGCAGCAGTCCCCACAGGGGGAACCGGGAAATCAGTTCAGCGAGAAGTTCGTCTTCTATCAGGTATTGCCATAGGGTGCTCATGGGGGTAACTCCGTTTATTCCGAACCGGCTCCCTCTTCGAAGGAGAAGTAGAAACCCGTACTCCAGGGGCCGTTTCCGTTTTCGTTCACTCCCCTGATCTTATAGATGTTTCTCCCCTCCATCAAGGGATGAAGATCCACGAATTCGCTGATGTAGAGCTGAGTCGCGGAGTAGGTCCATTTGTCACTGTCCGGGGATTTCTTGATAACCTGGTAGTGGTTCACGTTATCCAGCTCCTTCCACCGCATCTTGATTATCTCCTCATCCTCGATCTGGGTGAACTCCGCTTCCTTCACCATGGGTATCGGCTTGCCGTCAAGAATGAGATTATTCTCCTTATCCGGTTCCTCGTCCGGGTCAACCTCCTGCTCCGGGGCGGGCTCTTCTTCCGTGCTGTCCTTCTTCTTCGCCGCCTCTTCCGCTTCCTTTCTAAGCTTCTCCTCGTTTTCTTTTCGCCGTCTCTCCGCCTCCTGGGACATGGTTTCCGCCACGTCGGGATAGCGTTCCAGAACGGAATCGAAGACTTCCTTCGTCAGCCGGTAGAGGTCGCAGTATTCCACCGCCTTGACCGTGGCGGTTCGGGGCATACTAAGGAGCAGGGCTATCTCCCCGATGAAGGCGCCCCCCGTAAGGGTGGCGTAGGTGATCGATTCGTCGGCGGAGAGGATATCCACCTTTCCCTGGGAGATGAAGAACATGTCGTAACCCATGTCCCCCGCTTCCATGATATAGTCGCCGGGGGTGAAGATAACCGGTTCCAGATTCAGAATCACCTCTTTGAGAAAGAGGTCCGAAGCATGCTCGAAGATAGGCACTTTCCTTATCAGATCCCGGTTCATCTGGATGGTGATGAGAGTCTTGAGGGAACGGGGCAATTCGGCGATAACCGCCGCTTCATTGTATCCCCGGCGGCTCTCCCAGAGATATTCGTAGTAGTTTCCCACCCGGCGCTGCAGGGCGGGGGGAATGTTCTTGTACTTGAGGAAGGTGTTGATCCGCTCCACCTTCTCTTTGTGGGCGGTCTTGGCCAGGTCCATATTGGCCAGCAGGTTGGATATGTTACCAATGATGAAACCGTACATACCCGCACCCAGGAGCTGGGTGATGATAGTGAATATCACCTGGATCCGGTTCTGCAGGTCCGGGGAGATGTCCCCGTAGCCGATGGTGGTAAATGTGGTGATCGTCCAGTAGAAAGCCTGAAGATAGGTATCCTGATGGGATTGGTCCGGCTCGATGCCCCCGATGGAGATCCAGCCGCAGGAGACCAGATGGGAGGCGATAATGATCCAGAAAATCATGAGGATCATGCGCACAACGCTGGGGTTGATGTCATTGCTCAATTCGTTGATGCGCAGAAGGGTTTTGTTGGAAGTGAAGAGCTTGAAGAGACGGGTCAGTCGGAAAAGGCGGAAAAGCCGGGAGAGCATAAGCCCTGAAAACCCGGAAAACAGCAGGGCGAAGGGAATGGTGGCGGCCAGATCCCAGAAAAACCACCCCTTCAAATACCGCTTGGCAATGAGCTTTCGGTCGGTAACCATCCTCCGTTTTTCCTCGTAGGCGGTCTGGAAGTTCAGAAAAATATCCACGGAGAAAAAAACGGTGATAACCACGTCAAAAATGAATAGCCAACCCTGGGATTCCCATCGGAAAATGACGGCCAGGGGAAGAACAAAGGTACATACTACGGTGAGAGCCAGAATAAACAGCTCCCAGTAAATTTTCTTCGGATTTTCGGGACTAATCAGTTTCATAGTATATATTATCGATGTTCCCGTAATGAATCTCAAGGATAGTTTTTAAAGTTTCCCGCCCCGCAGGAACCCAACGGGTCAGATTTATTATTCCGCCTTTTCGTTCAGAAGAACATAGTGGATGTGATCCTCCCAGGTTCCCATAATCTTCAGGTACTTTCTGCTCAGCCCTTCATTCATGAAGCCCAGTTTCTCCGCCACTCTGACCGAACGAATATTCCGGGGCATGATATTGGCTTCGATCCGGTGCAATCCGTACTCGGTAAAGGCAATATCAATGAGTTTTCCCAGGGCTTCGGTCATTTTTCCCCGATTGATTTCCCTTTCATCCAGCTTGTATCCGAGAAAACAGGATTGGAAGACACCGTAAACCATATTCGTGAGGGAGGCGCTTCCGATAATCCGGTCTTCCCCTTTGTTGAAGATATACAGGCACAGGCTGCTTCTGCTCTCGTAGGACTCATTTTCCGAGTTGATGGTTTTTTCCAGGGATTCCCTCTGGTAATAGGATTCCTCCCGAAGAGGTTCCCATTCTTTAAGAAAATTCCTGTTTCTGATGATGTAATCCTGCAGTTTGTCCCATTCTTCCCTCTCCAGTCCCCTCAGGATGAGTCTTTCCGTCTCGTATCTTCTCATTCATTACTCCCCTTGCGGTACAGCATTTCCCTGACCGTTTCTCCCATTATTACCTTATCAAAATATTTAACGAAAATCATGCCGTTTTTCTCCGCCACCCGGGCGGAGGGACGGTTGTCAAATTTGGTGTAGGTATAGAGTTCCCCGTATTTCAGGGTCTCAAAGGCGTAATCCATACAGGCTCTGGCTGCTTCCGTGGCATATCCCCTGTTCCAGAACTCTTTCCTGATATGGTAGCCCAGTTCGGGCAGACGTTCCCCATCGATATCCTGATAGGTTATCCCGCAGTCTCCCAGAAAAACCCGGCCCTCTTTGAGAATGACCGCCCAGAGGCCGTGGCCGTACTCTCTGTAATTATCCCGGCTCCAGTCAATCCATTTCTCCACCTTTTCCCGGCTGAAGGGGGCGGGGTAGTACGCCATGGATTCGGGATCGCTTAGGATTTTCGCCAGTTCCATCCGGTCATCTCTCTCCAGTTCCCTGAGGTAAAGTCTTTCCGTTTCGATGATTATTCTCACATTGTCCCCCAGTGCAGTTCAGATAGGCCTCTGTTTCGTTTTCTATATCGATTTCCCTGCCGTTCCCGAATTTCATAAAGATCTCTTCAATCCCCATAACATATCTTTCGTAATTCTCATCGTCAGGGTCGGGTGTATAGGAGGCGGTGAGAATCCCCTGCACAAACTCCTCCCGGTTCAGATGAAGATTGTTCTCAAAGCTGATTCTGGTGAAACGGTTTTCAAAGAAATAGGAGATTCCCTCCCCGGTGTATCCGCCGCTGAATCCCCGGAATCGGGGGCAAAATTCCCTGTTGAGCCTCTCCAATTCCCGCAGGTAGGGCTGGGAAGGGTTTTTGCTGTTCCATATGAGCATCGCCTGTCCAGTTTTCGTAAAACGGCGGAACTCCTTTCTGAACAAATCCGCATCGAACCAGTGAAAGGCCTGGGCGGAGAACATGATATCTATGGAGTGATCCGGCAGTCCGGTTTCTTCCGCCGAACCTCCCAGAATCCGGCAGTTCGGAGCCTGTCCCATTTTCTCGATCATTCGGGAGCGCATTCCCCCATTCGGTTCTATTGCGAATAGGGGACAGTTCAGTTCAAGCAGCTGCCTTGTGAGGATTCCCGTCCCCGCTCCAATATCGCCTATAGTTGTTTCAGAAGAAACATGGTAGTGCTTTCTTACATATTCTATTAGAGCGGGAGAATATTCAGGTCTGTACCTGTCGTAGGTTTCGCTTTTTGATGAGAACAGATCTTTTGCATCCATGGGTATTCTTCCTTTCTCTTTTATATCGGTCAGGTCAGGTGAGAATTATGCTATCCCGTTCTTCGGAAAAGCGGCGGCCCATTTTCTCGTTAAGATAGGGGAGAGCCAGGCCGTAATCATTGGGGTAACGGGCAAAGGTCCCTTCCCTGAGAATATTATAGCCCGCTTTCAGATAGATTCCTACGGCGGAATAACTCCAGGTCTGCGTATGGATGAAGCTGTCCCTGTCCCCGTCAAGGACGATGGAAGCAGAAAGGGCTTTGGCGACCAGGGCCTTTCCCAGTCCCAGGCCTTGAAAGTCCGGACTGACCGCAATCCAGTGAAGGGAGGGCACCCGGACCTGATTCCTGTGGCTCCACCAGGCCGTTGCCGTTGCAATCTTTCGGCCCTCTGCGGTGGAGACGAAATAGCAGCGTTCGGAGAGTTCCTTCCCATAGGGCAGATACTCTTTCTGAAAGTAGGTCCGAGCTTCCTCTTCATCGGAGAATTCCAGAACCCTTGTTTCGATGTCGGCCCATTCCCGTTCGTCTCCGGGCTGGAAACGGGTAAAACGGAAACCTTTCGGCAAATTATATTCCCGGAGGGGCGTCCCCCCAATTCTCGTCATGATGATATTGTAATAGGGTATTGATTTATCAAGCATGGCTGATCCGATACAGGTGCATCTGACTGTTCTCATCCCTAATCACTGTTTTTTCAAGTGTCATACCCGCTTTGACCGCGACTTTTTCCGATGCCCCGTTTTCCGGCTCAATGAGAGCAATGACCGAATCGATTTTCTTAATCTTAAAAGCAAAAGCTAACAGCATCCGGGATATTTCTGTGGCATAGCCGAAGCCCTGGAAACTTCTGTCCATAACATAGATCAGTTCGATCTCTTCTTTCCCTTCCACTTTCTTTTGCAGCAGCCCGCAATGGCCGACGGGCTTTCCCGATTTTCTCTCTTCCAGTATCCACAGGTCATACTCTTCTCGAAAGGGATCTTCCGTCATTTCCCGTACCGTTTCCTCCATGAAGGAATTTTCCCGGGGACCGCCCATAAAGCGGGTTACTTTGGGATCCGTCCACAGGCGGATCAGGAATTTCCCGTCCTCAGCCCACATATTTCTCAATAGCAGCCTGTCCGATTCGAGTCTCACCGGATAAGAGGTCTTTTCCGAAGGATCCCGGTTCATGATTTATTCCGTATATCACGATCAAGCCGGTAAAGGAGCCGGTCTATTTCAGTCTTCCCTTCAGTCCGCTCCGGATAGTTCTCAAGGAGATTCTGTATCTCCTTTCCAGCTTTCTCCACCGCCCGGGAGATCTCCCGGTCTCCCTTCTGCGGGTCGTTTTCATTCCCTGTTTCGATAGCCAGGGCAGAATAGGCCGCTGGGCCCAAAATATGTACGGCCTGATCTTTGTCCCTGAACGGATGGGTATAGGCGGAAGCCGCGGCAAGACTGGCGGCTTTGGCTGCCGCCGATGCGGCGGGATTATCCTTCGCTTCCGTAGAGGCCCGATGGGCATCCATGGCTATTTTACGCAGGCGGTTCGTGCGCTTACCCGTCCGGGCAAATGCCAAGGCGGCTTCAGTCGCCTTTCGCGGGCGGTCATCATCTCTGTCTCTTTCGTATAGGAAAAGTGCCCTTTCGGCGTTTTCCGCCGCCCAATAGGCTACGGATTGGAGATCTTTGATGTCGATTTCGAAATAAATCCTGCTCTTTTCCAGAAATACCCCGGCGGCCGTCAACACCTGCCGGGAATTCTCATAGGTAATCATCTCCCTTGCATCTTCAAAGGAGAACCAACGGACGTCTCGGATCTCATTTCTGTCAATCTCCATGGTACCCTCTCCGAGAGATTCCCCCAGGTAGAAGGTCACCCTTTTCGCTTCTCCCCTGGGCAGAACGTAATGGATGTCTTCAGAAAACCCCTCAATAAGCCTTACCCGGTAATTGGTCTCCTCCTGAATCTCGCGCAGGGCCGCTTCCTGTGGTGTCTCATCCTTCTCGGCGTGTCCCTTGGGCATATCCCAATGGCGATTGTGCTCATGCTGCACCAGGAGGAATTGATATTCCGCGTCACTACGTCTGAAGACGACCGCTCCGTATGATCTGTCCATAATGATCCTTCCTGAATCCCCTAAACGGCCCGACTGAAGAGCTGCTTCACCGCCGTACCGATGCCCTCCGCCACCTGACTGCTCTGGAGGTTGTCGTTTTCGGTCAGGGCCATGGTCAGATACCCGTGAATCGTATAGAGCAGAGTGCGGGAGAGGGACCCGATCTCCTCAAAGGTATATTGCCCCGTTCCCATGAGGAATTGAAAGGTTTCCATGAACTGCCGGCGGAACTGGTCCGATTCATTCCGACTGGCGATGCGCTTCGCCTCTTTATCAAGGGGGTAGCAATAGAGAAAGCGGAATACATCCCCATGGGCCAGGAAGTATTCCGCATAGAGGCGGAATATCCCTGTCAGTTCGTCGAGGGAGTTGATCTTTTGGGATTCCGCCGGGGCCATGTGACGGGCGATATCTTCTATGAAGAGAGACCGGCTGTGCCACAAAAGCTCATCGAGACAGCCGAAGTGGTTGTAGATGGTGGCATAGGTATATCCCGCTTCCCTGGCTATTTTCCGAACGGACAGACCATCCATCCCGTCCCTTAAAATCATATCGTGGGCGGTCTGGGCGAAATGGAGTTTCAGCCGCTCCGATTTCTTATTCTGTTTCTCCGGATCCATTCTTTCCCCTTATGCCCTTCTTTCTGTTCCGCCTTATCGTGGAAAGGCAAAGCCACAATCCGGCGGCGGTCCCTCCATACTCCAGTATCAGCGCGGGAATCCTGTACCGCCAGAGCCCCAGACCTATGTTATAATCCGGATTCAGGAAAATAGGAATAGGGCCGTCATTGGGAAAGACGCTTTCCGTAGATGAGGCTGACAATGGCAAAAAAGAGAAGGGAAGCCAGAACTCCGGAAACCAGACTGTGGGAATAGGGCGAAAAGGTGACAATCCCCTGGGCAGGCATCTTTTCCAGGCCCGTCGACAGGAACAGAAAGAACAGAATCTCCGTAAATTCCGCAGCGATCACCAGTAAAAGGGCCGCCACAGTCCCGGCAGAGAAGAGGGCTATCAGCTTCAGGACAAACGCCCAGGCGGAGAGGGTAATCAGGGGTTTGTATTCGTTTCTCACAGGAAACCTCCGGGATAATAAAAATCCCCGACCCAAGGTTACGGGATATTTTTGTTCGCTATGGCCGCCGCCTATGGCAGCACTTCGATTGATTCGTTCGATCAGGGCAGAGCCCTGGGGCATGGAACCCGCGGCGAATCAATAATCAATAAAATATAACAGTGTTATAAATATGTCAAGTGATCCCCCCTTCATTCCCTTGGAGAACTCTTACTTAAGCGCTCTGGACATGAATATGCTGTGGGGATCTTCCCGGTATCCTTCAAAGGGGCCGCAGGGGAGAAAACCGCAAGCCCGGTACAGGGCATGGGCGGGATAAAAGGAGGGAGCCGATCCCGTTTCCAGGCTGATTTTCTCATACCCCCTGGTGCGGGCCTCTTCAATGATTTTCCCCAGTATTTCCCGGGCTACCCCTTTTCTCAGGTATCCCTCCCCGGTCCTCATGGATTTGACTTCCCCGTGCAGGGGATTCAGCTCCTTCAGGGCGCCGCATCCGGCCGGTTCATTTCCTATCCACAGGGTCCAGAAGGTAATATCCTTTGCCCTGAGTTCTTCAATCTCCAGGGCATGAACGCTCTCCTTCGGCGACCCCTCCTTCATGCTTTCCAGATGCCCGCTTATTAAACGGATGACCCGTTCGTCCTCAATCGGATCTATCCTGATTTCCCTATACTCCATGCTGATTTTCCTCAGCCGGTTCCCATAGCTCTATTTTGTTGCCTTCCGGATCAAGGATGTGTATGAATTTCCCGTACTCACCTGTTTCCAGCCCCAGGTGAGCTTTATACCACTCATTAATGGTCTTCGGATTCTTGCATTTGAAGAAAACGCCGCCTATGCCTGTTACACGTTTCATAATAAAATCCTCTTCTTTTCCCATCGATTAAGGAGGGCTGGGGACGATCCCTTTCCTCCTGCCGATCTATTATACAGGAATATATGTGAAAAACGGGGAATCGAGAAGAATTTTATCTGCAAAAGGGGCGCTCCTTCCCGGGCCGTTGCCCAAGTCGGGAAAGGAGATTAGTATAGGGAAAAGTATTACTACCAGGAGAGAAATATGGCCGAACTTAAGAAAACCCCGCTGAACGGCATTCACAGGGAAGCGGGCGCCCGCATGATAGATTTCGGAGGCTGGGACATGCCCGTCCAGTATTCCGGTCTGACCGACGAGCACCGGGCTGTCAGGGAAAGGGCGGGCCTTTTCGATGTGTCCCATATGGGGGAGTGCCGTCTTACCGGAAAGGACAGCGAGAGGGCTGTGAACCGGCTTGTCACCAATGATATATCCCTCATGACGGACGGTCAGATCATGTACAGTCCCATGTGCAATGAACAGGGCGGAACCGTTGACGATCTTATTGTGTACCGTCTGGACCGGGAGAACTTTTTTCTGGTTATTAATGCTTCGAATACGGACAAGGATGTGGCCTGGATCAGGGAACATACCAAGGGCTACGATGTGACCGTAACCGATGAATCTCCCCAGTGGGGGCAGCTGGCCCTTCAGGGACCGGAGGCTCAGACGATCCTATCAGATCTTGTTGATTTTCCCCCGGGGGATATCGGTTTCTTCACCTTCCGAACGGTCTCCGTTGCAGGCATAGAGGTCATTCTTTCCCGTTCCGGCTATACCGGGGAGGACGGATTCGAGCTTTACTGCCCCGCGGAAAAGGCGGCGGCTCTCTGGAAAGCCCTCATGGAAGCCGGTTCGGGTAAGGGGATTCTGCCCTGCGGGCTCGGGGCCCGGGATACCCTGCGTTTTGAGGCGGCCCTTCCCCTGTACGGAAATGAGCTGGGGGACGACATCTCTCCCCTGGAAGCGGGACTGGGGATCTTTGTGAAGCTTGAGGGGGAGGACTTTATCGGCCGGGCGGCGCTCCTCAAACAGAAAGACGAGGGGCTTAAAAGGAAAATCGTCGGTTTTGAGATGACCGGCAAGGGCATTCCCCGCCACGGGTATCCCGTTTTTGACGGACAGGATAAGGAAATCGGCGTGGTGACCACGGGCTATGCGGCACCCACCGTGGGAAAAACGGTCGGCCTGGCCCTTATTGATGCGGGCTCAGCGGCCCTGGGAACGGAGATCCGGATCGGCATTCGCGCGAAAAAAGCGGAGGCCCTGGTCTGCAGCAAAAGGTTTTACTCGAAGAAGTACAAAAAATAGAATTCATCTTTCGGCTTTCAGCCTTCGACTGTCCACCCGTAATGCTGGGCCAGTAGGGCTGCCTTCGTGCGGTCCCGCAGGCCCAGGGACGTGAGAATACTGGATATGTAATTCTTGACGGTGCCCTCGGACAGGTGCACTTCTTCGGCAATTTCCCGATTCGTATCCCCCCGGGCCAGATAGCGCAGGATATCCTGTTCCCTGTCGGAGAGGCTATCCCAGAGAATCTGATGTTCCGGGTCGATCGGGGCGGCTTCCTTTTTATCGTCCCCAAGCCGTTCAATCAGGGAACCCATAATCTCCCTGTCCATCTGATAAAGGCCGTTGTGGGCCATGGCGACGGCCCGGGCGAGATCCTCTATGGGAATGTCTTTCATCAGATACCCCCGGGCCCCCGCCGTGAGGGATTTCACCACGTACTCCTCGTCGTCAAAGGTGGTGAGCATGAGAATCTTTGCTGTCGTTCCCCGTTCGGTCAGCTGCCGTGCGGCGGCAATACCGTCCATGAGGGGCATACGTATATCCATGAGTATGATATCGGGCTGCGTCTCCTCGGCCAGGAGGATCCCCTTTTGGCCGTTCTCTGCGGTTCCCACCACTTCGATGCCTTCCTGAAGGGCCAGGAGAGAGGCGATTCCCTCCCTGACCAGATGCTGATCATCCACAACGATTAGCCGGATCGGTTTCATTTTTTTTCTCCCAGTAGAGAAACGGGATCCCGGGGAACCGAGGCGGAGAGGGTCGTACCCTTTCCCGGAGTCGATTCGACGGTCATGCTGCCCCGGACCAGTTCAATCCTGCGGATAAGCCCCTTGAGGCCGTAATGGTCCGTTTCATCATTCCAGAGCATCTCCTTGTCAAGGAGAAAGCCCTTTCCGTCATCGCTCAGGCGAATCTCCGCTTCTTCCGTTCCGAAAGAGACCGTCAGGGAGACCTTTCCGGGAAAGGCATGCTTGAGAATATTGGTTATCCCTTCCTGTACAAAACGGTAAAGTCCCATCAGAACGGAGTAGTTATAGTTTTTCTCTTCTCCGGAAAAGCTGTATTCCACGGTAATGCCGTTTTCCTCCAGTCTTTTGACGAAGAGGGGATAGGACTCCTTAAGGGATATGATGGCTTCCCTGCCGTTCAGACCCTTCAGGGATTCCCGCACATCGCTTATGGCATCGTCCGCCGTGGCCTTCGCCGCCTTGACGGCCCGGTCCGCTTCTTCCCTGTCCACTTCGGAGTAGGCCATGGCCTTGGTAAGCTGAATTTTAATCGCCGTAAGGGAGTGGCCCAGGCTGTCGTGGATATCCCGGGCGATGCGGGTACGTTCCTCAAGGGCCACCGTATGGGCAATTCTCTCGGCATAATCCCTGAGCCGTGACTCGGATAGGCGGAGCTCTTCCATCAGTTTTTTATTCTCCTCCCCATTGCGGTACTGCCGGTCCAGAAGCCAGGCCAGAACATAGAAAAAGACGAAGGTCAGGGTTCGGTACATGATAAAACCCAGCTTGACCAGGTCCCATTCTCCGGTTCCTCTCTGAGCTATTTCGTAAATCAGGGGGAAGAGGGAAGACACCACAAGAAAATAGAGGCTGATGCGCCGGGGAAAGGCAAAGTAGGCATAGAAGGGCAGCAGTCCCAGAAACATAAAGGTCTGGTTTATAGGGAAGCCCCAGAGGAATAACTCCCGGGAGGAAAGGGTCAGGATCAGCAGAGGCGGCAGCAGAATGACCAGGAGCCGCAGGAAAAAGAAGATCCGGGGAATCCGGCTGTTAGCGTAACGGTAGGACCACCGGGAATACTCGATAAATTCCAGGCCTATAAAGAAGAGACAGACCAGTCCGTTCGCCAGATAGTAGAGGAAGGTTCCCGAAGGATTAAAGGGCTTTTTCGGCGGCAGCAGGAGGCCGGGGGTGAGAAAGAGGAAGAAGAGGAGGACAGTGATCAGTCTGATCCCCTCATTGAGTTCCAGTTTTCTTTCCTTTGTGTCCGTCATCGGGACAAGTATAGCAGTTCTCAACTTTCCCGTACAGGAAGAGTCTCACCAATTCCCATGACTTGCGTCACAAAAAGTTATGATAATCGGCATGACAATTCCTTTCCCTGGGCACTTCTTTTTTCTCTTTTATGGAGGAATCATAGGGTAAAGGAGCTATCCATGAAGAGAATCGTACCAGCCGTCCTTTCTTTCCTGCTTGTCATAACCGGTCTGTTCGCAGAGCAGACTGTTCTGACTCTGGAGAAGAGTCTGGATTCGGCTATGGAGAAGAATCTGAGTCTTCAGATATCCCGGATTTCCCTGGACACGGCCCAGAGGAGCGAGAATACCGCCTGGAATGCCTTTCTTCCATCCCTGAGCGGCAGCGCCGGATTGACCGGAAACACATCCCTTGCCGATGCGGCGCCCCTGAGCTGGACCGCTACGGGATCGCTTTCCCTGAGCCTGCCCCTTAACGCGGGCCTTTCCGCCTCATTGGATGGAATTCGTCTGGCCTATGAGAATGAGCTGATTACCTATGATACGACCCTGCGGAATCTGAAGAGTGAAGTGGAAAAGAATTTTTACTCTCTTCTGGCGGGTAAGGCGGATATTGAGATCGAAAAGGCCAATATGGATCTGGCGGAGAAACACTATGAACAGACCTTGAACAATTTCAATCTGGGCCTGGAAACGGAGTTGGCCGTACTGCAGGCCAAAGTGACCGCGGCCACCTTGAAACCAACCTATCTCCAGGCTGTCTCCGATTACCGCATCGCCCTGAGAGAGTTTCTGTCCGCCATTGGAATGGATCCCAAGGAGGATGTCCTTTTGGAAGGGGATCTCTCCGTACCCGCAGCGGATCTTGACGGGGAGGAGCTCATCGGTCTCTATCTTATGGACAGGAGCGACATTCGCAGCCAGAAGAAAAATATCGATATACTCGAGAATAACCGCGCCCTGTCCGTGGCCACGTCCTACGTGCCTTCCTTGAGCCTTTCGGGGAAATGGGGCACTACCGTGGGAGACGCCCTTGAAGGATCGTCCTGGGCCGCTGATTCCCTGACCGATTCCCTTAGCGTGGGGGTTACCCTATCCGTCCCCCTGGACGGGTTTATCCCCGGATCCTCTACTGATACGGCGATTAAGGAAATCGATGATCAGATCCGGTCGGCCAAACTGACCCTGGAAAAGCTCATGGATGACGGGCGCACGGAAATCATCAATCTGGTTTCCCAGCTGGAGACTGCCTCCGCCAAGCTGGACCTCTCCGGACTGAATGTAGAGCTGACCAGATCGACCTATGAAAAGAGCGAAGAGAGTTTTGTCCAGGGGGGTATGGAACGGCTGGATCTGGAAGATGCCCAGCAGAACTACTTCACCGCGGAACAGGACTATCTGGAGAGTCAGTATAGTTATCTGGCCGGTCTGATCGACCTTCGCGACGCCCTGGGACTGGAAAGTCTCGACGATCTGCTCAAGTAAGCTATAGGAGTAAATACCCATGAAAGATAATGGAAAAAACAGAGGTGACCGAATCGTGCAGATTATTCTGCTTGTACTAATAGGGGCGGGAATTGCTACCTTTCCCGTCATGCTGGGAAATAAGAGTTCCGGCGCCGCGGGAGGTCCCCCCGGTATGGCAGGCGGTATGCCCGGAATGGACGGAGCGTCCGAAGAAACCGAAGGCATCGCCGTGGAAGCGGCTGCGGTAACCCGGGATACGGTCCGGGAATATATCAAGGTGAACGGTGACGTGGCTTCCGCCTCCTCGGTCAACATCTATCCCGATATGGCGGGCAAGCTGGTATCTGTGGATGTGGCTCTGGGCGATCTGGTGAAGAAGGGGCAGACCCTGGCCATGGTGGATCCCTCCCAGCCGGGACAGGTCTACAGCCGCAGCGCCGTCAAGTCAACCATCAGCGGTACGGTTACCGCCATCAATTATGACGAGGGGGAAACGGTCAGCACCGGTTCCGCCGCGGTTGTGGTGGGGAATCTGAACGAACTGGAAATCGTCACCTATATCCCCGAGCGCTATGTGGCTTCCGTCCGCAAAGGGCTTACCGCTGAGGTCTCCTTTGACGCCTACCCCGGCGAAACCTACCATGCGGCGGTTACCGAGATCAGTCCCGTCCTGGACAGCGATTCCCGTTCCCAGGAGATTTCCCTCTCCCTGGTGGACGCCGATTCCCGGGTCAAGGTGGGAATGTTCGCATCGGTCAAGCTTGTGGTCAAGGAAGAGGCAAACGTCATTACCATTCCCAAACTGGCCCTGACCACCTATTACGAAGACCAGGTGGTCTACGTGATAAAGGATAACACCGCCGAAAGGCGCACTGTCTCCGTCGGCCTCAGTTCCTCCGATACGGTGCAGATCACCGAAGGCCTGGAAGAGGGAGAGACGATCGTGGTCAGGGGTCTATCCAGCATATCCGACGGATCCACCGTATCCATCGTCGAATAGGAGGAAGAGATGAATTTATCCGAATTATCGGTTAACAGACCCGTAACCATAGCGGTTATCGTCGCCCTTTTCCTGGGCATAGCCGCCTTCATGGTGCCCCATATCGCGGTGGAGATGACCCCCGATATGGATATGCCCATGATTATCGTCATGACGACTTATTCCGGCGCCAGCCCGGAGGAAGTGGAACAGAGCGTCACGGAACTTCTGGAGAAGCAGCTCTCCAATGTGGGGGGGCTTGAGGATCTTTCCTCCACTTCGAGCGAAGGACGGAGCGTGGTCATGATGGAATTCGGCTACGACAAGGACATGGATGAGGCGACCAACGACATCCGGGACTCCCTGGACCAGGTCAAGAACTCCCTGCCCGACGACGCCGGTTCCCCCGTTATCATGAAATTTGACATGAACAGCGAAGCCATCATGACCCTCATCATGCAGGGCGACGAGACGGCGGACACCCTGAAACGTCTAGCCGAGGACAAGGTCCAGCCCCGGCTGGAGCGGATCGAGGGGGTTTCCTCGGCGGACGTTTCCGGCGGAGAAACCCGGGCGGTGCGGGTGGACCTCTCCACGAACCGGCTGGAAGCCTACGGCCTTACCGCCGGCACCGTGGTCAGCGCCCTCTCTTCCCGGAATCTGCAGATCTCCGGGGGAAGTCTGACCGCGGAGGGCACCGACTACGACCTGCGCATCGACGAGCGGTACGAATCTTTGGAGGACATCGCCCGGACCGTGGTGGCCACGGTCAGCGCCGCCGACGCCACCTCCTCGGTAAACCGGTCCAACGTGGTCCGCCTGGAAGACGTGGCCGACGTGTACGAAGGGACCGAAGACGTGGAAAGCATCTACTACATAGACGGTAAGGCGGCCATTTCCATAGCCATCTCCAAGGAAAGCAATACGAACTCAGTCCAGATCGCCGAGGAGGTCATCGCCTCCCTGGACGACATCAACGCCGATCTGCCTAACGGGGTGACCGTGGAGCTTCTCTCCGACAGCACAACCTATATCAACTCCGTCATGGGGCAGGTTTACAAATCCGCCTGGCAGGGGATCATCCTGGCCATGCTGGTCCTCTTCCTGTTCCTGAGGAGCTTCAGGAGTACGATCATCATCGGCATAGCCATACCGATCTCCATCATGATCACCCTCATGGCCATGTATTTCTTCGAAATCACCCTTAACATGATGTCCCTGACCGGTCTCATCCTGGGCCTGGGAATGATTGTGGACAACTCCATCGTTATCCTGGAGAATATCCATCAGTACCGGGAACGGGGCGCCAAGCTCAAGCCCGCCGCCATTCTGGGGTCCCATGAGATGCTCAACGCCATCATCGCCTCCACTTTGACGACCCTGTGCGTATTCGTGCCCATGATTATCTGGCAGGACGGTCTGGAGATGATCGGCGAGCTGTTCAGCGATATGATTTTTACGGTGGTCATCTCCCTTACGGTCTCCTTCTTCATCGCCGTCACCCTGGTGCCCGCCCTGTGTAGCAAGCTCATCAAGCTCTACACCCATAAGCAGAGACCTATCCGGAACGGCACTTTGAAAAAACTCGATGCCTTAGGCGAGGGGGTTCTGAGAGGGGTGGAGAACACCTACCGGAACATGTTAGCCTTCTCCCTCAGAAACCGGTTCCTCGTTCTGACCCTGGTCATGGTCATCCTGGTCATGTCCGTTCTCAAGATTTCCAACATGGGCCTGAACATGATGCCCCAAGGCACTTCCGACGATAGTCTTACCGTTGATATTACTCTCCCCGTGGGAACGAGTATGGAATATACCCAGAAGATTCTCACCAATTACGTGAAGATCGTGGAAGAGGAAATCACAGGCTATACCCACATCAGCATGAGCGTGGGCGGACAGAGAGGCCCCAACACCTCGGGCAGCAACTCCGGTTCCATTGAGATCTCTTTTCCCGATCTGGTGGATCAGACCGTGACGCCCAGTGAGGCGCAGACGATTCTCAGACAATACGCGAACCGGTTCCCCGACGCGGAGATCACCATGAGCTCCGGCCGGTCCTGGGGGGCCGACTCGCCCATCGACGTGGTGGTCTATTCGGACAACACCGAACTGGGGGAACAGACGGCCAACGAGATCCGTGACCTGATCCGGGCCAACATCCTCCAGGCCGTGGACCCGGTCACCGATCTGGACGAGGGAACGCCGGAGTATAAGATCTCCATAGACAAGGACCGGGCCGCCGCCTACGGGTTCACCGTCTCCGAAATCGGCAATGTGATCAATTCCCTTGTGGACGGCTCCACTCCCACCTCCTACTGGGACGAGTCCACCGAGCTGGATATCATCGTCCAGCTCGCGGAGGATGAGAGGACCGACCTTCTGGACCTGGACGCCATCTTCGTCATCGCTTCGGGGGGCGAGAAGATCCCCCTCTCCAACCTGGTCGGCTACGAACTCAGCACGGGCCCCCTCACGGTCAACCGGGAGAACGAGACCCGGACCATCCACGTCACCGCCGATCTGGCCGCGGGCATGGCCTCCAACCAGGTGCAGCCCCTCATCCAGTCCATGCTGGAGGAGAAGCTGATCCTTCCCGACGGGGTCACCTACGACTTCGCCGGAGACCGGAGGAGCATGGCGGGCATGATCCCCACCCTGATTACGGTGGTCATCGTGGCTATCCTGATGATCTTCGCGGTCATGGCGAGCCAGTTCGAATCCCTGGTGGACCCCTTCATCATCTTCTTCTCCATTCCTCTTCTGGTAATAGGGGTGGTGCTGGTCTACACCATAACCGGGGCGGCGCTCAGCCTCTTCTCCCTCATAGGCATGGTGGTCCTCACGGGCATCGTCGTCAACAACGGCATCGTCATGGTGGACTATATGAACCTTCTACGGAAGAGGGGGGCCACGGTGACCGAAGCGGTGCTCGAAGGGGCCAGGAGCCGCCTGAGGCCGGTCCTCATGACCAGCCTCACCACCATCCTGGGCATGGTTCCCATGGGTTTTTTCCCCGGAGACGGTACGGAGATGATCCAGCCCATCGGGCAGACCATCGTGGGCGGTCTGGCGGGTAGCACATTCATTACCCTTTTTGTCACACCTGTGATATACTCTTTAGTAAACAGGGATAAAAAAAGTAAGGAAATCGCCCGGGCAGAGGAGGCCACCGCATGAAACGACTTGAGATAATCGCTAATCAGGCCATTGAAGAGGACATTATTGATGTTCTGGATTCATCGGGCTACGGCGAGTCATTTACCTATCTTCATCCTGTTTTCGGAAGAGGCAGGAAGGGACGCCGGGAAGGTTCGGCTGTCTGGCCGGAAACAAATGTCATGTTTCTCATCTATATAGACAGTGAACATGCTGCGCAGATTATGACGAAGATGGGCGAGCTGAAGAAAAAGTTTCCCCAGGAAGGTATCAAGTGCTGGTTGGGGGACGGCCCCCAGGAAACGATCTAGCGCTGATTTTTAATCTCTCCTAGCGGATATCCTTCGGGATATCCGCTTTTTTCTTCCCGTAGAGGTGTATTATTTGGAGAGGATAGGCTACAATAGTGCCCGTAAAATATGGAGGAGAAGTGATGAATATTCCTGAGGATCTCAAGTATACGAGAGAGCATGAATGGGTCAAGATTGACGGGGATGTGGTTACCATCGGCATAACCGATTTCGCCCAGAGCGAACTGGGGGACATCGTCTATGTGGAGCTTCCCGAGACGGACAGCGAATTCGACGGGGACGAGTCCTTTTCCACCATCGAGTCGGTCAAGGCGGCCAGCGACATTTTCATGCCCGTGGCCGGCACCGTTGTCGAGGTGAACGGTGACCTGGAGGATAACGCCGCCTATATCAATGAGGATCCCTACGGCAGCTGGATCGTCAAGGTCAAAGTCAATAACGAGGATGATCTGGACGGTCTGCTTTCGGCCCGGGAGTACCGGGAGTTCTGTGAGAAGGAACAGGATTAAATGATCCATCCCTACATTCCTCATACCCCCGAGGACAGGGAGGCCATGCTCTCCGCGGTGGGAGCGGCTTCGGCGGATGAACTCTACCGGGACATTCCCCCGGCGGCGGTGCAGAAAGAATCGGCCCTGCCTCCGGGCCTGTCCGAATGGGAAACCTCCCGCCGGATCGAAGATCTGGCCGGGAAGAACAGTTCCGCCCGGCTTGTCTGTTTCCGGGGCGGCGGGGTTTACGATCACTACGTCCCCGCCCTGGTGGATTCGGTCGTCTCCCGGTCCGAATTCTATACGGCTTATACCCCTTACCAGCCCGAGATCAGCCAGGGAACGCTCCAGTATATCTTTGAGTATCAGAGCATGATCGCCGAATTGACCGGTATGGATACGGTGAATGCCTCCCTCTACGACGGGGCCACCGCGGCCGCCGAGGCCATGATCATGGCCATGCATGCCGCCCGCCGTCCGAAGGTTCTCGTTTCCGGGACGATCAATCCGGGCGTCCGCCGGGTTCTGGATACCTACGCCCGGTTTCACGGGGTTGTACTGGAAACGGTTCCCATGAAAGACGGGGTGACCGACGGGGACACCCTGGGGAAAATGTGCGACGGGGATACGGCGGCTCTTCTGGTTCAGAGCCCCAACTATTTCGGGCTAATCGAGGATACGGCCGCCCTGGCCGAGAGTGTTCACGGGAATAAGGGGCTTTTCGTTCAGATCGCCGATCCCCTTTCCCTTGCCCTTTTAAAGTCGCCCGGGGAAGCGGGAGCGGATATTGCCGTGGGCGAGGCTCAGCCCCTGGGGCTCTCCCTGAATTACGGCGGCCCCTATCTGGGATTCATCGGCACCACGAAGAAACTCATGCGCAAGCTGCCCGGGCGCATCTGCGGGCAGACCCTGGACCGGGACGGGAAACGGGCCTTCGTCCTGACCCTTCAGGCCCGGGAACAGCATATCCGCCGGGAAAAGGCCACCAGTAACATCTGTTCCAATCAAAGCCTCTGTTCCCTCTCCGCCGCCGTGTATATGGCCACCATGGGAAAAGAGGGACTCAAGGACGCGGCGGGTCAGTCCCTGCGCAAGGCCCGCTATGTTCTGAAGGAGCTCGAGAAGACGGGAAAGTGGGAAGCGGTTTTCCCCGGTCCTTTTTTCAGGGAATTCCTGGTACGGCCCAAGAACGGGGACAAGTCAGCCCTGGAAAAGCTGGATATGAAGCTGGAGGAGGAGGGCATTCTGGGGGGGATGGCCCCCGAGGGATACGATTCTCCCGCCCGCCTTATCAGCGTCACCGAAAAACGCAGCCGGGAAGAGATGGACCGGCTGGTGAAAATAATGGGAGAGGCCCTGTGATGAGAGAGTACGATCAGCTGTTAAAGGAAATTTCCCGTCCCGGCCGCCGGGGCTATTCCCTGCCCCCCTGCGACGTTCCCGAAGAGTCCCTTGATGAGATGCTTCCCCCCGGACTGCGCCGGGAGAGCGACGCGGAACTTCCCGAAGTGGCCGAAGTGGACATAGTCAGGCACTATACGAATTTGTCCAACAAGAACTTCGGTGTGGATACGGGGTTCTATCCCCTGGGTTCCTGTACCATGAAATACAATCCCAAGATCAACGAGGTTCTCGCCCGGCTTCCCGAGTTCACCCGGCTCCATCCCGCCGGCGATGTCCGGAGCAGTCAGGGGGCCCTGGAACTGATTTATAATCTGGGACAGGATCTCTGCGCCATCACCGGCATGGATGCGGTCACCACGGCCCCCTTCGCCGGAGCCCACGGAGAACTGACCGGCCTTATGATCATCAAGGCTTATCATGAAAGCCGGGGCGACAGTAAGCGTAATAAGATCATCGTCCCCGATTCGGCACACGGCACCAATCCGGCAAGCGCAGCGGTCTGCGGCTTCGACGTGGTGCAGATTACCTCCACTCCCGAGGGAATGGTGGATCTGGATGCCCTGAAAGAGGCCCTGAGCGAAGAGACCGCCGGCCTGATGCTCACCAATCCCACCACCTTCGGCCTCTTCGAAGACGATATTCTGGAAGTGGCTTCCCTGGTTCATGCCGCGGGGGGACTTCTCTACTACGATGGGGCCAATCTGAACCCCATCCTGGGACACTGCCGTCCCGGGGACATGGGTTTCGACGTGGTCCATCTGAATCTGCACAAAACCTTCTCCACCCCCCACGGCGGCGGAGGTCCGGGAAGCGGTCCGGTCGGTGTCAAAGCCCATCTGGAACCCTTTCTGCCCGTTCCCGTGGTCATCCGTAAGGACGATGCCTATGATCTGGACTGGGAGAGGGAGCTCTCCATAGGTTCGGTGGGCCGTTGGTACGGCAACTTCGGCGTTCTCGTCCGGGCCTACGCCTATATCCTGATTATGGGAGCGGACGGTCTGAAGATGGTGGGGGAGACGGCGGTTCTGAACGCCAACTACCTGCAGGTGAAGCTCAAGGAGTTTTATAATCTGCCCATCGATAAGCGTTGCATGCACGAATTCGTTCTGAACAGCAAGAACTTCGAGGGGATTCACACCATCGACATTGCTAAACGGCTTCTGGACTTCGGTTACCACCCCCCCACGATCTATTTCCCCCTCACTATTGAGGAAGCGATCATGATCGAGCCGACGGAGACCGAATCCCGGGAGACCCTTGACGGATTCATCGAAGTGATGAAGCGGATCGCCGAAGAGGCTAAAACCGAGCCCGATCTCTTGCGGAATGCCCCCCACAGCACGCCTGTACGCCGGTTGGATGAGGTTACCGCCGCGCGGAAGCCTATTCTGACGTGGAATCAGAGCAAAGGTTGAGAGTTGACAGCTTAAAGTTGAAGGCGGAAGTTTGAAAGCGGCTTTGGGGCTGGTTTTGAGGAACTTAGCGGCTGGGTTTTGTGAAGTCAGCCCCTGAGTTTCATGAAGTCAGCCCCTGAGTTCGTAA
Source organism: Spirochaetales bacterium (assembly GCA_016936115.1). Lineage (GTDB taxonomy): Bacteria > Spirochaetota > Spirochaetia > DSM-2461 > DSM-2461 > SZUA-368. The sequence goes on along the minus strand of JAFGPQ010000006.1, from coordinate 5,975 downwards.
AAGTCAGCGGCTGGTTTTGGCAGGGCCAGGGGCTGAGTTAGTTCAGTTCAGCGGCTGAGTCAGGCTTTTCCCTTACCACAGTGAGACAAAAGTATTACCGGGAATCGTTTGTTTCCTTACCGAGGAAAGGCTGTTTTATTACTATAAAATCCGGGTATGTGGTAAATGACTTTTAGGTTAGTGGTAGTTGGGCTATAATGAATGGATGATCTGTTCTTATGGGATGTCTGTTTATGCTGATTCTCGACTGTATTACTTCAATGCAAGGTGGTATGATCCGGATACGGGGCGGTTTATCACAGAGGATCCGGTAAAGGACGGCCTATTATGGTACGCCTATGCCAATAATAACCCCATGAAGTTTACTGATCCGACGGGGCTTCAAACTTTACCTTCATTCTCTGATTTTCTTCCATATGCAATTGAAAGTAGTAATTCTGGATGGATTACAATCGGGAAAGCAATTAATGGGGATGGACGATCTCAGGTTGTCGTTGGAGATGCTGTTGTTGATACATTGCGGGATGGTGCTGATACAGCTGGGAATGTTGGAGATGCAGCTATAGGAACTGCTGTCGTTTCTGCAGCTGTAGGTGCTGAACCCATTGCTGCAGCAGCGGCAACTACATCAACAATAGCTGATGGTGTGAGTTTCGGCCTTAATTTGACAGCTGATACCCTTGAGTCTAGATTTGACCCAAATCAGAGGTTTTCATTATCCTCAGATACAATTTCATCAGGTACTGCTCTATTGGTTGATGGTGCGATAGGTAAAGCCCTTATTCCATATGACCAAGCATCAGGAAAATTCTTTACAAAATATAGAAGGGCTAAGGATGGAGTTGTAGGAAGAATAACTACCAATAAGCGTGGAAGACTTGGTATCGCTGGCTCTGTTGGGGCGAGTAGAAGTTTAAGTGCTTGGGCAAAAGATATCGTTGATCAAATTAGAAAACAGGATGATGAAAGGGATATACCAACTCAGGATAGTTCAAGATCTAGCGATCATGAAGAACGTGATAAAAATGCAGAAAAAGATGACCAATCATCGAGTAGAAGGCATGGACTAGGGAGATGATTCTTTCACATTTTGAACTTCCTGAATATTTAAGTAGATCATATTGGATCGACAAATTTGTTGACAAAATATATCCATATCTGCAGATGATTCAAAATGAATATAATATCAGTCCATTGACCGTAATAGCAGTACCTGGCCTTCTCATTGTTTTTTTTGTCAATCTTTTGCCAAGTATTAGAGAACGGAATTATGATCGTGGTTTTTTTCTTTCAGCCATTCCATCATTCATTCTCTTAGTTGGTACTATCATAGCTCAGATCTTAACTTGGGCATGGTAACTTCTGGGCGATAATGGGTATAGTTGCATTCCAGGCTGTTACCCCTCCCGCCTCCGGCGGCGGCTCCCCTCCGGTTCACCCGTCTGCTTTGCAGACAGACCGCCATGCATCCTGCTTGAACCGTCGCTCCGCACGCCAAAGGTCAATAGAAAAGGGTTTTCTGTTAACCGCCGGGAAAATCACAACGCTACGACCCGGTACGGCCTGAGACAGCCGTTGGCCAGGAGGGCCAATGGCACATAATACGAAGCTAAACGAAAGGCGGAGGCCAGGACGGCTGGAGCCGACCCGAAGGGTTTCGATTAGCGTGAATTATGTGTGGGACAGGCGCAGGGGCGATTGTCCCGTCAGCGGGGAGAATGGGGAAACTAACGAAGCCGTTGAACCTGAACCGTCCTTACGTCCGGTCAGGTTAACGGGGGTGTCAGTTTCTTCCACTACCAATTACCCATTATAACATCGTGAGATATAGAAATTGGAGAATCACTCTTCTTCATTTTTCATCTCGCCAAGACTATTTCTATGTCTCGCGACGCGAAAATGATTCATCATGGCTTTCTCCTTTTCTCAAGCAGCTCCCGGTCCGCCGGCGCCAGATCCAGCTCTTCTATCTCCAGCGGATCACACCACCGCACTTCCGAGTGATCCGTAAGCACCATAGTCCCCCGGGGATTCCCCATCCGCACCAGTATCAGGTCAATGCGGATATCCCCGTAATCATGAACCGTCCGGGCCAGGATCTCCCCGGCTTCAGCGGTCAGTCCCAGCTCCTCCCCGATCTCCCGTTCTACCGCTTCCTGCGGGGTTTCTCCATCCTCCAGCTTGCCTCCGGGGAACTCCCACAGGCCGCCCCGGGCCTTGTCGTCATTCCGGCGGCACAGGAGAACCCGGCCTTTTTCGTCTTCCAGCCAGGCGGCGCTAACCGCTAGGGGAGTTGTCATCGGCTTTCCTCCCTGTTCTCATTTCCATAATGGAGGATCTGATAGGAGAAGAAGAGCAGAGCCAGGAAGGAGGAGCGGTTGATCAGTTCCGGGCGCAAATCCTCTATGGCTTCTCTTATGTAATCCAGGGGCTCCTCTCCCCGTGAGGCGGGAATGTTCTCTTTCATCAGGGCGAGTATTTCCGGAGTATTCTCCTCACCATCGGACCAGCGGAGTATCTCCTGCTCGTGACTGTGAAAAAGGGGCTGGTCCCGGAATTCCTCGAGAAGAGCGGCGATTCCCGTTCCGGGAGAGGCGTTGGCAAGCTGATAGTAGGGAGCCAGGAGGATCCCCCGGGCATAGTACCGGGCGGCCAGGCAGAAGATGAGCTGCTGATAGCGGAAGCCCATCTCCGGGGAGGCAAAGGAAAAGAGATTTTTCAGATGGCTGTGGCTGCCCTCCCGTTCGCACTGGGCGATGAACCAGTCGGTCCGGGCCCGGCTGGAAGGGCTGATGCGGGGATAGATTTCCTCGGGAAGGGAAGCAAATTTCTGTTTATCCAGACGGACGAGGCTCTTCAGGGCCACACTGGCGATGCAGGGATCCCGATCCTCCAGGGCCCGCAAAAGGACTTTCTCCGACGCATCTCCTGGATAGCTGGCCAGGGCGAAGAGGGCGTCCTGACGGTTGTAGGAGTGGGGATCGTCCGCTTCGGAAAGAACCTGTTCCGCCAGGTCGGGGCGGGGGTATTTGTAAAGGGACCGGAGTATCCTCTCCCTCTCCCAACTGTAGGGGCTGTTCAGCTGATTCTCCATCTCCTTTGTAGCCAGATTGGACTGGCTTTTCTCCAATGAGAGCAGGGTGGATTCCCGTACTTCCGGATCCTCCGTGGTGGCCAGCTGGTAGGTCCAGAGAAAAACCTTCCTGTTCCTGCTGTAGAGAAGTTCCGAGGCTTCCCGCAGGGAGATGCTCTCCTGATCGCTTATGAAGGCCGTGGCCAGGGAGATGAGAAGGGCCAGTCCGCCGGCGATGAGAAAAACGATAGAGTAGGCATGGGGGAATCCGGTTGGGTTAACCGTGGCGTAATCGGCGATCTGTCCCGCCGCCAGTCCGGTAAGAAGAGCCACCAGGGCTCCGGCGAAGCTGGTCATGGATGAGAAGGTAAGCCGGTTTTTATCCTTGGGGATGATCTTGTAAAGCAGGCGGTTGGTCAGGTTGAAACCCAGGTTCATGAAAAAACTGTGCGCCAGGCCCAGAAGCAGAAAAAGGACGAGGGCCGACGCTGCGGGAATCAGGGCCCAGACAATAAAAAAGACTCCCAGAATCAGTCCGGCCATGATCAGGAGCGGCTTGCTCCCCGTCTTGTCTATGTAGGGTCTGATGAAGCCGTTCGAAATCAGGCTTCCCGCCACGGTAATCACCGCATAGAGAAAGACCAGATTGGAGGGAATCCCCGCGGATTTCTGAAGGAAGGGAATGATGAAGCCGTTCAGAACGGATACGGCCATGTAAAGCCAGAGTATGGTAAGGTGAAGCGCCGTATCCCGGTCCTTCAGGCTCTGCGCCATTATTTTCAGAAGCCCCTGGGACCGGGTCACTTTCTCCACCTTTTCCCGGGAGGGAATCTTCAGAATGAAGAGACTGGCCACCGTATTGGTGATGACCCCCAGCATGGTAATGAGTATCAGTCCCCGCAGTCCGGACAGAAAGGCCACAGAGAGGAAGGCGAAGCTGATGGCCCGGGATATCAGGGCGGATCGGTTGCCCTTGGAGTTGATATGGAGCAGGCGGCTTCCTTCGCTGGAAGAGCTCATCAGGTTCTTCACCACCGGCTGGTAGGCGGCTACCCCCAGGGTACGGAATATACAGAAGAGGGAGTAGGCGATCATGATGATCCAGACAGCCGGTTTTCCCGTAACGAAGAAGAGGGACAGGTAAGCCAGGCCGAAGAGACCCCTCAGAAACCAGCCCCAGAAAAAAATCTGCTTCATATCCCCGCCCCCGAAAAGGTGAGGCACCACGAGGAGGACCAGTCCGGAGAGGAAAAGGGCCGACGAGATGTATCCCAGCTGCACGTTGGTGGCGTTGAAATGGATCGCCATGAGATAGATGATGGTCTCCGTGAGAAAACTGTATCCCAGGCCGTTCCAGATGCTGTGTTTGAGAATATAGGAAAAACCGGTCTCCTTCTCTTCCGCTGTCAGAAAATGGGTCTGCTTCATAGATCCATAATAGAGTTTTTTCCCCGCCGATGCTATGTCATAGGAAAAAAAATATGCTAGAATGGGGCGGGGGGTAAAAATGATCGTCGATTACAGCAGATGCACCTTGAACATGATGGCTTCGATTCTGAAGAATTTCGGGGGAAAGGGAATCCATCCCACCCTGGACGAACTGGACAGTCTGTGCGGGACTCCCTACGATCATGTGATACTCATGGTATTTGACGGATTGGGCCAGTCCTTTGTCGAAAAATACGAAAAGGAGCTGAACCTTCCCGCCGGTACGGGCAATATCCCCCTCTTCACGGTGTTTCCCCCCACCACTGCCGCGGCCATGACCAGCCTCTATACGGGGGATTCTCCCCGGGAGCACGGCTATATGGGCTGGAGCATGTGGTTCGACGAGCTGGAGGACAAATATATCAATGTTCTTCCCGGAACGGAGAACCCGTCGAATAGGGCCTACTACGGAAGTCCCCGGGATATTTACGATATCCTTCCCCTGGATTCTTTCATGGCCAAGCTCAGAAGGGCCGATCCGGATCTGCCCCTCTATTTCATATCACCCCGGGCTTTTCGGGAGAGCCGCTACAACGGGGCTGCCTGCGGACCGGCCAAGAGCGTTCATTACAAGAAGTTCAAGGATATGATCCGGGCCGCCGCCTCCTCGGTCAGGAAGAATAAACAGGGCCGGTCCTATACCATGGTCTATCATATGGAGCCGGACAAATTCATCCATCCCGAGGGGGTGGAAACCAACCATCTTCGGGATTTCATGGGGAATCTGGGGGAGCAGCTCAGGAAACTGATCCGCCGGATAGAGGGGACGAATACCCTGCTCCTGGTCACGGCGGATCACGGCATGATCGGCATGGAGAATTATTACATAATGAAAAAGGGGGAAGAGCTCTACTCCCTTCTTAAACGGCCCCCTTTTCCCGAAGCGCGCACCCTGTTCTTTCATGTGAAAGAGGGAGAAAAAGAGCGGTTCCGGGAGCGTTTCATCGAGCTGTTGGGCAAGGACTTTCTGCTCATGGAGGCGGCGGATTTTCTGTCCGGGGGATGGCTGGGACCGGAAATCCCCGGTCTAAAGGTTAACGAACGGCTGGCAAAGCTTGCAGGGGACTTTGTGGCCGTCGCCCGGGGGCACCGGGGCATCAAGGTGGAGGCGGAAGGCTCGAAGGGTTCCATGCCCCTGTTCAAAGGGCACCATGCGGGTATGACCCCGGAGGAACTGGAAGTGCCTGTGCTTTTTTACTCCGCCCGATAGAAAGTTTTCCTTGACAAAGCTCCCGAGCCCGGTATTATAGTCTCTAAGGAAAAAACAGTGAAATTTACCTATGAGGTGCCCGGAGACGATTTCTCCCAGGCCGGATTTGCCTCAAGCGATATCAAAAAGAAGCTGAAACAGCTGAACGTACCCTCCTCAATCATGAAGCGCACCGCCGTGGCCATGTACGAGGCGGAGATCAAT
>JAFGPQ010000077.1 GCA_016936115.1 Spirochaetales bacterium | reverse complement strand
TCCGGTTCATCCCTTCTATGCCCCGGTCGATCTCTTCTTCGGTTAAAGTCAGGATTTTCCCTTCGGAGAGATTATAAAGGCCGATGTCCAGGAGCAGTTCTTTCCCGGCCCGGAAGATCCGGTCCGCCAGGTCCCCGTCGTCGGGACAGATAATGCGGCTATCCCATGACAAATCATACTTTTCCACCAGGGAACGAACCCGGTCGATGATGAGGAAATCCCAGTCCTCCTTGGAGAGGCTCTGCCCTTTCCCCATCCTGTCCATTAGCGTCAGAAACTGCTTTTCCATAGTTCACCTCTCCCATCGCGGCCGGCGGGGAGAATCATCTGTCTGTGTGTAGGCGGGTATTCCATGCAACAGCGATTCACCACCGGTCAGGCGTGTTTCATACTATTTAGCAGTGCGACCCCGGTACCCTCCGGTACGATCAGGCTTCCCGTCCTCAATGTCTGCACATGGAATTTGTTTAAAGCGACATTTTGGAATGTCTTACAGTATATTTACAGAAAATCGTAAGTAATTACAAGGGAAAGGGGGACTAAAATCTATATTTATACAAAGATTTTTGCATGAATATAAAAATATCAAAGCGGTCTGAAATGCCGGGGCGAAGCGCTGGGGCGGACCGCTGTTCTGAATCGGCAGAACCCCGATATCTTCCCCCGGCGAAGTACCGACAACCGCAGATAACGAGTAAAACCTTACCATTCCTGTTCTTACCCCTTACGAATTCACTGGAAATATCACTTCCTTTCGCCTATGATTAAGAAGGGAGTGACAAACTCCAGAGGAGGTGGCTATGTTCAGAATTGGTCTGGCTGGATACGGTTTCGGAGGCAGGTACTTTCATGCGCCACTCATTGATTCACTGGATAACTGCCGCCTGGCGGGCGTGGTCACCCGGTCCGAAGAGAGGCGGCACGAACTGACCGCTGATTATGAAAATGTCCCCGCCTTCGACACGGTGGATGAGCTCATAGAGGCGGGGGTGGACGCCATTGTTCTTTCCATTCCCCCCCGGGCCCGGTTCGGCATCATCGAAAACTGCCTGAAAAGGGGAATTCCCACCATAAGCGACAAGCCCTTCGCCCTGAATCTTCAGGATGCCCGGATTCTGGCGGATCTTTCGCAAAAACGGAACGTTCCCCTCACCGCCTACATGAACAGACGGTGGGACTCAGACTTCCTGACCGTGGAAAAGCTCATCCGAAGCGGAGACTTGGGCAAGGTGCGCCGCTTCTATTCCGGCATAGAGTCATATAATCCCCAGAACGAAGGGAATCCCTCCGGCGGCGGATTGCTCCGGGATCTGGGAAGTCACCTGATCGACCAGGCCTACAAACTGTTCGGTCCCGTGGAATCAGTTTACGCCCGGGTGGATGAAATGCCCTTTGACCGGGAATTGAACAATGCCTTCTTTCTGGTGCTGAATCATAGAAACGGCATGTTCTGCCGCATCAACGGCTACATGGAGCAGCATGCTCCGGGGCACCGGTTCAAGGTGGACGGAACGGAGGGCTGCTTTATCATTGACGGCCTGGATATCCAGACGGAACAGGCCATAGAGGGATTTTCCCCGGCCAGCGAAGAGATCGAGTGGGGCGTGGAACCGGAACACCGCTGGGGATTCATCCAGAAAGAGATGGAACGCACCCCCTATCCCAGCAGCCGGGGCGCCTGGCAGGAGTTTTACAAACGTTTCGTGAAGGCGGTTCAGGAGAAGGGGGAGATGCCCGTCACCCTCGATGAGATCCTGGATGTTACTGCTATTCTGGATGCCTGTCTCGTCAGTTCCCGGGAGAATCGGGTGGTTACCCTGTAAAACGGCGGCTAAACCGCATCTCCCAGGGGATTATCGGGATACTCGGGAAATTCGGAATCCTTCGCTTTTCTGTTCAGGATAAGATAGTGCTCCGAGGGAAGGGTTTCCCAGAAATCGTCGGGGTAGAGCCATATCTTGTGCCTCTTCCACCGTTTCGCTTCGTGGGGCCCCCGCATAATCTCTAATTCATCTCCTGCCGGAATGTCCCTATGGGGGACTTTAACCGAGTGCAGCGGCTCCCCTTCGATCCGGCAGAACACCTCCCGGCCGGTAATCCGCAAGCGGTACTTTTCCGGATGATTCCCGAAGGGAGTCCCCAGGTAGAGCTGGAACTCGCTGGCCGTGAGGGAGTCGATCCACTCCCGGTTTTCCTGCAGAAAGGAGATGGTCTCCTCCAGGGCCTGATCGTCCGATTCGGGAAGGCCGAATATCATCAGGGCCAGATTGTTGATGCCCGCCCGGCCCGCATCACACAGGACCTGGGCCACCGTATCAGGAGCTGTTCCCTTGCCGGCCCGATCCAATAGGCGGGAACAGCCCGATTCCACTCCCCAGCTGATCCATTTGCAGCCTGAACGGGAGAGCAGATCCAGAACGTGGGCGGTCATATCTTCGGCGGGACGTCCCATGAAGGTGTAATTCAGATACAGGTTCCGCTCCAGCAGTTCCCGGGCAAAGGGCTCCAGGAAGGAACCGTCCAGATACTGATCGGTGATATAGTAATCCCTTACCCCGTAGTCCCGGACGTAGCCTTCGAGCAGGTCCACCGCGGCAATAGGATCGGAGCAGCGGTATCGGCCAAAGGAGAAGTTATGGGCGCAGAAACGGCAGCGGCGCCACTTGCATCCCCGGGAAAGCTGGACCGGCAGAACGGGAACCGGGTTGTGATAGGCTCTCAGATCGGCCCAGGAGAAATCGGGAGGAGGCAGGCTGTCCATGGGCTGGGGTCTCAGCGGGGCTTCCAACACGGGAAATCCTTCCCGACGGCGGTAGAGTCCGGGAATGGGGTATTGCTCCTCCTGTAGGAGGAAGGCGGCCAGAGCCTGTTCCCCTTCTCCTGTGAAGACTCCTTCGATCCAGGGGGCCCGGTTCAAAAGGTCCTGCGGCTCGACGAGCAGCGTCGAGGCTCCCCCCAGAAACAGGCGGCACTCCCGGCGTGACCGAAGCCACCGGGTGAATCCCAGGGTGAACAGCAACTGGTCCGGAAAAAGGCAGGAGAAGAGGATTACCGGACTGAAGGACTCAAAGGAACCTTCCAGAAAAAGAAAGACCGCCTCCAGCTCCTCATTCGCTTCGCCCCGGTCCAGATAGGTACGAATCCGGTTCAGGATAAGGGCGGAGTCCCGCTTCAATTCCATGCCCCGGGAAGAATGGGACTCATAGAATTCCCGATTGAAAAGACCCTGCTCTCCCTTTACAAATCGCAGATACTCCCCGTACTCCGTTTTCTTCTCTCCCAGATGATTCCAGTAGAGGATATTCAGATCGGTCACATGCAGGGAATCGGCACCGATAAGACTCTCACAATAACTTTTCAGGGCGGACACGCCCAGGGGGACATAGGTGGGGGAACAAACGGGAGGAAATATCAATGGTATCATAGGGATTATCGCTCTCCTGGAACAACAAATTAAGAATAGAATTGAAATACAGCCATTGGGCACACCTTGTCAAGATACTTTGAAATCGGTTATAAAATCACAGAGTAAAATTATGGTGAATTTATCGAATATCCGCGTGGCCTTCGGGGAGCGCATCCTTTATAAAGAGTCTTCCCTTCTCATACAGCCGGGAGATAAAATCGGCCTTGTCGGTCCCAACGGATCGGGCAAAACCACCGTGTTCCGCATCATCTCCGGGGAGGAGAAGCCCGACGACGGCACCGTCTCCATTGACCCGGGAGTAGTGGTGGGCTATTTCTCCCAGGACGTGGGCGAGATGGCCGGCAAAACGGTGCTTCATCAGGTAATCGAGGGAGCGGGACGGGTGTACGAGCTGAGCCGGTCCCTGGAGGAGATGGAACACACCATGTCCGATCCGGATCTCATGGCCGGGATGGGCGACGAGGAAATGGACGATTTCATGAACCGCTACGGGGAAGTGCAGACGGAGTTCATGCACCGGGGCGGCTACGAGCTGGAAAGCAACGCCCGGGCGATTCTGGACGGCCTGGGCATTGCCGAATCCCGCCAGAACGAGGGAGTGGAGAATTTCAGCGGCGGCTGGAAGATGCGCATAGCCCTGGCCCAGATCCTGCTGCTGAACCCGGACGTTCTGCTCATGGACGAACCCACGAACCATCTGGATATGGAGTCGATCATCTGGCTGGAAGAGTGGCTCAAATCCTTCAAGGGCGCCCTGATG
>JAFGPQ010000076.1 GCA_016936115.1 Spirochaetales bacterium | reverse complement strand
GACTTCTGCTCCCGAGATCGGTTTTCATCGGACGGTGAGGAGCATTATATCGTTCGTTTTCCCTTCATTGAGAACGACTACCACTACCATATCCTGACAGGCTTCGGAGAAAAATGCGAGTGCCTGGAACCGCCGTCAGTCCGCGGGGAGATGAGGCGCCGGATTCAGGAAATGGGCGCCCTTTACGCTACATAAAAGAGGGTTTTCCGCTGTCGGCTTTCAGCTTTCGCACTTCCAACAGCCCCGGTCCCAGGGTGCGTATGCCGATAAGCCCGATAGGGGTGGTCACAATAATAGCCAGGACCGCCAGCGCCAGAATCTCCGGTCCTTCGGGAATGCCCCGGCTCAGGGCGACCCCTCCCAGAGCGGCCTGAACGGTGGCCTTGGGCAGATAGGCGATGACGCAGAAAAGGCGCTCCCCCAGGGTAAGATGGGAAAAGGAAGTGGCTGCCAGAACGGCCAGGGAGCGGAAGAAAAGTCCGATTCCCAGAACAGCCAGAGCTTTAAGCCCCCCCTGTAAAGCTACGCTGACATCAAGGGAGTAACCGATCAGAACAAATAGGATGATTTCTGCGAAGACCCATATCTTCGAGAGTTTCGCCGCCAGCTCATGGGCAATGACCTCCGATTTCTCGAGTAGAATAAAACCGATGGTCATGAGGCCGATCAGAGCCGCGAAATGGGCGCTGTCCCCCAGATCGACCAGCAGGGTGCCCGCCATGACCAGGACCAGGGTTTTCTCGGTGGCCCGGATGGATTCGTGAAAGCGGTGGAAGAACCGCAAAAGGAAATATCCCGCCAGGATTCCCGCGCCGATCCCCAATAGGATGGAAAGGGGGACCGAAGCCAGGCTGCGGGCCAGATTGACCTTTCCCGACAGGGCCAGATCCAGAAACACGGTGAACAGGGTGATGGCAAAGACGTCGTCCGCGGAAGCCCCGGCCAGTATGATGGTGGGGACATCCTTCTCCCGGCCGATGCCCCGGGCTTTGAGATCAAGCATGGAAGGTACGATCACCGCGGGGGAGACGGCAGCGAGCATGAAACCGGTCAGACCGGAAACGAACAGGGAAAAGCGGAAAATCAGCATCATAGCCACGGTGATGGCGGCCCCTTCCACCAGGCAGGGGAGAAAAGCCATGAGCACTGCAATACGGCCGTTCTTCTTCAGGGCGTCCTTGTTAAGTCCAAGGCCGGCCCGCAGGAGAATGACTATCAGGGCGAATGACTTGAGGTAGGGAGCCATGTCCCAGAGAAGGGAGGGGGTTCTCCCGGTCAGAGTGAGGGAGCAGATGATTCCGAAAACCACCATGCCCAGAATGGAGGGGAGACCGATTTTCCCGAATAGCCGGCCGAACAGCCAGCCCCCTAAAAGAATGATGACAAATACGAGACTGAAATCCACGGCTGACTACTCCTTCTTCTTACGGATGATATACCCTTCGGCGGCGGGAACCCCGGGAATGATCTCATATTTTTTCCCGTGGTCCGCTTCCTCCGGTTCCTCCCCACAGCCGTCCAGGATCTTCCAGTCACGGTCGGACAGATAAAGCTCGTCGGGACCGATGAACTCCAGTTCGTCCCCCCGGCGGATCTTGTTCTTGATATCCAGTTCGAACCGGCCCGGAGAGAGCTCTTTGCCCAGAGATCCCATGAAGATGTACTGCCTCTGGTAGGAGATCTCCGTGGACTTCTCTATCTCCTCCCTTCCGAAATAAAATCCCGTGGAAAATTCCCGGTGGCTCACTTTCTCCAGCTCGTCCCGGTACCCCTGGTAATCGGGGATATCCTTCCCGGCAAGCCGGTCCAGGGCCTTGCGGTAGGCCCTGGTAACCACTGCGGTGTAATAGATGGATTTCATGCGCCCTTCGATTTTGAGAGAATCCACCCCCGCGTCCCCCATCTCTTTCAGGTAATCGATCATGCAGATATCCTTTGAGGAGAGAATGGAGGTGAACCCCTCGTTCTCGATAACCGGATAGTATTCTCCCGGACGCTTCTCCTCTTCCAGAACCCGGTAGTCCCAGCGGCAGGAGTGGGCGCATGTCCCGTCGTTGCCCGACCGGCCGGTCATCCAGGCACTCAGAAAACAGCGTCCCGAGTAAGCCAGACACATGGCCCCATGGACAAAGGCTTCGATTTCAATATGGGGGGCGGCTTTCTTAATGGCTTCGATCTCGGCCAGGGAAACCTCCCGTCCCAGTACGACCCGGGAAAACCCCATATCCCCGTACATTTTGACAGCCTCACCGTTAGTGGCGTTGGCCTGAGTGCTCAGGTGGAGTTCCGTTCCCGGGAATTTCCTCCTTAACAGAGGAACAAGCCCGATATCACTAATGATGAAGGCGTCGAAGGGATAGGCGGCAAAGGCGTCAAGATTCCTTTCGAGGCGGTTGATATCTTTGTTGTGAAAATAGATGTTCAGAGCGCAGTAGAGTTTCTTGTCGCCCTTGATCGATTTTATATAAGCGGCTTCTTCCTCGGCGGAGAGGGGCTCGTTGGCAAAATTATCCGCTTTGGCCCGGAGAGAGAAGCCCTGTAGACCTATGTAAGCCGCATCGGCGCCGTAAAGCCAGGCGTATTTCAGTTTCTCTATACTGCCGGCGGGAGAGAGTAATTCCATGGCTCAAGAATAGCGTCTTTGCCCCTCTTTTACAAGGGAATGGGCCCGCATTTCCTGGTTGGGAAGCAGGTCCAGAGGAATCTCATCCTCCACTTGGTGATCCATCAGAAAGAACCGGGCGCATTTGGAATAGTCCTTGCGGCAATAGAGATTTTGAAAGGCCAGCTCCAGATCATCATGAAGTTCGCCTATATGACTGAAAAAAGAGTAACACTTTGAACGACGGGGACAGACACCTGATTCCGAAAGGGAATCATTTTCATTTCTCACAAATCATTCCTTTTTAAATAGTTATTATTACATCAATGTCATCCGCCCGAACATAGGAACAGGACAAAAGACATACTTCCGTTTATAATATAAAGCACCCTCCCCGGAAAATCCAATAAAACAGTATTATTTCAATAGTGTAATATTTCCCCGAATTCCCTCCGGATAGCTTTGCGGCTCTCCGGAGGAGGCAAATGCTTACCTGTCAGTCTGATAAATTCCGTACCCGTAGGGAGGTATGGCCCCGTTCCCGGCGGAAACGGCGCTCCAGCCGGCGGGGGAGGTGAACTCTTTCTCTTCCCCGGAATGGTTCAAAACAAAGAAGTAGTCCCTGCTGTCGGTCCTTCTTCGCACCACTTCCAGTCCTTCCGCGTCCGGGGCGGGGGGCAGGAGATCCGCATCCTCGATGAGGGTATCGGCCAGGCTCAGGGCCAGCTCCTTATTCGGCTCGGTTCCCACGTAATAGGCCTTTCCCCGGTCCCGGCTGTTTACCGTGACAACCGGATTGCCCGGGTACCATCCGTCGGAAATCTCCGCCAGAGACTCAGCTCCTTTTAGGCTTATGATGTCGCACCACTTCTCTGCGGACAGATTTTTCCCCGCCCCCATCTGAACGGTACGGCAGATATCGCGCAGGCAGTCGTAATCCCGGATCTCGATGCCCAGAAGATCGCCGGACTCACCGGGCAGTTCCCTCTCGGCCATGCACACATTGTCCCTGTTCTTCACCCCGGTCCTCATTGTCAGGACGAGCCGCCCTCCCCCTTCGACAAAGGTTTCGAAGCGCTTCTCCAACTCGGCGGTCATGAGATACATGAGAGGGGCGATAATCAGTTTATAGGAGGAAAAATCCCCCTCCCGGCTTATAAAGTCAAGGGGGATATTCCTCTTGTGAAAGGCATCGTAGTAGACCTGGACATGGCGGATGTAAGCCAGGTCGGGATGATGGGGCTGTATCTCAAGGGACCAGTTCTGATCGTAATCGTAAAGAATGGCTCCCTCAGCCCCGCTCAGGGCGCCCTTGAACTCCTTCATCACCGGGGCAAGCCGGGAGATGGTCTCCTTGAGTTCCCCGTATCGCCTGCCCGGATTCCCGCTGTGGGGCAGGATGCCGTGCCAGTACTGCTCGGTCCCCACGGTGCAGGTCCGCCAGCGGAAGAAAACCACGCAGTCCGCTCCCCGGGCTACGGACTGGGCCGCCCAGAGTGAGAGTTGCCCCGGTTCGGGGGTGCGCCCCAGGACGGTCCACCCGGTTGGTCCCGACTGCTGCTCCATGATCCAGAAGGTTTTGTTCTTGAGTCCCCGCATGAGATCAAGGGCGGACGCCAGTACGGCGGGGGTCTTGCCGGGCTGGGGATTGTCGAAGAATCCCGTGGGATACTGGTCGTGGCTGATGAAATCCAGGGACTCCGCCAGCTTGAAATAGTCAATGATATCGAAGAATCCCATGAAGTTATGGGTGACCATATGTCCGGGGCAATTCTTTCTGATAATATCGATCTGGAACTGTTGAAAATCACAGATCAGATCGGAATGGAATCTCTTCCAGTCCAGCAGCAGGGAGGGACTGTGGGCGGTCACATTCCAGGCGGGTGTGGGAATCTGGAGGAAGCTGTCGTACTCCTGGCTCCAGAAGACAGTGCCCCAGCGGCGGTTCAGTTCCTCCACGGTACCGTATTTACTCTGCAGCCAGTCCTGGAAGGCGGTGCGGCAGGAGGGGCAGTGGCACAGGTCGTCGTGGCTGTTTCCCAGTTCGTTATCGGTCTGCCAGCCCACCACGTGGGGATTGTCCCGGAACCGGGAGGTGAAGGCCTCCAGCATGCGAACCGCATGGGACCGGTAAGTTCGATTGGATTGGCAGTTGTGGTGCCGTCCGCCGAAAGCGGCTTTCACTCCCTTGGAATTGATGGGAAGAATCTCCGGATGTTTTTCGATAATCCAGGCAGGGGGGGTAGGCGTGGGCGTACCCAGAATGGTCTTTACCCCGTACTTCCCCAGAAGATTGACGGCCCGTTCGAGCCACTCGAAGCGGAACTCCCCCTCCTTCGGCTCAATGCGGGTCCAGGCGAACTCCGCCATGCGCACGACGCCCAGGCCCATCTCCCGCATCAGTTTCGCATCGGTTTCCCACCGATCCTCCGGCCAGTGTTCCGGATAATAGTCTGCACCGAATTGTATATCCATCATAATTTTACTCCTTAACAGCTCCGGCGGTCAGGCCGGACATAAAATATCGTGAAGCCGCCAGAAAAGCGACCAGTATGGGCAATATGGCCAGGGTGCTCGCCGTGATGAGAGACCCCATGTCGGTTCCCCTCTGGGGATCGCCCAGCATATATTTTAACATAATAGGAAGGGTATGCATTTTATCATCCCTTAGAATGAGCATGGGCTGCATGAAGTCGTTCCAGGAGTTGACGAACATCATGATTCCCAGGGCGGCGAAACCGGGCACCAGGATGGGGGCTATGATCTTGAAGAAGATCAGCCATTCGCTCAATCCGTCGATTTTCGCCGCGTCGATCAGGGAGTGGGGCACATTGTTCCTGCAGTACTGGCGCATCCAGAAGATCCCGAAGGCGTTGGCGCTGTTGGGTATGATCAGAGCCAGGAAATTATTAATCCACCCGAAGCGGGACATCATGAAGAACCAGGGGATGATACCCGCCGTCCAGGGAATCATCATGGTGACGATGAGCACCCCAAAGAGAAGGTCCCGGCCGGGGAACATATACATGGCGAAGGCATAGCCTCCCATGGAGCAGAAGAGAAGCACCAGCATGGTGAAGGAACCGGAGACGATGACGCTGTTGGCGAAGCTCCTTACCACGGGCACGGCGCCCATCATGGTCTGCAGATTGGCGGACAGGTTATTCCCGAACCAGAGAGGAGGCGGATACTGGATGATTTCATGGGTGGTATGGGTGGAGAGAACGATCATCCAGTAAAAGGGGAGCAGCATGAAGGCCGCCACGATAAGAAGGCAGAGATAAAGAAAGATTTTACTCAGGGTCCTGTTCATTTGCCTTCCCTCCTTTCGGTTATTTTCATATTGATAAGCGAGGCGATTATGATGATGGAACACATCACGTATGCTGTGGCCGAAGCGTAGCCGTAGTGGTTGTTCCCGTAGGGGGCTTTGTTCAGCAGGTACATCATGACGGTCATGCCCTGATTTCCCGTGCCCCCCAGGAGGCTGCCCCCGCCCAGCAGAATAAAGGGTTCGGTAAACAGATTGAGGGTGCCGATGGTGGACTGGATCAGGGTGAACAGAATAATGGGCCGCAGCAGGGGGATGGTGATGCGAAAGAACACCTGTATGTGATTGGCCCCGTCTATGGTGGCCGCTTCATAAATATCGGTGCTGATGCCCTGCATGCCCGCCAGATAGATTACCATGTTCCACCCTATCCACTTCCAGGAGAACATGATGATGATGGCCGGTTTGATATAGGCTCCCGTTCCGCCCCACCAGTCGATCTTACCGAATCCCAGGGAGCTGATGAAAAGGTTGATGATGCCTGCGTTCATACCGAACATGGCCTTGAAGACGATACCCGTGGCAACCGCGCTGGTTACCATGGGAAGAAAGTAGATGGTTTTGAATATATTCGGGTATTTGATTAATTTCGTATTGAGAATGTAGGCCAGAACCAGGCCGCCCAGCAGAATAAAAACATGGGCGATCAGTCCCACGTAAAAGGTATTGCCCAGGGACTTCCAGAAAAGGGGATCCTGAAACAGACTTACGTAATTCCGGAAAGCCGTGAATTTCATGGGACTCAGTCCGTCCCAGCGGAAGAAGCTGATGAGGAATCCCGAGACAATGGGAAAAAGTCCGAAAATGGCAAAGAGGATGTAAAAGGGGGCTATATAGGCATAGGCCACCCGGTTTCTCCTTATCTCTTTCAAAAGGGGTTCGGCCCTTAGAACTTTAGGGGGTTTCATAACAATGACTCCATTTTGTTTGAAGGGGAGAATCCCGGGAGCGGACTCCCGGGATGACAGAATCAGCCGTTCCACTTCCCCGCGTCTTTGAGGATGTCGATGAATTTATCTCTATCCTCCCGGGTGGTGATCTCGATCTGCTTTTTCGCTTCTTCGATAATCTGGGCAGCGGACCAGCCCTCGTTGATACCGGTGTTCACCGTATTGTTCAGGGTTTCCTCGGTGGTGGAATCCATTAGGGTGGTGAAGGTGGGTTTGATGCTCTTGGATATGTCAACCCAGAGCTCCCGTGCCTTTTGACCGCCGAAATAGGGATCCGCCGCATTATACATGGGATCGTCCCAGGCGGGGATGTATCCGGGGAAATAGTCCACCGCTTCGAACATGCCGTTCTGACCTTCGGCGGTGACCAGAGCGTATTTAACGAACTCCCAGGCGGCGCCCTTATGTTTGCTCTGGCTGGGAATGGCCAGGTAGGAACCGCCCCAGTTGGAATCGGCGATGCTTCCGGGAATGCGGGATATGGCCCAGTTGCCCGCCCCTTCCGGATCGATCCATGATTTGAGGAAGCCCCCGTACCAGCAGCCGGCCACGACCATACACAGGTTGCCCCCGGCCAGGCCGGCGTAGGCTTCGTTCTCCCACATGGAGGGAAGCTGGGCGTCCCACCCGTTCTGCCTCATGGTAATCGCCGCTTCAAGTGCTTCGGCGGAACCGGGCTTGTTCAGTTCCAGTTCCAGTTTTTCATTGTAAAAGTCCCGGTTCATGTAATTCCAGGTGTAGAGATAAAAGGCATTGGGCAGGAGCCAGCGCTCGTTGGGAATGTAGACCTTTTCCGCCGCATCCAGAACGCCGTCCCAGGTGGAGAGATATTTTTCCACTTCCGCCGGATCCGTGGGGAGACCGACTTCGGCGAAGACATCGGTTCGATAGAACAGGGTAGCCGGGCCGATGTCCCAGACAAGGCCGATGGTTTTCTCACCGTCTACCGATGTGGCCAGATCCCATTTGTAGGCCACGAAGTCATCCTTCATATCACCGGCGTTGTAGGGGGCGTCAAGAAGGTTTTCAAATCCGCCCCCGTCCTTGTACCGGCCTACCCATGCCTGTTCCAGCATGGCCACATCCGGGGCTCCCGTTCCCGCGGCGATGGCCGTGGAGAGCTGCTGATGATGATCGGTGGTCTGCTGAAAACTCAACTCCACGGTCACGTTGGGGTATTTCTCATTAAAACCGGGGATGATGGCCTTGAAGGCATCGTCACCGGCGGGCCAGCCGCCCACCACGATGGTCACTTCCTCGTTGGGGTCAAAGGCCGCTTCTTTGGCGCCGCCCGACTTGGAACAGCCCGTGGTGAAGAGCAGAGAAACGACCATGAGTGCCGTTGCCGCCGATAATAACTTCCTTAACATACAAAACTCCTTTCCTTTGGATGTATTTACCATATGGACTCGTGTCCACATTATTCAAAAAATAACTCACACCGCCCAGGTGCTGTCCCGGACAATAAGCCGCGGGGTAATAGTCACAGGCTCAAGCTTCTCCCTGCCCTCTATCATTCCGATGAGAACCCGGGCGCACTCACGGCCGTGCTGATCCATCTCCAGGGAAACCGAGGTCAGAGGGGGGGACGTATAATTCCCTTCGGACAGGCCGTCAATACCCACCACGGAGAGTTCCTCCGGTATGCGGATTCCCTCCTTCTGCAGATGGCTCATGAGCCCGATGGCCATGTCGTCATTAAAGCAGAGGATGGCCGTGGCATCCAGATTGCTGTCAAGGAACTGGCGGGCCGCCACAATGCCCAGCTCGAAGTGGTTCACATCGTGGTAGGAGTCCATCTCCTCTTCCGATCCCAGCACATAGGGAGTATCTGGCTGGAAACCGCAGTCCTCGATGAAGCGGCGGAAACGGGTATCGCTGAGTCCCTTTCTGCTGGGGCAGGCATAGGCGATTTTCCGATGCCCCTGCTCCCGAAGGTGCTCCAGTCCCAGATCGATAGCCTTTCTGGTATCCACATAAACCGTGGTGGTTTCATTATCCGCATCGGGAAGACCGTAACCCGCCGCCACATAGGGGACGGTGAGGGTATCCACGATGCTCTTCCTTACCTGATCCTCCGTGGGAAAGAGCATGCCGTCCATCATGATCATGGGCAGATCGTCCGGCTCCAGGTACCCGGCCAGCATGAAGATGTAATTCTTTCTGGCGGCGTACTCCGCCATGCCCTTGTACATCTCCCGGAAGTAGTTGTTACTCAGGTCCTTTACGAAGTAGAGAATCTGCTTGGTGCGGTTGTTCTTGAGGGATACCGCCACCGGGTTGGGGCTGTATCCCAGCTCCTTGACCACTTTGAGAACGCGCTTACGCTTTTCCTCGGCCACGTAGCCCGAATTATTCAGAACCCGGGATACCACGGCCGGTGAGACTTTTGCCTTTTCCGCCACGTCCTTTCTGGTGACCACGTACTTTCTCCCTTCACGTGGACACCTGTCCACATGATCACGTGTCCATTGTAGAATGCTTTTTTTTAAGCCGTCAAGAAAAAGTTTGTTTTATTTCGGTGCGCTCCCCCTGCGGGAGGGATGGGAAGGGCCTTGAAAAGGGACGCCGGAGGCGGCCGGAGCGAACAGCGGAGCCCTGG
>JAFGPQ010000075.1 GCA_016936115.1 Spirochaetales bacterium | reverse complement strand
CGTGAGCAAGGAGACCAGCTGTCCCGTACCCCAGTCGATCACCGATGAGCGGGGACGCCTGGTGGACATGGTGGCGGACATGCAACAGTACCTGTCCGGCAAAAGAGTCGCCCTATGGGGGGATCCGGATCAGATGCTGTCTCTGGCGGAGTTCCTGGTGGACCTGGACATGAAGCCCGTTTACATCGTATCCGGTACGCCGGGCAAGGCCTTCATGGCCAAGATGGAAGCCATTGTGGGCGATGCGGTTCCCGAAGCCAAGTATAAAAACGGCGAGCGGGCGGACATGTTCCTCATGCACCAGTGGATCAAGGAAGAGGGTGTGGATCTTCTGATCGGCAACACCTACGGCAAGTACATCGCCCGGGACGAGGACATTCCCTTCGTAAGAGCGGGATTCCCCATCTACGACCGGGTGGGCCACAGCTACTTCCCCACCGTGGGCTATGCGGGAGGAATGAGACTGGTAGAAAAGATCCTGAGCGTTCTGATGGATCGCCAGGACCGTGACAGTACGGAAGAAAAATTCGAACTGGTCATGTAATTTAAGGACTTATCGTACCGGTCGTCGACCGGTACGGTTTTGTTGTTATTCTCTGTTGTCGGGGCGGCCTTCGGGCCGCCCTTTTTTACGGGTCTAGAGATAAAAACTGAATCCCAGAGCCAGGGCCAGGTCCGAGTAATCACTGAAAGCCAGATCCCGGGATGCTCCCTCGTCATCAAGGTACTTGATGACATCCTGTGCCTTGACCATGAGGGGCACCGTGTATTGGGTCTTCAGATAGAAGGCATTCCCCGATTCCAGTACATAGGAGAAGCGGATCGCTCCGCCTCCGGCGAACAGGGTGTACTTGTGATTGCGTATATCCGATCCCTGGTAAAACCGGGTATTCCCTATGGATACGGCCCCGTCCAGTTCTATAACCAGGCGGTTCCCCAGGGGAACGGCGTAACCGAGCAGGAGATCGGCCATGATCGTACTGTCCATGATGTCCTCACGACCGAAAACCAGGGTCCCGCACAGCTCCCCGTCAAAACCGCCCCAGTGGTACTTGGGAGACCAGCCGAACTGAAGTCCGTACAGGTTATAATCTTCGGCCGCCGCAACTCCTTCCAGTTTCTCCTGGTGAATATCATAGACTCCGGCCAGTGAGAAACGTCCCCCGTATAGCTCTTCCATATTGTAGCTGGTATATGCGGATAGGCCGCAAACAACCATAACCGCCGCAGCGAAAAACAGCAGTATCCTTTTCATTGATAAACCTCCGATCTATTTTAAGGGGAAATCACATAAAAGATCAAGGAAGTTCTGAATTAGAAGAGAAAGACTACTCCTTCTGGCATTCCGGGCAGAAATAGACGCTTCCCCCCATGTAGGCGGTTTTGACCACGGTTCCCCCGCAGCGGGGACAGGCTTTACCCGCCCTGCGTTTATCCATGAAAACCTCATAACGGCCCGGGCGGCCCAGAAGATCCTTCTCCGTGTCCCGGCCGCCCTTTTTGGTCATTTCCCCCAGAGTCTCCTTGAGGGACCGGAACAGTCTGTCCCGGTCATCGCTTTCCAGGGAGGAGAGTTTCCTTTTGGGATGGATGCCCGCCGCGAAGAGAATATCCTGCAGGACTCCGTTCCCCAGACCGGGAATGCGCTGTTCCGTAGCCAGAGCGGCTTTGGCGCTTTTTTTCAGAATCCCATCATTGAAAAGAAGACCGTCGAAATAGGCCCGGTCGAATTCCCCGGTCAGGGGGGAGGGATTCCGGTAGGATCCGGCCATGTAGTGATCCTCGGGAAAGGCTCCCTTTTCGTAGCACCACATCCCCCCGTACATTTGTACGGTCATGTAGAGTTTCGACCCGTCCGTCAGTCCGATGAGGAGCAGATATTTATCGGGCAATGGATCCCCGGGAGCGAGATAGGTCAGATGGGCCCCGTCGCCCCCCAGCAGGAAATAATCCCCCAGATCGATCTCGACAAGTCCGCCCCGGGGTTCGGCCCCTTCGATCCTGCATCCCCTCAGAAGCCTGTGGTACTCCTCGGGGGTATCGGAGAACCAGGCGAACTTGTGGGTGCTGTTCCCCGACTCCACCGTCTCGATAGTTTTTCCTCCCAGGTATTCCCTGATCTGAACCGCCATTGTCATAGCTTCGGGTATTTCAAGCATCTGTCCGCCTCCTCTCTTTTCCTCTATTTTATCACGGGAGGAGAGGCCTTACCGAAAAACCCGGTGAAAATCCCTTCGGATGGGACGGTTGACCTGTGCTTTTTCCCGGGTTATGCTAAACTTCTATATAAATGAAAAGAATCAGGAGAAAACATGTCAGCACATCACGTTATCTGTTTTAACGGGGGTAGCTCCTCTATCAAAGTCGCCATAAAGAAGGTCACCGGGAATGAGGTGGAATCGGTGGTTGATTTTAACTGCCAGGGTCTGGGAACGGACAAGGGCTATATCGATATCAAAAAGGACGGCGCCAAGGAAGTTCTGGAAAGGCCCATGCCCGACCATGCCACGGCCCTTCACGAAATAACCGCGCTTATCAACAAGCTCTTTCCCGGGATGACCTTGGACGCGGCGGGACACCGGGTTGTCCACGGGGGGCCCGCCTTCAAGGAGACCGCCCTGATAGACGGCATCGACGGGGAGGTACAGGCGAAGATCCATGAGTACTCCTCCCTGGCTCCCCTTCACAATCCGGCGAACCACCAGATCATCATGGCCTGTCTGAAGGACGAGGTCTTCGGCAAGCTGCCCCATGCGGCCATTTTCGATACCCAGTTCCATGCCCAGATGGCGGACTATGTGAAATTCTATGCGGTCCCCGAGAAATGGCGCACCGAGCACAATATTCAGCGCTACGGCTTTCACGGCGCCTCCTACACCTACATTACCGACCGTTTTGCCGAATTGAACGATATACCCGTTGATCAGGCCAACCTGGTTATCGCCCATCTGGGCAACGGTTGCTCCATGGCCAAGGTTGTAAACGGCAAGGGGGCGGACACCACCATGGGAACCACTCCCCTGGAGGGTCTTGTCATGGGAACCCGTTCCGGAGACATCGATCCGGGCGCCCTGGAGCTGATTGCCGCCAATCTGGGAATCGACATCAAGGAAGTGGTGCGCATGCTCAACAAGGAGTCCGGTTTACTGGGACTTTATAACAAGGAAGGTATCAAGGAGATGCACTTCATCCGCCAGGCCGCCCTGGAAGGGGACAAGAAGGCGGAGCTGGTCATCAATATCGCCGCCTACCGCACGGCCAAGTACTTCGCCGAATACCTGGGAACCATGGAGAACCCCACCGGAATAGCCTTCACCGGCGGGGTGGGCGAGAATGAGGGCTACTTCAGAACCAAGGTGCTGAATTTCATGTCCCTCTTCCGCTGGAAGATCGATGAAAAGGCCATGGCCACCCGGTGCGAGGAGATCGTGGTAGCCGAAAGCGGTCTGGTCCCCGGTCTCAAGGCCTGGGTCATTCCCACGGACGAAGAAAAGGTGTTCGCCCTGGAGGCGGCCAAGTTCATTAAATAATCAGGAAATTACCTGTTACTGCGCCTCCGGACTCCCGGGGGCGTTTTTTTTCTCATGCTCTATGAGCCAGCGCTTCCGCTCCAGCCCCCCGGCGTAGCCGGTCAGCTTACCATCCTTGCCGATGACCCGGTGGCAGGGAATGATGATGGCGATCCGGTTATGCCCGTTGGCCCCGGCCACAGCTCTGACGGCGCTGGGTTTGTTTATCGCTTCCGCCTGCTCCCCGTAGGAACGGAGCTCCCCGTAGGGGATCCGCTTGAGCATATCCCACACAAGGTTCTGAAAATCGGTGCCCGGCGTGACAAGGGAAACGTCAAAGCTGTGCCGGCGACCCTGAAAGTACTCCCCTATCTCCCGCTTTGCCTGCTCTATATGTCGGTTCTCCCCCACCATAATCCTGGCGTTGAGCCGTTTCTGAAGGTCCCCGAATTCCGTTTCCAGCATGCGCCGTTCGGTGAATTCCAACAGGCAGATCCCCTCTTCCACGGCGCAGACGAACATGGGCCCCAAAGGAGTTTCAAACCGGTTGATGAGAATCACCCTCTCTCCCAGGCTGTTCGCGGGGGACTTCCCCACAAGTTTCTTATAGGCATAACCGAATCCGCTCAGGGATTCGTATCCCGCATCATAGGCCGTATCTGTCACTCCCTTACCTCCCTGCAGTTCGCTGTAGGCGCTGTTGATCCGGCACATCCTCTGGTACCCTTGAAAGGTGATACCGTACCGGGATTTGAACCACCGGCGGACGAACTCGGGACTGACCCCTGTCTGGCGCAGCCGGTAATCGGAAATTTTCGTCATGGGATTATTCTTCACCAGCTCCATGGCCTCCCGGACCTGTTCCGGCAGATCCCTTCCCTCTTCGGTGGGCCGGCATATCCGGCAGGGCCGGTAGCCTCCGGCCAGGGCATCCCTCTCTACAAGGGCCCGGTAGTATCTTTTTATGGTTCCTTCGTCGCTAATCCTCATGAACTAACCCTACTCCATAAGTCCGCCGGAGGCAACCGAAAAATGGATGAGTAATTTTTACTCCTCACGATGTGAAACCGGGAATGACATTTTCTGTAAAGTAGGGCTCCTGATATGACCAGAACATATAGGTGACCCTGAGGAAATCCCCGGCGAAATCATGAAGCAGGGGAACCAGGTTTTCCCGCTCTTCCGAGTCTGCTCCCACTTCGAAATCCCCGTCGGCTCCCGTCTTGCCGACATAGTTTCCATCCTGAACGGCGATTCCCAGGGGAACCGTATAGGTCCCTTCGTGCATCATGGCGATGGTATGGTTCAGCTGGGCCCTACGCTGTACCATCAGGTCCGGTCCCCCCAGTCCGACGCCGATCTCCTCCCCGTACTCATAGAGGGATCTCAGGTAGCCCCGGTCATCCCGGGGAAGCCATTCGCCGGGCATAAAATTGGCGTACTGGATGACCACCGACTGGGGAAAGGCCTTCTTCAGGGCCAGCATGTTCTTCTTGAGACTGTCCCTATAGATCTCCGGAGAGAACGAGTGATCGTACTCGCTTGACACTCCTATGGCCGATTCCTGAAGGTTGACCCCTTCGACTCTGCCGTCGAATTCCTCTCCCAGGGCCTCAAGAAGAAGGGCGAAGCGCTCCTGCACACGGGGATTCCATCGTTTCGCCACCCAACCTTCCGGCTCATCATCGTCATTGCGCTGATAGACGGCACCCCCGTCATACTCGGGGGAAAGCAGATAATCGGGGACGGCCTTTCGCCCGGGATCGAAGGTGGCGTCCTGCAACAGAATGAACAGTTTCTTTCCATGATCGCTCAGATAGGAGTAATCCTCCCGGATGACACTGAAATCATACACCCCTTTCAGGGGTTCCAGCTGCTTCCACGAATACATGATCTGGGCCCCGTCGAAGCGGGAGATATCCAGAAAGGGGTGATTCTTGACCGCTTCCCGGTCCCGGGCGAAGTATGCGAAATGCTTCATTCCGTCCTCCCCCACGGGGCAGGGGGCGTCAAGATATGCCTTGTAAGCATCATTATACCGATTCACCGGATCCGCGCTCACGTTCCCCGTCTCATCATCCCGCCGTCCCCCGGCGGCCAGTAAAAACCCGCACAAAACCAGAAATATCATGGCGTTCCCTTTTCTTTTCATCATTAAAATCTCCTTGTTTCAAATTTGATGTACCCGTTATAGCAGGGAAGTATGTTCATTTTATTCCCGAAAAGTAATGAAAATGTAACGATTGATTAAAAGAGGCCGACGAATGGTATGCGGCATGTTATAGTGTGAGCATGTTCCATGTGGCGATCGTAGACGATGAGGAAGAACTTCTCTATTCCCTGAAAATCATACTTGAGGCTGAAGGCTGGCTTGTCTCTCTTTACGGGGATGCGGATACAGCGTGGAATGCCTTTTCCGAGGAGCTCCCCCAGGTCATCATTATGGACATTATGATGCCAGGCAGGGATGGGCTCTGGCTGTGTTCCATGGTAAGAGAGCTGTCGAAAACGGTTCCGATTATCTTCCTGTCGGCAAAAACGGAGGAGCTTGACCGGATCGTCGGCCTAGAAACGGGGGGAGATGATTATTTGGGCAAGCCCTTCTCCACTCAGGAACTCATAGTTCGCATTAAAGTGCACAAAAGGCGGGCGGAGTACCTGAACCAGAGCCCGGACCGGGAGGAACCCGCAACTACCAGAGACGGATTCGTCCTCCGCCGCAATTCCATGACCCTTTACCGGGGGCAGAAAGGAACGGCCCTCACCCTGTCGGAATATGAGATTATTAACCGTCTCATGAGCCGTCCCGGCACCATCTGCACCCGGGAGGAACTATTGAACGCCATCTATTCCCGGGACACCTTCGTCTGCGACAGAGTCATAGACAACCACATTAAAAGAATCAGAGCCAAAATTGCCGGCATTTCGGGGAGTCCCCAGATTATCGATACGGTTTATGCTGTGGGATACCGCTGGAAAGGGTTATGAATTTGAAAGCTTTCTATCTATCGCGAAGGACGGCGGGAATACTCTTTCTTTTTATGACACTGCTCATGGGATTTCCCTTTTTCTTCTATTACCGCTATTCCAGCCTTGAATCGAACGTTCTTGCTACGAACAGAGTGCGCATCGGCGAATTCGGAATGGAACTGCGCCGCAGCCTGGAAAATCTGCCCCCGGAGGAACTGGACAGGGAAACGGCTGTAGCCATGTTTCTCCTACTCCCCCTTGTCCCCGACCTTGAGGCGGAACTGTACGACGACAGGGGCGATCTGCTCGCAGAACGTCCCGGCCTGCCCCTGGGATACGAAATGCCGGACCCCGTTCTGTACCGGGTGATCAAGCGTCTCATCGATCCCATCCGGTGGCTCTTCGCTGAAACGGGGAGCAAGGACGCCCGTGACGTTAAGCTGAACCTTCTCCGGAAAGCTCTAGGAGGAAATCGGGGCGTCGACTATATCTTCAGTTCGGGAGATGCGGGCGACCGGATACTGTATTTCTCCTATCCCCTGAGACAGTTCACAAGAGAAGGCCCCGTAGTGAGGGGAGTCCTGCTCCTCGAATATCAGGACAGGGCAGCGGCAATTATAATTCAGAAACAGCGCAATCAGTTCGCTCTCATGTGCCTCATCTTCCTGTTCATTCTCCTCTCTTACCTTCTCTTCATACTGACGGCCTTCGTATTTCCTCTCCGGAAACTCTCCCGGAAAATCCAGGCCGTAGCCAACAGAACGGAATATCTTCTTCCCGATGACAAAAATCTTAAAAAAAACAGGGAAATGGGAGAGATCCTAGGGAGGATAGACGCTCTGACGGAAATTCAGAACAGCCGGGAGCAGGAAATGGAGGAGTATGTCTCCGAGCTGAAGCATATTATCCGTAATCCTCTCACCATCATCAGGGTCACTCTCGAGGGACTGCTCCTGGACAGGCATTCAGACAGGGACCGGGCTCTGGCCCGTATCATCAGAAACAATCTCTATAGGATAGAACGGCATGTGAGCAGCTACAATCCCCTCCCGGAACTGTCCGGAGAGGAAAAAACTGTCGAAACAATCTCCCTGGGCCCCTTCTTCGGGGAAATGGTCGCCCATTTCGCCACATTGGCGGAACAGAAACAGGTTCGATTCGTGCTCCATCTTCCGGAGGATATCCGCTGGAGAGGCTTCCCGGCCCACCTTACCTTTGCCTGCGAACAGATTATAAGTAATGCGGTGGATTTCTCTCCCGAAGGTGGCACCGTGATGATCGAGGCATCCCTTAGCGACCGATTCATCTTCATAGGGATAACCGATCAGGGGCCAGGGATCTCCCCGGGCAAGGAAAAGGAGGTGTTCCGACAGCACGCCACCTTCAGGCAGAACTCCCGTGACGGCCACAGCGGCACCGGCCTTTTCCTGGCAGCGAAAATCATAAGAAAAATCGGAGGTACGGTAAGCGCCCGGAACGGCGAACGGGGGGGAGCCCTTCTATTGCTTACTCTGCCCCGTCAAATCTGAGAAGCCCCCTCCCCTATGGACTTATGATATTTCGCGGCCCCCCTGCTCCAACGGGGAAGCCACAGGCCCTCTTCCAGGTTGTGCAGACTGAATCCCAGCAGGAACAGGATCTCCGCCAGCGTCATCACATCCGTGCTAACCATTCCTCAGGCAATAGAGGATCAGGGCTTTCTGAACCTTGAGAAGACTCTTCTTGAAGCCGTATCCCACGAATTTTTCCGATTCCGCCGCTTCGGTGGCGATCTCCTCTCCCCGATAGAAAGGAGGACAGGGGTTGACCAGAGCCTCCGCGGGGAGCCGGTCCGCCCGTTCCCCGGTAATCTGAAAGCGGCGGTAGTACTCTTCGTTTCTGCAGGATTCGGGCAGGGGGTCAGTGAGCAGAACATCCGTTCGGGGAAGGACATCGTCCAGATCGGGACAGAGCCGGTAATGGGGGCCGTCCTCCCCCGCCCTTTCCTTCCCGTCGGCCACATGGGTAAGGTTCAGCTTCAGGACAGCGGCCAGATTGATCCAGCTCTGCAGAATATTCCCCCGGGGCCCGACAAAGGTATAGTTCAGGGAGAGATAATCCGGTCTCCTCTTGCTGATGCCGTAGATATCGGAGAGAATTTCGCAGGGATGGTTCTGCCGGGACATGGCGTTAATGACGGGAATTGAGCTGTACCGGGCCATCTCCCGAATTTTCTCGAAATCCCCATGGCGCACCGCCACCAGATCGGCCCAGTTCTCCAGATAGCCCATGACATCCTGCAGCTTCTCCCGTTTATCCAGGGTATCGGAAGGGAAGAGTATGGGCTGCCCTCCCAGTTCCCGAATCCCCTTTTCAAAGGTGATGCGCGTGCGGATGCTGCTCGCTGGAAAGAAAAGCACCGCCGTTTTATCCTGCAGATCCCGGGCGGAGGCCTCTTCCCTGTCGGCCAGGACAAATATGCTCTGAAGCTGTTCCGCCGAGAAATCCGCAAGACTCAGGAAATTCATGACAACTGTTCCCGGATGTACTCAACGGTGACATTCAGCAGTTCCTCGTCCTGCTCCCGGTTATACCCGTGGCCGGCTCCGGGAATGACGTGAAGCCGGGCGTTTTCATAGGTTTCCACGGCCCTTTCGGAGAAGCCGATCGGAACGATATCATCCTGGTCGCCATGTACGAGAAGAACCGGTTTTCTGAATTTGCCGATTTCCCCATACACATCAATCCCCCAGGCATCCCGGTGATAGACTGCCCCCAGGGGAAAATCGAAAACGGTGGATTCCTCGGGAATCGCCTCCCTGTCGGGATAACGCTTTCTGGTGTCCTCGGGGATAACGAAGGCGGGAAAGTTCAGAATAAGCCCGCGGAGATTCTCTTCAAGCTGAGCAGCAAGCAGGGATGAAACGAATCCCCCCTGGCTGTTACCCATGAGAAACACCTTGTCCGGGTCTATCCCCTCTTCCCCGACAACCGCATTGTACACAGCCCGCAGATCCTCCACCTCGGTCAGCACGGACATCTCCCGTGAGGATCCTTCGCTCCGGCTCTCGAATCCCCCGCCGCAGAAATCGAAAAGGCACAGGGCGATTCCCGCGTCATTCAGGGGTTTCGCCAAATGGGCCTGACTCCCTCCGTAGGCGGTAAAGCCATGGGAAAGGATAATGACAGGATAGGCCCCGCTGTCTCCTTCAGGCACATAGAGCTCGGTATAGACTCTCTTCCCGTCCCTTGTCACATCGAGTTTTTTCATAAATTGCTTCCTTCTGGAATCGAATCCGTTAGGCCGAATTCAGGTTCCTCTTCTCTCATAGCATATCCGCCGGATAATCTCAACAGGAGAGGAAGCCTCCTACCCCAGGCGGGGCAGCTCCGTAAGGATTCCGAAGTAGAAGAGTCCCGCTCCGGCCAGAACGAAAAGATGCCAGACCGCATGATGGTAGGGCATTTTCTTCATGGCATAGAAAATAACTCCCAGGCTGTAGGTGATTCCCCCGGCGAAAATCCATATGAGCATTCCCATGGGTATCGCCGCCAGGAGCTCATCCCAGACGAATACCGCCATCCAGCCCATCCCCAGATAGAGGAGGACATGGAGAAATCCGTATCGCCCCCAAAAGACCAGGGTAAAGAGAATCCCCGCGAAGGCGATGGCCCAGACGATAATCAGGAGCAGGTTGCTCAGGGGGATATCCATGGCGATGAAGAGGGGCGTATAGGTTCCGGCTATGAGAAAATAGATATTGCTGTGATCCAGGATCCGCAGGATGCGCTTCCCGTTAGAGGGAGGGACCAGGTGATACAGGCCGGAGGCGGCGAAGAGCAGTATCATGGAACTGCAGAAGATGACGAAGCCGGTGATTTCCCGGCTGTTCCCGTCTCCCAGTCCGGAGCGGACCAGGAAGATCATTCCCAAAAGGGAGAGAAACGCCCCGATAAGATGGGTCCAGCCGTTCGCCAGCTCCTCCCTGGGGGTTTCCTTGTTATGGAGTGTGATATGCTCTTCGAGCCAAGTCTGGAATTTTCTGTTCATAGAGCAAATATACCCCTGCCCGGGGTTACCGGGAAGAGTGTCTATGAACCAGAGACCGGGGTGTATTAGGGCTAATGCCTTAGTTCCAATGCGTCAAGGACCTTACGGAATGATATTGTGCCGGGATCAATAAAGTCCATATGAATTCCCCCGTTTATCGTAATCAGGGTACAGTCCCCTTCGAATTCTTTGCTCCTGCCCGCATATCCTTCGGACATTTCCACGGGGACATACTCATCCCTGTCACCATGGAAAATCAGGGTCGGAATATTGAGGGGCAGCAATTCCAGGGGGGAGGCGCTTTCATATTTTATTCTGTCTTCCTGGGGAGTGCACTGCAACAGCTCTTCAACGGCGTTTCCCCCGGCTTCCCTTTCATAGCAGCCCATAAGATCCGTAATGGGAGACAGACCGATGATGCGGGCGGGGCGGATCTCCAGCTTCGTCTCAATCATTGTTTCGGGATGATTCCCCAGCCACAGAGCAAGATGTCCCCCGGCGGAATGCCCCATTACGGTTAGGTTCTTCAAATCGATTCCGCTGAATTGTTTCTTCAATTCCTTCAGATGATTGACCGACATTACCGCATCCTCAAAAGTGTCGGTCCACTCTCTCCCCGGAACTCCGGTACGCCTGTATTCGATATTCCAGACCATGTATCCCCGGAGCATCAATGCCTCGCATACCCGATCGAATTGATGAAGGTCATAGGGCATTTTCCAGAAACCGCCGTGAAACAGACAGACCGTTCCCCTGCTCCCCCCATGGGGCAGGTACAGGATTCCCCGCTGGGAAGGATCCGGCCCGTAGGACGATTCAATAACCATATTCCCCTTCCACGATAAGAACCCTGATTCTCTCCCGGTCGAACTGCCCCTGAATGATGGTATGGTAATTGCAAATTTTCTCGACGCTCCTGCAGTCCATGCATTTCCCCGTTTTAGCGCAGGGGGTGTTCTTACCTAGTCTCTGCGCATCAAGCGGTGCGGCGGTATTTCTGATCCGGGCAATAGCCTCTTCATCATCCATAACGATTTTATTCGTTCCGCAGATAAGGAAGACCTTCCCGGGCCCGAAAATAATCGGGGCGACCCGGCTGCCGTTGCCGTCCAGATTTACAATCTTTCCCTCCAGAGTCACAGCATTAATGCCGCTCAGGAAAAGATCCGCCGAAAAATTATCCCTGTAAAGCCTATCCTTTTCCTTCCGGCTCAGATCGGTCCGGTATTTGTCCAGAAAACGGCATCCCCCCTCCCTGAGGAGTTCGTAGACACCCAGCTGCGCAAGGGTTTTCGAATCCCCCGTGCCGACAATGGTTTCAGGGGTAAGATAATCCTTAAGATAGGCGAGAAGTTTTTCACCGGCAGCAAAGTATTCCGCCCCGATCCGGTTTCGTATCAGTGAGGTAAAGAGCTGTTCCAGGGAATCATTCTTCATAACTATACACTTGTATAGCCATTCCCCGAAAAGGTCAAGAAGGATGATTTCACCCTTTCATCCCGGAACCCCTCAGTTGACCACCAGTTCGCCGGCCAGAGCCTCGATCTTATCCAGCAGCTCTCCGAAATCGGCCAGCTCCAGGCAGGGATTCAGTATGG
>JAFGPQ010000074.1 GCA_016936115.1 Spirochaetales bacterium | reverse complement strand
ATATCCGTGATTGCACTGCCAGGATAAAAGGGGGTGTTCTCCCCGTCCCAGGGCCAGGGTGTCAGAAGATAGTTTTTTTCCATGTCCTGTCTGTCTTCCAACAGGAAAGAGGGGTCTGTTCCCCGTGAAAGGGCCATGAAACGGAAATCCCCCCCGAAGAGGGGTAGGGAAATAATTAGTATTGCCACAAATGCCGGAATGATTTTCACGAAAGTTAATGTAAACCAAGGATGTTTTTTTATCAAGGGATATAAATAAAGTAGTGCAAGTCATCGATATTCATTCTATGAAGGACTGGAATTTTTCATCCCTTGCCCGACAGATATGGGGCGAGGAAGAGGACTATCTGGAAATGAAACAGGGTAGGGAGCGTATATCCTATGTGTTTTCGCTTTTCCCGGATCTCATCAAAAAAAAGGGCTGCTTCGAGGATCTGAGATCTGAGATAAAGCGCCTTCTCTCTCCCTGTGCCGAGTGCGTCATAGATCTTATTCCCGAAGAGACAGCCTATCACAGTTTCAGTATGGGGCGGGATATTAGAGAAGGGGAGCTCATCACTCTGGACTGTACCCTTAAAATGGAGACCTGCTGGGTTGATATGGCAAAGACCTGGGCGGTAGGTTCCGTAAGCTGTGAACGGGAAAATCTTCTGAAAGATGCGGAGCGGGTATTCTACGGCGCCCTGGGATTGAGCCGTCCCGGTTCCCCATTTTCAAAGGTATGCCGGGAGATCGAACGTATCCTGGAGGAAAGCCCCTGCCGTCTCGTTCCTGATTGCGGCGGCCATGGAATAGGAAGAGCCATACATCAGGGACAGGATTACATTTACAGCACAAAAGATTCCGGTCTTTTCCATCCGACGGAAGGGGCCTATACGGTGGAGCCTGTCATAGCTCTGGATACGGAAGAGAAGACCCTTTATGCCTATTTTGAGGAAACACTGGTATGCGGTTTTTAGGGATAAAAATCTTTTTCGAATATTTTAAGGCATCTTATTGACACTTTTTTTAAATCCCG
This sequence comes from Spirochaetales bacterium, assembly GCA_016936115.1. Classification (GTDB taxonomy): domain Bacteria; phylum Spirochaetota; class Spirochaetia; order DSM-2461; family DSM-2461; genus SZUA-368. Next base: position 18,391 of record JAFGPQ010000074.1, on the reverse strand, counting down.
TTATATTACAGCTCGTCGCCAAGAAACGGCGGCCGATGCCAACTTAGCTCAGCTGGCCAGAGCACGTGACTTGTAATCTCGGGGTCGTCAGTTCGAATCTGACAGTTGGCTCTACAGCTTAAGCTAAATAATACGGGGAGGTTCCCGAGCGGTCAAAGGGGGCAGACTGTAAATCTGTTGCTTCGGCTTCGAAGGTTCGAATCCTTCTCTCCCCATATCAGGGTCTTCTTTTAGAAGACCCTTTTTTTTTCAGGAGGTTTTATGGCCTATCCTTTCTACGGCAAGGGTCTCAAATTCGAATGTCAGCAGTGCGGCTACTGCTGCCGCTATGAGCCGGGATATGTTTTTCTCTCCGAAGAAGACCTGCAGGCCCTGCTGGATCATACCGGATTAGACCGGAAGGAATTTATTGCCACCTATTGCAAAACCGCTGATCTGGGAATAGAAAAACGAATCAGCATTAAGGAAAAACCCAATAACGACTGCATTTTCTGGGATGAGAAAGGGTGTTCCGTTTACGAGGCTCGTCCCTTTCAGTGCCGGAGCTATCCCTTCTGGCCCATGATTGTGGAAAACAGAGAATCCTGGGAGGGGGAGAAGAAATACTGCCCCGGACTGGATAAGGGTAAATGCCACAGCAGGGGGGAAATAGAAGACTGGCTCGAAAAAAGAGTAAATCAGACTTTGATTTCCCGCTGAAGTCCGTTATATTAGTAGGGGAGTTGATATGATCGTAAGGTTTTGGGGAGTCCGAGGCTCCTGTCCTACGCCGCTGAAACCAGCGGAGGTAGGAGGCAAAATCAGTGCCGTCCTTCAGAGAGTACGCCCGGAGGATTTGCAGAGTTCCCAGGCTAAAGAGAAATTCCTCGCCCGTCTTCCCCGGTATCTGAAATCCACCATCGGTGGCAATACGGCCTGTGTGGAAGTAAGGCTGGCGGACAATACGATGATTGTCCTGGATTGCGGCACAGGCTTGAGGTCACTCTATGATCATATGGAGGAGTGCGGCGACCAGATCCGGGATTATCATATATTCATGACCCATTTTCACTATGATCATCTCTCTGGGATGCCCTATTTCGCCCCCTTTTACAATGGGGAAAACCGGATACATTTTTACAGTCCCTACAGCAAAATGGAAAAGATCATAAGGGAGTACTTCAGGAAACCCTATCATCCGGTTCCCTTTGACGCTTTTGCCGCCCAGATCAATTTCCATATCCTTGAGGAGAGATCCATTCCGGTAGGGCCGGCCAGTGTGAGTTGGATCAAGCGGAATCATCCCGACGGATCCATTGCCTACAGGGTCGAAGAGGGAAACAGCAGTTTTATTTTCTCTACCGATACGGAGCTTGAAGACAGGGATTTCAGAAAAACACGCAGAAACAAATCATTTTTTCAGGATGCCGATCTGTTGGTTATGGATGGTCAGTATACCCTTGGGGAATCCATAGAGAAGATGAGCTGGGGGCATTCCTCTTACAGCATGGCCATTGAGTTTGCCCTGGAATTCGATATCAAGCAGCTTCTTATTTTTCATCATGAGCCGATGAATGACGACAGGCAGCTTGAGAAATATCGAAACATCGCCCGTACCTATACGGATATGCTTAATAAAAAGCATGGGAAAAAACTGATACTGGATTTTGCCATGGAGGAGAACTGGCTTGAATTATGATAACCTGGAACTGGTTCTGGACAGGAAAACTGCCGAGAAGCTTTATTCCTTCCTGTTCCGCTATGAGAAGGAACTGGAATCCGATCTGATAATACTGATGGATAAAATGGAAAAGGAGTGTTTTGCCGAATACAGTATCGATAAGATGAAGGAGCTGACCGGTGGGAAAGATTATTAAGCTTCTACTTATTCTTTTTGTCCTGGCCTTGGTTCTGGTTCTTGCCGTTGGGGGATACTATCTCTATATATACAATAAGCCTTCCCCGGACTGGGAAAATGAGGTGAATCTCTTTGTAGAGCCGGGTATGACCGTTTCCTCCATAGGAAGGAATCTGGAGGAGCAGGGCGCTTTGCAGTCCTATTATGTTTTCCGGCTTATCCATGAATTGAAGGGGGCCAAGGGAACCATTCCCACTGGATCCTACACTCTTTCCCCGGGTATGACGTCCTGGGAAATCTATGCCAAGCTGGTGGCCGGGAAACAGGATATGATTTCCGTTACTATTCCCGAAGGATGGACCCGGTCGAAAATCGCCGCCAGACTGGAAGAGAACCGTGTCTGTCCGGCCGATGATTTTCTCCTTATCACCGCCGACAGTGATTTCATCTCCTCCTTCGGTCTGATTTCGGATACACTTGAGGGGTACCTATTCCCCGACACCTATCGGTTTGTATTCGGGGAGTCCGCCGAGAACATCGCCCGGGCCATGGTGGAGAACTTCTTTCTGGAAATCAGAAAAATTTATCCCGATTGGCAGGATCTGACGAAGGAGCAGTTCCGCGATAAGATCACCATGGCATCCATCGTGGAAAAGGAGTACCGCATTGCCGAGGAAGCTCCTCTTATTGCGTCTGTATTCTATAATCGCCTGGCCCGAAACGATTTCCCCCATTTGCAGTCCTGCGCCACTGTTGTTTACGTTATTACGGAGAACCAGGGAAAACCCCACCCGGATCGTCTTTTTTATAGGGATTTGAACATAGCCGATCCTTACAATACCTATTATGCTGATGGCCTGCCTCCCGGAGCCATTGCCAGCCCCGGTCATGATGCGCTGGATGCTTCCTTCCATCCCGCACAGACCGATTATATCTTTTTCGTCGTAAAGGATTCCGCCCGGGGAAGTCATAATTTTTCGTCCAACTACGGGGATTTCCTCAATGACAAGGATAATTATCTGGAAAGTTTCAGGAGTAAGTAGTATTGGCGAATAACCAGACAGAGGAAATCAAGGAAAAAATCAACCTCGTCGAGTATATCGGGCAGTTTGTGACCCTTCAGAACAGGAGCGGCCGTTTCATGGGCTGCTGCCCTTTTCATAAGGAAAAAACTCCTTCCTTTTCCGTGGATCCGGACAGGGCCTACTATTATTGTTTCGGCTGTCATAAGGGGGGGGATATCTTTAATTTCATGATGGAGTATGAGAAACTCTCCTTTCCCGAGGCCCTGGAGAAGGCAGCCGCAAAAGCCGGAGTCGCTCTTGAAAAAAACGGTGATGGCGGATCCGGGCGCAACCGGGAACTGAAGCTGAAAAAGGAAGCCCTTATTGAGCTGAACAATCGTCTTTCCCATACCTTTGCCTATTTCCTTCTTGAGACGGATCAGGGGGTACAGGCTCTGGAGTATATCCTTTCACGGGGAATAAACCGGGACACTATAAGTTTTTTTCAGCTGGGCTATGCCCCTGCCGATCCCCGATGGCTCTACGGTTTCCTTCAGAAAAAGAACTACTCCCCCCCGTTTCTGGAAGAGAGCGGTCTTTTTTCCCGCAGAAGGAGGGGGTATCCCTTGTTTCGGGACCGTCTGGTTTTCCCCATCTTCTCTCTAGGTGGGGATTCGGTCGCCTACAGTGCCCGTCTGCTGAACGGGGAGGGCCCCAAGTATATCAATTCCCCTGAGACGGTGTTGTTTAAAAAGGGGAAATTACTCTTCGGACTGGGAAAGACGCTTCCCCATATTCGAGAGGAGAAATCCTTTGTACTTTGCGAAGGAAATGTGGACGTACTGGCCCTGTATCAGGCGGGATGCCGTAATTGTGTGGCCCCCCTGGGGACGGCGCTGACCGAGGATCAGCTCAAGCTTCTTAAGCGGTATGCCGATCGGGGCGTCATTCTTTTTGACGGGGATAAGGCCGGATTCGAGGCCACGAAAAAAGCGGCTATACTCTGTGAAAATCTGGAGATAGGCCTTAAAGCAGGGATACTTCCCGAGGGTCAGGATCCCTCCGATATCCTTCAGAGAGAGGGCGGGGAATATTTGAAAAAAATTGTTTATGAGTCTATCATAATATTCGATTTTTTGTTAGAATGTTCTATTAGGATTGTAGACGTTTATACTCCGGAGGGTAAATCTACTGTTGTAAAAGAATTAACCCCTTATTTAAGGGCTGTCAAATCAGAGGTGAAGAGACAGGCATACTTGGAAAGTATGGCCGATAAGCTTGGATTGGATAGGCGAATTGTTATTTTAGAGTACCAAAACGGATCCGCTCCCGCCGTAACATTGCGGCAGAATAGTCAGGTAGAACCTGAGAAAATGAGCGATGAACTCTATCTGGTACTGATTGCGCTGGCTAATCCATCCTGTGTGTCGGAATTAAAAAAAGAGTTGCACAGCGGTGAACTGCGGGATTCAAGAGCCGTCAAATTATGGGAATTGATGGAAAAATGGGAAGATATCCCCCAGGAACCGAATGATATTTTATCCCGGCTCAATGATAATGAGCCTCTGTTGTTTTATAAAGAATGGATAAAAAAAGATGAGATGAAGCTCAATGTTCAATTTACCCTTGAGCGGGGGTTGAGAGTTATCAAATTGCGTAATCTGGAAAGGCGCAGCCGGGAAATCACGGCGCTGCTTAATAAAAGCGGCAAGGATGACGATAGAATTGAAGCGGAGCTTCTTAACGAGAAAATGCGGATAGACCGGGAAATACAGAGAATTAAGGTGTTGTAGGAATGAGTGAAGAATTACTGTCCGACCCTGAGATAGAAAAATTATTTAAATATGCCGAGCAGAAGAGAAAGCTGACTTACGAAGAGGTTAATGACTGGCTGCCAGATGAAATAGTTAATTCCGATAAAATTGAAGATATTCTCTCCCTTCTTGAAGAGAAGGGCATTAAGATCATTGACGGGGGAGATGTTTTTGAGAGCATTCCCGAAGGGGCTGATCTTGATGATGACTCTTCCAAGGACGATCTGGAAGAGGAAATAGATGATGATCTCGACGATATGGATGATGACATTCCCGTCGTTGCCGATACGGGAATGAGCAGCGGCGGCGGAAATGATGACGAAAGCGAAATCTCCGTTGATGTGGAAGAGGAAGACATCATTGATGAGGATGAGCTGGACATAGATGATATGTCCTCCAGTGATGACGATGACGACGATGAGGAAGAGCAGGATAACGACGATTCTGGTAAGCTTGTTTATTCCGATAAGGAAGCTCTCATAGATGATCCCATCCGTCTTTATCTGAGGGAGATCGGTAAGGAAAACCTCCTGAGCGCTGAACAGGAGGTCGAACTTTCCCAGCAGATGGAAGAGGGGGAAAATATCATCAAGAATATTCTTCGGACTTCCGGCATGATTATCCCCGAGTTTTATTCACTGGCACAGAAAGCCTTCTCCCGGAAGGATCCCGGTGAGATGAACTTCTCTAAAAAGGAAATCTCCGATTTCCTCGCCGAGAAGAGAAGGCTGAATCAGTTCTATCGGGAGCCTCTTAAAGCAATATACCCCCAGTTGAAGCAGTATATCGAAATGAAAGAGAAGATCGCCGCCACCGATGGAGACGTTATTACCGATGATAAACTGGAAAAGAAAAGAGAAGCCCTTCTTGAACAGATTGAGATCATTGATATCCATCAGGAGGAGATCCTTCGGTTCTCTGAGAAATTTATCGGTGCCGTTGAAAAGATCAAAGCCTTTCAGAGTAAGCAGTTTCACATAGAGAGAAAACTGGGTGTTCGGAATATGCGTGAGCTGCGGGCTCTCGGACGGGGACTCGCTGTAAAAGATGAGCGGCAGGAGCTTGAAAACCGTATCGGTCTTACCGCTGACGAGATCAAGGAGAAAATCCGCGAAGTTCAGGTCATGGATAAAAAGCTCCATGAACTGGAGCTGACCTTCGAAAACAGCATAGACAAGATCCTTTCCATGGCCGATGAAATCAGCCACGGAAGGATAATGATGAAGAATGCCAAGGACCGTCTTATCAAGGCGAACCTGAGACTGGTCGTCAGTATTGCCAAGAAGTATACAAACCGGGGACTTCATTTCTTCGATCTGGTACAGGAAGGGAATATCGGTCTCATTAAGGCGGTTGAGAAATTCGAATACCGCAAGGGGTATAAATTCTCCACTTACGCCACCTGGTGGATCCGTCAGGCCATTACCCGCTCCATCTCCGACCAGGCCCGGACTATCCGCGTTCCCGTTCATATGATAGAACAGATCAATAAAGTCGTGCGGGAATCCCGACAGCTCATGCAGGTAATGGGCAGGGAACCCACCGACGAGGAGATTGCCGAAAAGCTGGGATGGACCGTATCCAGGGTTAAGTCTGTCAAAAATGTTGCCCGCGAGCCGATTTCCCTTGAAACGCCCATAGGTGAGGAGGAGGATTCCCTCCTGGGTGATTTCATTGAGGATAAGGATGTGGAGAATCCGGCGAATCAGACCGCCTTCAAAATTCTGCAGGAACAGCTGCAGGATGTTCTGGCCACACTGCCCCCCCGGGAGCAGGAGGTTCTGAAGATGCGATTCGGCCTTGAGGACGGCTATTCCCTGACTCTGGAAGAGGTGGGCCTCTATTTTAATGTGACCAGGGAAAGGATCAGACAGATCGAAGCAAAAGCGTTAAGAAGACTGCGTCACCCAAAGCGGAGCAGGCGGCTTAAGGATTATTTGGAAAATTAAACAGGACGGAGTAATATGCAGGAAATTTTTGAGAAGCTGCAGCAGCTGCAGACAGTGCTTTCAAAGAAATTTGACATTAAGAAAGAGATTGAAGAGATCCCCCGGGCCCTTTCGACGAAAGCGGAGATGCTCAAAAGACTCAAGCAATCTTATCTTGAGAAGAATGATACCTATGAAGAGGGTCAGGAGAGGATCAAGCATCTCCGCCATCTGATGAATGAAGCGGAGCTTCTCCGTGAGGATTCCGAAAAGAAGATGGACAGTATCACCACCCAGAGGGAGTATGAAGCTCTGGATACGGAGATTCGTGACGCCGCAGAAAAGGAACAGTCCCTGCGAAAGGATATCCAGCGCGAGGAAGCGGTTCTGATCGAGTTGAAAGAGGCTATGGAGAGGGAAGAGAAACTGATCCAGCTTCAGGAAGCCGAACTCGATGAGGAACAGGTCCGAGTGGAAGAGGAGACCGCCGAAAGGGAAAAGGAACTGAAGCGCCTGGTTGACGAAGAGGAGAGCGCCATCGTTCCCGACATTGATTCGGAGATTGTCTTCAAGTTCGAAAGAATCATCAGCAATAAGGCCGGTCTCGGACTCGTTCCCGTACGGAACGGAGTCTGTACCGGTTGTAATATGATCCTCCCCGCTCAGTTTGTTAACGATGTACGGACCGAAAGGGATGTTCTTTTCTGTCCCTACTGCAGTCGTATCCTCTTTTATGAAGAGGGGGAAACGGCCTACGAAGGCGGCACGGAAGCGGATGCTCCGGAGCAGGAACACGTGGGTGGACTTTCCGATCTTGCCGAAGATCTGGGAATCGATCTGGACTAAAAAAATCAGACAGGCAGACTGCCGCCCGGCTCAGGCCGGGAGGAAAGTCCGGGCTCCCTAGGGAACGGTGCCGGGTAACGCCCGGGCAGTACTTGTTACTGACAGAAAGTGCCGCAGAAAATATACCGCCCCGGAAACGGGGTAAGGGTGAAAAGGCGGGGTAAGAGCCCACCGGGACAGCAGCAATGATGTCCGCAAGGTAAACCTCACCGGGAGCAAAGTCAAGCAGCAGAGGATTTTCCCGATCTTAACTCTGCGGGTAGACTGCTGGAGTTTTTCCGTAAGGATTAATCCAGATAGATGGCGGTCAACAACAGAACCCGGCTTACCGCCTGTCTTTTTTATTATATGATATGCCACGATTATCGACGCGCAGATCTACTTTTAATATTCTCCCCCTTGTCGTATTCATTCTTCTTATCCTTATTGTCATCTGGGGAGGGGTAAGGGGATTTTACACATTCAGAAAGAGTTTGGACAGGCATAAACCGGCTCAGGCACTCTCCGATCTGTGGAATGAAAAGAACTATTCCGAGTTGATCTACCAGTCAGAACTGAGGCTGGAAAAGAATCCCTTTGATGGGGAGGCTCTTTTTTTCGGGGGAGCCTCCTCCTTTTACATGGCCCTTTCCATGGTTTCCCTGGAAGACAAGCTGAATTATCTGCAGGAATCCCTGCGCCTGCTTCGACTCAATATGACCGGTAAAGATATTCTGTATAAGAAGGAAACCTATTATCTTCTGGGTAAGTGTTATGTGCAGCTAGGGCCTTATTATTCCGATCTGGCCCTGGATTATCTGATCAAAGCCCGGGATGAAGGGTATGACAACAGTGATCTGGATGAATATCTGGCTATTGCCTATTCCCGAATGGGTAACTTTGAGAAGAGCCTATCCTATCTGAGGGCCATAGCTGAGAAGACTCCTACCGCCTCTCTTTATCTGAGAATGGGAGAGGATGCCTTTGATATGGGACAATACGAAATATCACGGGATTACCTTGCCGAGGCCGTAGAGATTTCACGTAATGAACCGGTCCGTCTCGAAGCTCTGCTCAAACTGGGACAGCTGTACTTTGATATAAAAAATTGGACGGAATCCCAAAAAGTTCTTTCCCAATATCTTGATATTGACTATAATAATGCCGATGTACATTTCATGCTGGGCGAGGTGTATTATAACCTCGGCGACAATGCTTCGGCCCGTCTGGAATGGCATAGAACAGAACGGATAGACCCCGATTACAGGGAAGCTCTCCTTCGATTATACAATTAGAAAGCAGCCTTTACGGAGGATTCATGGCAAAAAAACGGTTATTTAGCGGAATTTCGACTGATATTGGTATCGATCTTGGCACCTGCAACACTCTGGTCTATGTGAGAGGAGAGGGTATCGTATGCAGCGAACCGTCCGTCGTCGCCGTGGAGAGGGGAACCAGGAAAGTTGTGGCCGTAGGTCAGGAAGCGAAGAAGATGCTCTGGAAGACTCCGGGGAATATCATTGCTATCAGACCATTGCGGGACGGAGTCATCGCCGACCTGGATACTACTGAAAAGATGCTGCGCTATTTCATTAGTAAAGTCATCCCCCGGCGCTGGATTGTAAAGCCCCGTATGGTCATCGGAGTTCCCTCCTGCATCACGGAAGTGGAACGGCGGGCCGTAGAAGAGAGCGCGTTCAAGGCCGGCGCCCGGGACGTTAAAATTATCGAGGAATCCCTGGCGGCTGCCATCGGGGCGGAAATCCCCATTTTTGAGCCCGCCGGCCATATGATCTGCGATATCGGCGGGGGTACCACGGAAATCTCCGTAATATCCCTGGGCGGTATGGTCGTCACCAACGCTATCAGATTGGCGGGTGACTCCTTTGACCAGGCGGTCATCAAGCATGTGAGAAGCGTACATAATCTAATAATCGGAGATCAGACGGCGGAGCAGCTCAAGATAAAAATAGGAAACGCAGCTCCGGACAAGAAAATCGAGAAGATGGAAATCAAAGGAACCGATGCCATTACCGGTCTTCCCCGACGTCTTGAAATTGATTCGGTAGAAGTGCGGGAAGCCCTGCAGGAGCCCATTAATACGGTTATTGAAGAAGTGAAGAAGACCCTCGGCCAGACGCCGCCCGAATTGGCTGCGGATATCGTTGAAAGGGGTATTGTCATGACCGGGGGAGGTTCAAAGCTTAAGGGTCTGCCCATGCTCCTGTCCAAGGAAACCGGCGTCCCGGTTATTTTGGCGGAAAACCCTCTTCTCTGTGTGGCCCTGGGTACGGGCATGTACTACGAATACTCCAAGAGGAATGAATCTCAGAGCGCCATTTACGATAGCCTGAATAATTATTAATGAAATCCCCCTATCATGCAGGAAACAGCGGAGACGGGAAGGGGCTTATCCTTTCCCTCCTCATTGTTACATCCCTCATCCTTCTCGGGTTTTCCGATAGGGCCAGCGTGGAGAAACCCAAAAGTTACGGACTCTCTCTGCTCGCTTTTTTTCAAGGGGCTTCCCAGAGTACCATCTCCTTTTTTGCAGACTCCTTTAACTCCATCGGGGAATTAAAAGCGCTTAAGGAGAATTACGAAAAGACCCAGAAGCTTCTTGAGAACTACGCCGGGGTAGAGAGGGAGCTTGAGAGCCTGCGCGCTGAAAACCGGCTTCTGAAGGAACAACTTGATTTTTCCTCGGAGGTGGAATACCGGAACGTCTCCGCCAAGATAATCGGCAAGGAACCGGAGAATTTCTTTTCCTCCTTTGTTATCAATAAGGGCACCAGGGACGGGTTGAAACGGGACATGGCCGTGGTCGCCTATGATAACGGTCTCTACGGCCTGGTGGGTAAGGTGGAAGAGACGGGGGTGAATTCCTCCATCGTCATTCCCATCACCAACAGCCAGTGCTTTGTGGCGGCCCGATTGCAGAAAAGCCGGAACGAAGGTCTTGTCAACGGGCTTCAAGGCAATGGAAACAGCCTGGTTATGAAGTATGTGAACAAGAAGGCCTACGGTATGATTTCACAGGGAGAGCTTGTTCTTACCTCGGGTATGAAATCCCTCTATCCCCAAGGCGTTTTCATCGGACGGGTAGAAACCATGGCTTTTGAAGATTACGATACCTCCATGGAACTAACCCTCACTCCTATCATTGATATCAGCCGAATCGAATACGTTTTCGTTCTGACAGAGGACGTCCATGATTAAATCTCTTCTCATAAACATAGTGATAGCCGGTGCTCTGGTCCTGCTTCAGTCTACGGTCCTCCATTATATAGCGGTTTATTCTGTCATTCCCGATATGGTTATGATTTTCCTGTTGTTTCTCTCTTTGAAAGAGGGGAGCCGCAAGGGTGAACTGATCGGATTCTCCAGTGGGATTCTCATCGATTTCCTCAGTCTCTCTCCCCTGGGATTCCATGCTCTGATTTATTTACTCATCGGCTTCATTTCCGGATTGCCTAACAAGAACGTTTCTACCGACTCCCTGTTAACTCAGATCCTGTTTGTTACTCTCTCCATGATAATCAAATACATACTGTCCGCATTACTGATAGTTGTTTTCTCAATAGAAACCACATCCATCAGTCTTCTGGGGCATAATTTTCTGCTGGAACTGGTTTATACCCTGCTTCTGGTGCCCCTTGTTTTTACATTTGCCAATAGAATCTATGATGCCTCCCATAAAAAGAGAGTCGGTCTCTAATGGCATTCGGACGTTCTGAAAATCTGGGAAAAGAGAGTAAACAGAGAATCTGGGCTTTCGGAATTTTCGTAATAGCCGTTTTTCTCATCCTTATCATTAAACTCTTCAGCCTTCAGGTTGTTAACGGATTCATTTATCTGAACCGCTCCCGGGAGGTATCCAGGAGAACGACGATTATTCCTTCTCAGAGAGGAAAAATTTATGATCGGAGCAAGGATGTTCCTCTTGCCACCAATGTGGACTCTTTTTCCCTCTTTATCATTCCGGGTGAGCTGGAAAATCTGACTCCCCGGGACGTTATTGACAGGGTGAGGGAAACCCTGTCCTATCCGGTTCAGAACATCGAGGAAATTTACGATAAAATACCCCTGAACTGGCACAATGTGTACACCCCCATTGAGCTCATTACCGGTCTGGACCTGACCGATATAACACCTATTGCTGAAAATAAGGATCATTTCCCCGGCATTACATGGGAAAGCAGACCCAACAGGTATTATAATACGGAAGGCTCCATGTCCCATGTCCTGGGATATGTGGGAAAAATCAATTATGAGGAGCTTCAGATCCTCTACAACAAGGGTTATACCACGAATTCTATCCTGGGTAAAAGCGGCATTGAGAAAACCTATGACGATTATCTGCGGGGAGAGGACGGGCTTAAATTTCATACCGTAGATGTCCAGGGACGGAATCTGGCTCAGGATTCGGCGATTACCCCTCCGAAAAACGGTTATGATCTGGTTCTGACTGTGGACAGGAATATTCAGGAACTGGTGGAAAAAGCCATCGGTCCCCGTCTGGGGTCGGCGGTAGTTCTAAAGCCCTCAACCGGTGAGATTCTTGCCATGGCCTCCTACCCCGGGTTTGATCCGAACCTCTTTACTATGGAAGGGGAGGGAAATTTTAATAATTTGAGTTTGGATCCTAAATTCCCTTTTCTGAACAGGTCCATACAATCGGCTTATGCACCGGCATCCACTTTCAAGGTTCTTATGACCTTTGCCGATTTGGCGGAGGGAGCCTTCCCGGAAGATTCTCTTATCACCTGCCGAGGAACAATGACCCTGGGTGACCGTATTTTCAAGTGCCATAAAATTACCGGGCACGGATCCCTCACTCTGAAGGAGGGCCTGGCCGAATCGTGTAATGTTTACTTCGGTACTCTCGGGGTGGATTATCTTGGAATCGATACGATACATCATTACGGGGAACTTCTGGGACTGGGAGAGCCATCCGGGATTGACCTTGAGGGTGAGGTCTCCGGCGTGAATCCGTCGCCTGCCTGGAAGGAAGCCGTATACAACACGCCCTGGACGCTGGGGGATACCTTGAACAACTCTATCGGTCAGGGATTTGTGACGGTAACACCTCTGCAAATGGCTAATCTGGTAGCCATGATTGTTAATGACGGGAAACTGTATAAACCCCATCTTTTAAAACAGGTTGTTGATCCCGAAACGGGGGACATCATTATGAATACGGATCGGGAGCTCATCCGTGACATCTCCTATATCGATCAGGACGTCTTTTCCAAAACACGGGAAGATATGCGTTATGTCATTACCAATGGTACCGCCCAGCCGGCTATTATGAACAATACGGTGGATATCGCCGGTAAGACTGGAACCGGTGAAGTGGGAATAGATGAGAATTGGCATGCCTGGTTCATATCCTTCGGTCCCTACGACGCCCCTCCCGAAGATCAGATTGTGGTGGTGACCCAGATTGAGGCCTATAACGAGAACTGGGACTGGTGGGCTATTAAAGCGGCTGATATCATCTACGGCGGTATTTTCGGGAATAGGACCTACGAAGAGGAAGTGCGCGATCTCAAGAGTCGCTACGTATGGTACTCCTGGTCAATCCCGCTGGACGAGGAGGATTAGCCTTGCCTTTGAAAGATCTTCTAAAGAAGGGGAGCAAGTCCAGACGCTTCTCCATCATGGGTTATGATTTTGTCCTGATCCTGACAGTGATCATGCTGACAGTCATCGGTATTCTCTTTATCTACTCAAGCGGTATAACTTCACTGGGAAAAAACGTATCCAACGAATACATAAAACAGATTCTCTGGGGTGTGACCGGCATTATTCTCATGTTTGTTATATCCTTTTTTGATTACAGGCGGATAAAACTTGTCTCTCTTTATATTTACCTTGCCTTTGTTTTTCTCCTTCTCGTGACGTTTCTCTTCGGTTCCGTGGTCAACGGGGCCCGATCCTGGCTGGGTATAGGCTCTCTGGGAATACAGCCTTCGGAATTTTCAAAAATTGCCACAATCATCTTTCTGGCTTCCTATCTGGAGGACAACTCCAAGGATATTGAAGCTTTCCGTGTATTTGCCGGTTCCTGTCTCATCGTGGGTATACCGGCGGCTCTTATTCTTATACAGCCCGACCTGGGTACGACCCTGGTCTTTTTCCCCATTCTCATAGCAGCGCTCTTCACTGCCGGGGCGGATATGCGATATCTGGGATTTCTTTTCCTCATCGTAATCCTGACGGGAATCTTCACCATGTTCTATGCCTGGGATCTCTATCTATCGGACAATTTTATCGTTCTGGGACGTATTTTCAGTGATAGACAGGTCATGATTCCCTTTCTCGCGGGGATCGGAATTCTCATTTTCCTTGCCGGACTGGGACTTATAATCTACAGAAAGCAGATCTTTTTCTGGATAGCCTATTTCTGGTCCGGCGTCCTTGTCTCCTACGGGATAACTCTAGGGGCATTTAAAGTGCTTAAAGGGTATCAGCTTATGCGCCTGGTCGTATTTCTGAACCCTCAGGTTGATCCCCGGGGAGCGGGATGGAACATTATTCAATCAGTGACAGCCGTAGGCTCCGGGGGAATATCGGGAAAGGGTTTTCTTGCGGGAACCCAGTCTCATTACCGCTTCCTGCCCCAGCAAAGTACGGATTTTATTTTCTCCATATTCGCCGAGGAGAGCGGTTTTCTGGGAACTGTCGTTCTTTTCATTCTCTTTTCGCTGATTATCATCCGGGGCCTCTATATCGTCTATACCGCCAAGGATCGGTTCGGCGCCCTGATCAGTGCGGGTATTGTGGGAATGATTTCCTTTCATATTATCGAGAATATCGGTATGGCCATAGGGATCATGCCCATAACCGGTATCCCCCTGCTTTTTCTCTCCTATGGGGGCTCCTCGCTCTGGACGGCATTTATTTCTATTGGTATTATGCTCAGCATACACCAGAAGAGGTATAGAGATTAAATGACTTATATAGACAGAGAGGAACTCCTTTATTCCGTACAGACTCCCGGTCAGTACAGGGGAGGGGAGTTCGGTTCCATTACATATGAACAGGATCAGGAATTCATTATGGCCGTCTGCTTTCCCGATCTTTATTCTATCGGCATGTCAAATCAGGCTGTCAAAATCCTTTATTCCCTGGCCAATTCCGTAAAGGATGTCCAGTGCGAGCGGGTTTTCGCCCCCATGGAGGATATGGAGAGACTCCTGCGGGAGAAGGATATTTCCCATTTTACCCTTGAAAAGGCGATTCCTCTCCATGAACTGGATCTTCTTTCCTTTACCATCGGCTATGAATTATGCTTCACCAATATACTGAATATCCTGGAACTGGGAAGGATACCATTGAGAAGGGAAGACCGCACCGAGGATCATCCTATTCTCATCGCCGGGGGACCTTCGGTGACCAATCCCATTCCCTTCTCTTCGTTTATCGATTATTTCTATATTGGAGAAGGAGAGGAGGCCTTTCCCGCTCTCCTTCAGAGACTGGCGGAAATGAAGAAAGAGGGAAAAACCCGTAATGAACTGGCTGACTATATTGAAAGTCAGGATTATATCTGGTTCGATGGGAAAAAAGAGAAGACCCGGGTCGTTAAATATGCCCGTTTCGGAAAAGAGAAAAGCTGGACCAGTGCCTTGCCTGTTCCCACCATAGAAACCGTTCAGGATCACGGGGTTATTGAAATCATGCGGGGCTGCCCCAATAAGTGCCGTTTCTGTCATGCCGGCGTCTACTACAGGCCGAAAAGGGAGAAGGACTGGGATCTGATTATAGCCGAAGCGGATTCCCTTGTTTTCGAAGCCGGGTACAGGGATATTACCCTGTCATCCCTCTCATCGGGGGATTTTTCGGATATATCCAGGCTTATCGATGTCCTGAACGAGAGGTATCGGGGACTGGGCGTCTCTTTTTCCCTCCCTTCGCTGCGGGTGAACTCTCTGAGCCTTGATCTGATTGAGAAAATCGGTGAAGTCAAGAAAAGCGGTTTGACATTCGCCGTGGAAGCTGCCAACGAGTCCTGGCAGCACGGTATTAATAAGGATGTTTCCGAAGAGAAAATCATAGAAATCCTGCGGGAAGCCAAAAGACGTGGTTGGCGTCAGGCCAAATTCTATTTCATGCTCGGGTTGCCCGTGTCTATCGATTATAAGGAAGAGGATGAGATGATCGAATATCTCAACCGCATCCAGATGGCTACGGGAATGAACCTTACCGTCAATATAGGAACCTTTATCCCCAAGGTTTTCACTCCCTATAAGAACGCCCGTCAGCTGGAGGAACAGACCAGCCTGGATAAAATTCTGTATATCAAGAAAAATGTGAACAGGAAAATCCGGGTTAGTTTTCATTCTCCCTTTGCCTCCCTGGTGGAAGCCATTCTTTCCCGGGGAGATAAAAGAGCGGGGGAACTGTTTTTCAAGGCCTTTCGGAAAGGTGCACGCCTTGACAGCTGGGATGATCACCTGGACCGGGAACTCTGGAAAAATCTGATTAAGGAAGCGGACTGGGACGTGGTGGGAGAAACCTGTTCAGATCATGCTTCCTTCAACGACTTATACGATTTCATTGATCTGTCCGTAACGGAAAAATCCCTTGATAAGGAAAACAGGCTATCCTTTGAGAGTACATTGACCGAACCTTGCGAGGAAAATTGTACTGATCATTGCGGTGTTTGCAGGAAGGCTTTAAAAGTACGTACAGCTGCCGGAAAGGATATTTCCGCATTGAATAGAGAAACCGCAGGAGAGCCGGGATATTATCCCTATCTGTTGAATATCTCCAAAGAGGGAGCCGCTTCCTATATAGGTCATCTTGATTTCTTCCGTGCCGTGGAGAGGGCACTTTACCGCTGTGACGCTCCTGTTAAAATGTCCGAAGGATTCAATCCAAAACCGAAAATTGAGTTCGCCAACCCCCTGTCTCTAGGGGCAGGCTCCCGCGATGAAGTCGTACTTGTCGAGATGACGGCCAAAGTGGATGTACAAACCTTTTCTGAAACTTTTAATCAGTCTATCTGCGAAGGAATCCGTCTAGAAGCAATTTTTGAGCTTCCCGTTGAAAAGGGTCGTAAAAAGCATACTCTCATGAAGAATTGGGGCGGTGCGGACTGGAACGTGAGCCATAGGAAAATGTCACAGGATCACCTCAGAGAGAAGATAGCCCGTTTAATTGATGAGCTGGAGCTTGAGAAATCGTTTAGCCTGGGAGATGTGGAAAACGGTGTACTTCCTTTACGCCATGTTTTTTCCCGGGATAAGGTGGCCTATAACAGTGTAAATAAGTTTTTCAGAGAACAGTTTGAAGACTATGAGAATATCAGGCTGGAAAGAGTAAAAAGCTGGGCACAGGACAGGGAAGGGAATTTCCTTTCTTATATAGACCTTTTCAAAGGGTAGATTCGATTATTTAATCAGGAAGCAAATTCACGTGTTTTCTGATTAAATAATATGTAGACAGAATATATATTATCAGCAGTATTGTTTTCCTGTAAAATTAAATCTATTCATAATATATAGATATATCCCCATTGATTGTCGGTTCCAGGGACGCCTTAAATGTTTTTATTGCTTCAGAGGGTTTGTGCTTGCTTAAGTGACCGTATAACTCTGCCGTATTATCAAATAGTTTTTCTACACCGTATAGGCGAAAATATCTTTCCCAGAGCATGACAGCCAGTTCTTTAAAAGAATAAAAAATAAGTGGCAGCATAACATTGCCTGATATCATACAGATCTCATGATGGAATTGAAAAATATTTTCAGCCGCTTCCCGCGAATCACTGGAATTTCCAAATTGGAAAAGAAGTACTTCCAGATTACGGGAATCCTTTTCTGTCAATTCCGTGGCCGCCAGTTCAATAGCCAGTACCTCGAAGGCCAGTCGGATTTCAAGAAGTGATTTCATCTCTTTTTTATTCAGTACGCCCCCGTTAAATCTCAGTATTGATAGAAGTGTTTCCACCGTACCGGTTCTCCTGTAATCCGCCACATAGGCGCCGATACGCGGCTTCTGTTCGATAAATCCTGCTTTGGCCAATTCGTTGAGGCCCGAATTAATGACGATTCGACTTACCCCCATCTGTTCGGCCAGTTCCCTTTCACTGGGCAGCTTGTCTCCAATGGAAAGTTTTCCGGACAGAATAAGATTTTCAATTTCCTTAATAAATAAGTCCTTGAGTGACGGCGAAGACAGTTTTGTGAATTCCATATAGTTTTCCTTATTGGTATGACCAATGACCAGGTTCCTAAAATTAGCACTTACGGAAAATAAATGCAAGTAATACAAGAGAATATAATAATATAGATAAATATTTATTGACATATCCAACTTATAACCATAAACTAAATTCGGGGAGGAAAAACATGAATGAATTCAGAGTTCTCGAGATTAAGAAAAATCTGTTTGACAGTAATGATGCGGAAGCGAAAAAACTGCGCGCTGAACTTAAAGAAAAGAATACTCTCCTGCTGAATCTTATGTCCTCGCCCGGTTCCGGAAAGACCACTTAAGCGAGGAACAGGTCAGAAAGGAGACGGAGCGCTGCCTGGGATGCGGGGCCGCCGTGGTGGATGAATACCTGTGTGTCGGCTGCGGCGCTTGTACGCAGAAATGTCGATTCGTGGCGGTATCTCTGGTACGGAACAATGATGCCAAGGGACTCGTTCTGACAGGGAAGGATCTGCCCCCATTGCGGGCAGGATAACTGGGAGCTTTCAGGCGGTAAGGAATTCCTCATTAGGGAAATCACTGCCTGTTGAATATAACATGGAATATAGGAGGTATCTATGTTTGAGTTTAATACCGCAGCCGGAGCGACTATCGGTTCCGCCTGGGGTATGTGGGTCCTTGTTCTGGTTGCGCTTTTTGTGCTGAACGAACTATCCCGGAGAAGGAAATGGGCCGGTTTCTTCGCCTTTGTCATTCTTCCCGCAGCCCTGACGGTTCTCTGGTTTACCGCGATGAAGGAAACCACTTATACCGACT
>JAFGPQ010000073.1 GCA_016936115.1 Spirochaetales bacterium | reverse complement strand
GGGCCCGGGCGATGGAGAGACGCTGTTTCTGCCCTCCGGAAACATTGGTGCCCCCCTGGGAGATGGGCGAGTCGTACCCCTTCTCCATCTCGTCGATAAAGTCCCGGGCCTGGGCTGTCTTCGCCGCCTGCCGGATCTCCTCGTCGGTGGCGTCCTTACGGCCGTATCGGATATTCTCGGCCACGGTCCCCGAGAAAAGGACCGCCTTCTGGGGCACGATGCCGATGCGGGCGCGCAGGTCCTTCTGGCTCATACGGCGCACATCCACCCCGTCCACCAGGATCTCCCCTTCGTCCGTGTCGTAAAAACGGGGGATCAGGGAAAGGAGGGTCGATTTACCCGAACCCGTACTGCCGATAATGGCGGTGGTCTCCCCGGGACCGGCGCAGAAGGAGATATCCCTTACGGCGGGCTCCTCCGCTCCGTGATAGGCGAAGGTGACGTTTTTGAATTCCACGTAGCCCCTCTTCCCTTCATCGGGAGTCTCGCATACCCCGGGATCGGTCAGTTCCGGTTCCATATCCAGGATTTCGTTGATCCGGTTCGCCGAAGCCTGGGCCCGGGGCACCATGATGAACATGACCGAAGCCATGAGAAAGGCCGAAAGAATCTGCATGCCGTACTGCATGAAGGCCATCATGTCCCCGATGTTGGAAAGGCCCCGGTCCACCCGGTGGCTCCCGAACCAGAGAATGGCGATCATGGTCAGGTTCATGATCAGCATCATCATGGGGAAGAGCATGGCGAAAATACGGTTTACCTTTACGGCTGTTTCCATAAGGTCCCGGTTGCTGACGTCAAAACGTTCCCTCTCGTATTCTCCCCGGTTGAAGGCCCGGATAACCCGGATTCCGGTCAGATTTTCCCGTAAAAGCAGGTTGATCCGATCCACCTTCTTCTGGATAGCCTGAAAAAGGGGAAAGCCCTTGGCCGCCACCACCCCTATGAAGATGCCCAGGACGGGTATGGCCACGAGGATGATCCACGCCATATCCCGGTCTTTTTTAAGGGCCAGAATCATACCGCCCACAGCGGTTACGGGAGCTGTGAACATCATACGCTGCACCATGATGAGCACATTCTGAATCTGAGTCACGTCGTTGGTGCTCCGCGTTACCAGGGAGGGCGTTCCGATTCTGTCGAATTCGTTCAAAGAAAAGCTGAAGACCTTGGAGAAGATTCTCTCCCGCAGCCGTTCGCTGAACCCTATGGCGATATGGGAGGAGAGGTAACTGGCCAGCACGGCGCAGAGAGATCCCCCCAGAGCTACCACGAGCATGAGCAGTCCGGTGGTCAGAATATAATTGATATCGCTGTTGGTAATCCCCTTATTGACGATATCCGACATAAGGGTGGGAAGATAAAGGTCCCCCATGGCCTGTCCGAAAACGCAGATGATGACGGCCGCCAGTACGACACGGTAGGGTTTGAGAAGTCCCAGAAGTTTATACACGGTATCCTACTCCCCGCCTATCCCGGTAAGGGCTGCCGCCCTGATCAGATCAGCCGCAGCGATCTGCCTGTCGATCTGGCAGTTCACTATGGCATATTCCGCCTTCAGCCTGGCCAGGGAAGCTCCCAGAAGATCGATATCCTCGGCGGTACCCGAATTGACTTTCTGTTCGGCAACCCGCTCGTTCTCGCGAGCCTGTTCCAGCATATGGGACACCCGGTCGATATTCCGGTCGGCCAGTTCATAGGAGAGGCGGCAGTTCCGCACATCCTGCACAATCAGTTCAAGGCGCCGGCTCAGATCGGTCCGGCTTTTCTCTACCTGAGTCTCCTTTTCCTCCGCTTCGGAGAGGCGGGAGGGGAGACGTCCCACGTCATAGCTGAGACTGATCCCGGCGTACCAGGTTCCGGTGAACTGGGGATCGCTCTGCAGGAATACCCGGGAATTGGGATTGGCGTAGGTGTAATTTCCCGTCACCGCCAGAACCGGCGACAGGGAGGACCGGGAGAGGTCCCGGCTGGTTTCGGTTATTCTCACGGCCAGTTCCGCCGCCCGGGATTCGGGCCTCTCCGCCAGGGCTTCCCCCACCAGTTCGTCGTTCCCGGGCAGATCGGTCAGGATATCCCTCTCGGGAGCAGTTGAAAATTGATAATCGGGAATAGCCTCGCTGTTATCGTTTCCCGTCAGCATGGCAAGGTTCAGATAGGCCTTGTCCCGGAACAGGCGTGTCTGTTCCAGATCCATGCGGGCCTGGTCGCAGCGCATTTCCGCCGAAAGAAGATCCGCCTTGAGCAGGGTTCCGCTTTCCACTTTTTTCCGAACCAGATCCCGGTTTTTCTCCACCAGGGCCAGGTTCTGTTCCATGAGCACCGTATTATTGGCAGCCCGGAAGGCTTCCCAGTAGGCTCTCTTCGTCTCGAAAGATACGGCCTGCCGTGTCAGCTCCAGAGAGATATCCTTTCCCTTTACCTGCAGACCGGCCAGTTCCTGGGCTTCCTTAAGGCGGAAACCGGCGAAAACCGTATAGTTCAGATTTCCGGTCAGGGAAAAACTGTCATCCTGGGAGTCCATATCAAAGGAGGCCCCCCCGAGGCTGACCGCGGAGGTCACATGGCTCAGACGGGTATAGCCGCCTGCCAGGGCTACAGAAGGCATCCAGCGGTCGTAAAAAGCTTTATCCTTCTGCGCCCGGGCGGCCTGCTGATCCAGAAAGGCGCTCTGAATACGCCAATCCCTATCAAGGGCGTTCCGAACCGCCTCATCCTCGGAGAGGGATATCTCTTCCCCCATCAGAGGAAAAAGCATGCCCAGAAGAAGTACGATAAGGATTGCCGTCTCACTGTTTTTTTTACTTATTATCATATGTTTTCGTTCCATTTAACCGAAGTATTCCTCCAACCGTATCAATAATCCGCTGAGAGTTCGGCTGTCCTCTTCTCCCAGTTCCTCCACCAGCCCCCGGAACCGGTTTTCCATCTTCTCTTTCGCCGGCTTGAGCACGTCCCTGCCCTTTGCGGTCAGGACGACCCGTACCGCTCTTCTGTCGTCGGGATCTATCTCGCGCTCGATGAACTCCGACTTTTCCAGAGAGGTGATAATCTGAGTGACCGCCGAACTGGTGACGTCCATGAAGGCGGCGATATCCGAAACGCGCATGCCCCCTTCCCCACGGGAGGAGTGACGGAGCAGCCTGAGCATAATCATGAGCTGGGAAGGTTTGAGAGACGAACAGACATTGGTATAGAATTCATGGTGTAATCGCTTATGAAGACCTGAAAAGGAATCCATCAGCCGATGAGTCAGATTGTCCGTGTCCGGATTGTGGTTCTGCATTTTTCATCCTTTAATTAAGGAAATAATTATTTTAGCAGCTAAAGTAACTAAATTTGCCGGTCCGGTCAAGGGGCAATGAGAAAAACCGGAAAATTCCGGATCCCTCCCTATCATTCTTCATTCTGTCGGCTAAATTATGCTATTATGCATGGGCAGGAGGAGGCCAATATGAAGATTCTCAATTTCGGATCCCTTAACATAGACCTGATTTATCAGGTCCCCCATATCGTACGCCCCGGGGAAACCCTCTCGGCGGCGTCCCTGGTCACATCGGCCGGGGGAAAGGGGGCCAACCAGTCGGTGGCCCTGGCCAAGGCGGGGGCACCGGTCTGGCATGCGGGTACGGTGGGAACCGACGGGGCCTGGCTCAGGGAACTGCTGGGCAGGTTCGGGGTGAATACGGAATTCATCCGTGATTACGACGGTCCCACGGGACAGGCCCTGATTCAGGTGGACCGGGAGGGGCAGAACTCCATCGTCCTTTACGGGGGTGGGAATCTGAACAATGGGAAGGAACATGCCGATTCCGTTCTCGCCTTTTTTGACGAAGGGGATTACCTGGTACTGCAGAATGAAATAAACATCACCCCCTATGTGCTTAACAAAGCTGCGGAACGGGGAATGAAAATCTGTCTGAATCCCGCTCCCTTTACGGATGAAGTAAAGTCCTGGCCCCTGGAGAAACTGGAATATCTGGTTGTGAACGAGATTGAAGGACAGGACCTTGCGGGGGAGCAAGGAACTCCCGAAGAGACCCTGGACCGGCTCACCGCCGCCTACCCGCAGCTGCGGATACTCCTTACCGCCGGCAAGGAAGGCGCCTTCTACGGCTGCGGCGGGGAGCGGATTTACTCCCCCATTGTGGACACCCCCGTGGAGGATACCACCGCCGCCGGGGATACCTTCCTGGGATATTTCCTTTCCTCCCGCGTACAGGGTCTGAGTATTCAGGAAGCCATGGATTCAGCATCCCGGGCCTCATCGCTTACTGTTTCCCGTTCCGGTGCCATGGAATCAATCCCCCTGGCAGGAGAATTATAATGCCCCTTTTAAAGAAAGAAGATCAGTTACGTAAAGATATTGTCATGAACGGCGCCCTGTATGTGACCAAAACCACGGCCATTACCGCCAAAGAGGGATGGGAGGGCTGGTCCATGCGGATTTTCACCCTGGGAAAAGAAGGTTTTACCCCCAGACACAGCCACGACTGGCCCCATATCAATTATATCGTCAGCGGGAAGGGCACTCTCTTCATCGACGGGGAAGAGAAATCGGTCGCCCCCGGAGACACGGCCTACGTGAAGAGCGGGGAGCTACATCAGTTTAAAAACGCCGGGGAGGAGGAGTTCTCCTTTATATGTATTGTTCCCGCAGAGGGAGACAAGTAGGTTTGATGAAATGTATAGGTCCCCACGTAAGCATATCGGGAGGCGTCTGGAACGCTCCGGAACGGGCCCGGGAACTGGGCGCTACGGGATTCGGCATGTTCACCAAGAACCAGCGCCAGTGGAAGGCGAAGGATCTGACCGAAGAGGATATCGAACGGTTCACCCAGGCTTTGAGCGAACAGGGATATACGGCGGATATGATTCTGCCCCACGACTCCTACCTTATTAATCTGGGACACCCGGATGGGGAGAAGCTGATAAAATCCCGGGACGCCTTTCTGGACGAAGTGCGCCGGGTGGAGAAGCTGGGCCTGAAGCTTTTAAACTTTCACCCCGGGAGCCACCTGAAGGCCATGGAACCGGAAGCCTGCCTGGACCGGATCGCCGAGAGCTTGAATCGAACTATTGCTCAAACCGAATCGGCGGTGATGGTGATTGAAAATACCGCCGGACAGGGCAGCAACCTGGGGAACCGCTTTGAGGAGATCGCCCGGATTATAGACGGGGTGAAGGATAAATCCCGGGTGGGGGTCTGCCTGGATACGTGCCATTTGTTCGCCGCCGGCTACGACCTGAGGACGGCGGAGTCCATGGAAGCGGTCTGGGCAGAATTCGACCGGATCATCGGGTTTGAATTCCTGAAGGGGATGCATCTGAACGACGCCAAATCGGAATACGCCAGCCGGGTGGACCGGCACCACAGCCTGGGACACGGGAATATCGGCTGGGAGGCGTTTCAAAGAATCGCCGCCGATTCCAGGTTTGACGGCATTCCCCTGATTCTGGAGACGATTGACGAAGCGCTCTGGCCGGAGGAAGTGGCCCGGATTATTTCCCTTACCGAATAGAGCAATCGGGTAGCAGAAAAAGACGATTTACCGATCCGGGCATTTGATTAATAGGGGGGACCTGATCTATATTTAGATCATTGGCAACCAGGAGAAATAATGACGTTAAGGGAAATTCTAACCATAGTAGAGGGCCGTGTGATTGTCGGCGATAATCTGGATGCGCCCATAGAGATGGTATGCGCCTCCGACCTGATGAGCGACATACTCACCCTCGAGCCGGAAAAGGCACTTCTCGTTACAGGTCTGGCTAATATTCAGGCCATCAGAACGGCGGAAATGGCCGATATAGAGCATATTCTCTTTGTCAGGGAGAAGGAAATCACAACCAGCATGCGGGAACTGGCCGATGAGAGCAGCATAACCATTATGCAGACCGCCATGGGCATGTACAAGGCCTGCGGCAAGCTCTACGGGGCGGGACTGCCCGGGGGCTACTCCTGATCCTGTTCGGGATATTTCTCCTGCACGTGCTTGATGGTAGGCAGAATTTCCATAAACAAATCGATCAGTTCCGGGTCGAACTGCTTTCCCTTCTGTTCCAGCATTGATCCGATGACCTCTTCCTCTTTCCAGGCTTTTTTGTAAACTCGGTTCGACATGAGGGCGTCGAATACGTCGGCGATCGCCACAATTCTCGCGAAAAGGGGAATCTCCTCTCCTTTCAGGCCGGTCCGGTCATTCTCATCGAGCCATTCGCCGGTCTCCGGATCGATCCGCCCGGGGTATCCCGTGCCGTCCCAGTGCTCGTGATGGCGCAGGGCCACTTCTATGGCCATGGAATCCATCACCGATTCGCTGTCACCCATGATCTGGGCGCCCTGCCAGGTATGGGTCT
>JAFGPQ010000005.1 GCA_016936115.1 Spirochaetales bacterium | reverse complement strand
TGCGCACGTTCTTCACGTATCCCCCCCGCTCCCTGCGGGTCTTGAGCCGGATCCCCCGGTCCGTCCCCCGGAAGGTGCAGCCGGAAATGACGATGTTCCGCAGTCCCCCGGCGATCTCCGAACCCAGAACGATTCCCCCGTGCCCCCGGAGCATGGTGCAGTTGGATACCACAACTTCCTCCGTGGGCCGTCCCACGGCCATGGCCTCCCGTCCGATCCCCGATTTGAGGCAGAGGCAGTCGTCCCCCACGTCGTAGACGCAGTCGCTGATGCGCACCCCCCGGCAGGAGTCGATATCCATACCGTCCGTATTGGGGGCATCCGCGGGGCTGACGAACCGTGTGTCGTGGATGGTGATATCCTCCGAGTAGAGCATATGACAATTCCAGAAGGCGGAATTAGTACAGGTTACCCCCTCAATGGTGATGTTCCGGCAATCCTTGAACTGCAGCAGGGGAGGGCGCAGGAATCCCGACTCCATGCCCCCGCCCCCCGTATCGAAACGGGCCATTTCCCCGTTGGCCTCGATGACCCGGGCCAGGGTTTCCTTAAGCTCCGCCAGATGGGGCCACTCCGCCGTAGGGCTTCCCGCCGCGGCCATGGCGCGATAGGTCTCCCACCACCACCGCCCGTTCCCGTCCAGGGTTCCCTTTCCGGTCAGGGAGACGTTCTGGGCCCCGTCGGCGAAGAGCATGGGCATAAGGGCTACGCAGTCGTTCCCCCCCCAGCGGGTGTTGACCAGGGGATAGTCCCGGGGATCGTCGGAGAAACGGATCGTCGCCCCCGGGGCCAGACGGAGCTCCGTATTTGAGTAGAGCCGTATCGGCCCGGTGGGGAAAACCCCCGGGGGCACAATGATTACCCCGCCTCCCGCCTGTGCGGCCGCTTCCGCCGCCTTCGCAAAGGCTCCCGTGTAATCGGAGCTTCCCGTTTTCGGTTCAGAAAAATCTAATAGAGAGTAGTATCCTGTGGAATTCATGTTCCCATCATAACTTACCGGGCGTTTTTTTTCTGCGTATATGGGGGAAATATCGAATTCCGCCCCTTTACACCAAAAAGTGTTCCCCCGAATATCAACGGTTACCGCCTTCTGTGAAAATCTGTTCCTTTACCCCCTGGAAAAAGGGCTGTTTAATGTTCCTATGCACCTTCAGGATAATAAAACCATCAAAAAAATCGTTAAGTACAAGGCGCTCTATCTGATGCTGACGCCGATGATACTGTTTCTGGTTCTGTTCAAGTATATTCCCATGTACGGAATAAGAATCGCCTTTTACGAGTTCGGGATCATGGGGATCCGTGATTTTATCGGACTGGAGAATTTCCGGTATCTTTTCGCCAGCGACCGGTTCTGGACCAGTTTTTTCAATACCCTGATCATCAGCGGCATCAATCTGGTTCTGGCTACTGTAATTAACATCGCCTTTGCCCTGCTGCTGAATGAGGTGAGCCACAAGGGTTCCAAGAAGATTATCCAGACAGTAGTTTATCTTCCCCACTTTCTGTCCTGGGTTGTTGTGGCCTCCCTCTTTACCATGATTCTTTCCCCCGAAACGGGCATCATCAATGCGGTCATTGAGAAATTCGGCGGGACTCCCATCTATTTTCTGGTGGATGAGAAGTGGTGGAGACCCTCCTTTCTTTTTATCAACCGCTGGAAGGAGACCGGCTGGGGCACCATCATCTACCTGGCCGCTCTGACGGGGATCGATCCCCAGCTTTACGAAGCGGCGAAAATCGACGGAGCGGGTCGGCTGCGCCAGACCTTCGCCATTACCCTTCCCAGCCTGCAGACAACGATTCTGGTCGTATTCATCATGAGCCTTTCCAAGGTGCTCAATCTGTTCCAGCCCGTTTTCGTTCTCTACAATCCCCTCGTTTACAAAGTGGCCGATGTTATCGGGACCTATACCTATCGCGTCGGTTTCGAACAGGCCGACTACGATTACTCCACGGCGATTGGACTATTCCGGTCGGTTATCTCCCTTGTCCTCGTTATGGGGGCCAACCGGATGAGTAAGAAAATTAACGAAGAGAGCATTCTCTAGGAGCGAATCACAATGACAACAATCAGCGAAATATTGGGTTTTGAAAAAAACAACCGGAGCCGGAACGCCTTTCTTGTGGGAAACGCCGTTTTTATGATCCTTTTCGTGATCATGATGGTGATTCCCCTGATCAAGGTCCTTTCCGACTCCTTCGACGGGGTCGGCGCCTACGGCATGCACCTGCTGCCCCAGAAGGCCACCCTGGCCGCCTACGAGGCCATTCTGCGTTCGGAAAGCCTGTACCGGCCCTTCTTCGTCTCCCTTCTCGTCACCGGTATCGGAACAGTGGTGGCCATGACTGTGACCACCATGTCCGCCTACGTGCTGACCGAAAAGGATTTGCCCGGGCGGTCCTTCTTTATCTACATGCTTCTCTTTACCATGATATTCAACGGGGGCCTGATTCCCACCTATATGCAGATTCGGCGCCTGGGTCTCCTGGACAGTATCTGGTCGGTGATCCTTACCTTTTCGGTGGAAGCCTACTATCTGATACTCATCAAGAATTTCTTCGCCGAAGTTCCCGAGAGCCTTAAGGAGTCCGCCGAAATCGACGGGGCCAATCCCCTGACCATATTCATTCGAATCATGCTTCCCCTGTCCAAACCGGCCATCGCCGCGGTCAGCCTCTTTTACATCGTGCTCTACTACAACGACTTCTTCCATTTCATCATTTACATAAACGATCCCAAATGGATGAACTTTCAGGTGAAGCTGAGGGAGCTGGTCCTGACCGACGAATTCATTCCCTCCCAGGATGTTCAGGTCTTCCCCAAGAGTCTGCAGAACGCGGCGATTGTGATCGCCACTATTCCCGTACTGATAGTCTATCCGGTCATGCAGAAGCATTTC
>JAFGPQ010000072.1 GCA_016936115.1 Spirochaetales bacterium | reverse complement strand
TGCAACAGCGCCAAGGCCGGAGATGAAGGACATCATGGCGGAATTTGCCGTGGCCACGCCCATGAACAGGATCGGCTCACCCGATGAGATCGTGGGACCGGCTGTCTTTCTTTCCAGCGAAGCCGCATCTTTCTGCACCGGTGTTAATTTGCTGGTGGACGGGGGATACTGCTGCTGGTAGAAATGCCGGTTCGGCTGTTTAGGACGCGATTATGATCTTGATGCCCAGCTTCTCGTAGGCCCGGCGGTCCTCTTCGGAGATGCCCTCGTCGGTAATCAGGTAGTTGACCTTCTCAAGAGCATGGAGGGCGGCGAAGGCGGGCTTATTGATTTTCGTGGAGTCGATGAGAAGGTAGATCTCATCCGCAGAATCGATCATGGCCTGCTTGACCGGAAGGTCGGAAAAACCCGGGTAGGTCAGTTCCCCGGTTTTCGTAATACCGGCGGCGGCCAGGAAGAGCTGGTTCGCATGCATGTTGTCAAAATAGGTGGCCGCCTTATCCCCCGTCAGAGAGAGGGTGGGCGCCTTAAACTCTCCCCCGGTCATATGTACTTCGATTTCCGGCTGGGCTCCCAGAAGCAGGGCGATATTCAGACTGTTCGTAATAATCCGCAGATTCCTGATATTCACGATGCTCCTGGATAGTTCGGTGACCGTGGTTCCCGAGTCCAGAATCAGGGTTGTTTCCGGCTTGATGAATTCCGCCGCCTTTCTGCCGATCTTCTGTTTCAGGTCCATATTGTCCTGATGTCCCAGTGAGAGACTGGGGACACTGCTTTTCGTCGAGACCAGATAAGCCCCGCCGTGATCCCGGGCGATTTCCCCGCCCGCTTCGATTTTCATCAGATCCTGGCGGATGGTTGGTTCGGTTACCTGAAATAGCTCGCTTAAGTAGCTTACGCGGGCATTGCCGTTTTCTCTTATGAGTTCTATGATTTTCTCTCTGCGCTGTTCTGCTAACATGTGAATGCCCTTATCAAATGTTTTCTGCTATCTGTAGAATACTATAATTATGCCTATTTATCAAGTAAACCGAAAATAAACGAAAACTAAAAGCACCGCCTGAATCAGAGTGGAACAACCAGAGCGGCCAGGCTCATAACAGTAACGGCCATAACCGTGCTCAGCACAAGTACGTTATTGGTCACGTAGGTGTTCTCCGGAGTGCTGTAGAGACTTATGAAGATGGCGGAACTGTAGGGGGGGGGCAAAATCATATAGGTGAAGAAGGCCCTATTGTAGAGGGGAGTCACTTCTCCGATAACCCTGTCCATAATCAGGAACTTGACCAGGTAAGCCACCGAAAAGAGGACCGCATACCTGATAAGGAGAAGTTTCACCGCCGGTTTCACATAGGCCCTTTCCAGCTGTATGCCGTAACCGGTCACGATGAAAATCAGGGGTGTCGTCAAGCCGCCCAGGGAGTCCAGGGTATGGGAGATCCCCTTGAAGATGGCATTGTGGCGGCATAACTCATCTACACCCAGCATATTCGCGGCTACTCCGGCCAGAATAGAGAGTATAAGGGGAGACCTGATAAAGTTGCCCATCGTCTTGATCCCGAATGGTTCCCCGTTGAAGTCCTTCTTGAGCATTGTTACATAGATAAACCAGATAAAGGATTCGTGGCCGATGGCGAACTGGGAGACCTGGCCCAGATTCTCCACGCCGTATACCGCTGCATAGAGGGGGATTCCCAGTACGCCGAAGGTCATGCCCGTACACATGAAAGGGACCAGGTCCCCGTATTTTTTCATCGGCCGGGAAACCAGCCGGCCGGCGACGAAGGCGAGGCACATTATCAGGAAAAAGAGAGCCGTTACCAGGGCTTGCTCCTTTTTGAGCTCCATTCTCATGAAAGTGGTAAAAAGGACTGCGGGCAGGGCCAGCATGATGATGCCCAGTCTGATCTTACCCATCTGATCGTCTGTGGCCCATCGGTGCCTCTGAATGAGATACCCCAGGGATACGAGGAGGATAATGGGGATGATTTTTGAAATGGCTTCTGACATGGTTCTCCCTTTCGGCTGTTACCTTAGTTTTACCATAGAATCCCTTACAGGGGAAAGGCAAAGGAAAAGAAAATAAACGAAAAGCAAAATTGACAAATAGTAAGGGCAAAGGGTATTATTTGCTGGTAAAAGAAAAGAATATAAGGACAGGGAGGATGTATGTCGCTGGAATATACCGGGGAAGTGGAAAAATGGGGATTTATAGAAATTGCGGTTACCGGGAAGTCGGAGGGAAATCCCTTTACAGATTACCATATCAGGGGAACATTCTCTTCGAAGGATGAGAGCAAAACCGTATCGGGCTTTTATGACGGGGAAGGAAAATATAAGGTCAGGTTTATGCCCTCCTTTACGGGTGCCTATGAATTCCGTATCGAAGGGGACTTCAGCGACCGGACCTACTCCGGGGAATTCATAGCCGGGGAACCCTCCGGAAATAACCGGGGACCCGTCCGGGTGGCTAATACATGGCATTTTGCCTATGAGGATGGTTCCCCCCACTATTCTGTGGGAACCACCGCCTATGTGTGGACACACCAGAGCCGGGATTTGCAGGAAAAGACTCTGAAGTCCCTCGGGGATTCCGGTTTCAATAAGATCCGTTTCTGCGTCTTTCCCAAGCACTACGATTACAATTTCAATGAACCCCTGACCTACCCCTACGAGGGGACTCCCTGTGACAATTCGGGGATTACGAAAAAGAATTTTCAGGAATACAACGGAAAGACACCGGGGAACAGCTGGGATTTCACCCGGTTAAATCCGGTGCATTTTCAGGAACTGGAAAGAAATATCATCGATCTGATGGAGCTGGGTATCGAAGCGGACATCATTATGCTCCACCCCTATGATCGCTGGGGGTTCAGCCGGATGGGCGGCGATAATGACGATCTCTATTTCAGGTATATAGTTGCCCGGTTTTCCGCCTTTCGGAATATCTGGTGGTCCCTGGCCAATGAGTACGACCTTATGGACGCGAAAACCCTGTCCGATTGGGAACGTCTGGCCCACATCATTGTGGATAATGATCCCTACGGGCATCTCCGATCTATTCATAACTGCAAACCCTTCTACGACTACAGCCGGCCCTGGGTGACCCACTGCAGTATTCAGAGGCAGGATGCCTATAAGTCCGCCGAGTTCGTCAATGAGTGGCGGGATCGATTCCGTAAGCCGGTCGTTCTGGATGAGATATGCTATGAGGGGAACATACAGCACGGCTGGGGAAATATCAGCGGTAAGGAGCTGGTCCGCCGGTTCTGGGAAGCCGCCTGCCGCGGGGGATATGCCGGTCACGGGGAGACCTATATGGGGCACGGGGGGAT
>JAFGPQ010000001.1 GCA_016936115.1 Spirochaetales bacterium | reverse complement strand
GAGGAGAAATCCGGGGCGTGGCCATCGCTCCCGGGTTACAGTCGGCGGCGGGGGCCCTCTCTTTGAATACGGCCCAGCTGCCCCAGGTTTGGCTGGAAGCTCCCGAGAAGGCGATCGGCACCAATACCACCGCCAGTATCCAGTCCGGGGTGATCTTCGGCTATACGGGGCTGGTGGAATCGCTCATCGACCGAATGAGCAAAGAACTGGGCGGTGTAAAGGCGGTGGTCGCCACGGGGGGACTCTCCGGGGTGATCGCGCCGCTAACGGACCGGTTCACCTACCGGGAGCCCTGGCTTATACTGGAAGGACTCCGGCTGATTGGAGAGAAAAACTAGGGCTCTTCAATTGATTCAGAAGACTGAAGGGGGCCGGTTCTCCCAGGTAGAATCCCTGAGAACAGGTTACCCCCAGACTTCTCACCATCTCAAGAATATCCGAAGAGGAGACATGCTCCGCCACGGTTTCGATATTCAGCTCCCGGGAGATGGCCACTATATTCTCCACCAGCAGCCTCTTCTTGCGTGATTTGTCGATCCCGAGGATCAGGGCGCCGTCGATCTTCACGTAATCGGTCTTTATCGCCGTCAAATAATCGAAATTGCAGTAGCCGGACCCGAAGTCGTCAATGGCCACCTTGCAGCCGAAAAGGCGCACCCGGTCCAGAAAATGATTCAGCCCTTCGATATCGTTGAACTCCTTCGATTCCAGTATCTCGAACTGAATGAAGGGACCCACGTTACTCTGTTCCAGCAAAAGGAAGATATACTCCCGGGTAAAGGGATCGCTGATGTCGTCCTCGGAAATATTCAGGGAGATGGGAATGCTCCTCTCCTTCACCGCCTGCACCCCGTGGCGGAAGACAGTGCGGGTCAGCCGGGGATAGAGCTTCTTCTTCAGCACCACGTCAAGAAAATCCTCGGGCAGATGGACCGCCCCGTTCTTGTCGATCATTCTAACCAGGCACTCGTAGCGGACAACTTCCCCGGTCCGGTTATCGTAGATGGGCTGATAGTAGGGCAGAATCCGGTTCTCCTCGAAGGCCGTCTCAATCTGATCGTCCCACTTCATGGTCAGTATCATATCGCTCCGTTTGTCCATGCGGGGATTGTAGAAACAGAACTTGCTCTTTGAGAGCTTCCCCTCCTGCAGGGCCAGGTCGGCGCAGTTCAGAAGATCGCTGCCCCGGAAACCGTCGTCCCGGGCGATACCGATGGATACGCTCACCGGAATCCGAATGTCCCCTTCCAGAAAGCGGGTTCGGGACACATCGTAGAGAATGGACTGGACCAGAGCGATGATCCGGCTGTCCTCCTCGTCCCAGAGGCTCTGGGAATGAAAAGTGAGCAGGGCGTATTCCGAACCGGAGAGGCGGTAGATCCCCTCGGTGCTGATATTGTTCTGCAGAACCTCACCTATGGTATTGATGATCCGGTCCCCGGTCTGGTACCCCAGGGTATCGTTGATCTCCTTGAAATTGTCCGCATTAATGAGGATAAGCGATTTCCGGCTGCGGTTTTCCAGGTCCTGGATGAGCCGGTAGCGGTTGTAATAGACCGTTGAATTATCCAAAAAGGCATAATAGGTCATATCGCTGATCAGCTTGTCCTGCCGGTAGGAGAGGGTGGTAACAAGGGCGGTCATGAGAAGACATCCGAAAACGATGATATGAATCACCGGCCGGGGATAGGAAAGCTCCCACACATTCAGGGAACTCAGAAGAATCAGCAGAAGGAGACTGGCCAGATAAAGGCCCAGAAAGTAGCGTCCCTTCTTCAGGGGAAGGAGCAGGACGGTCAGATTAGGCAGGGAGAGGACATAGATAATCCCCAGAGGCCGAAGCCCCCCCTCCCGCATACCCGGATAGATGACAAGAAGCAGACCGGCGAGGAGCAGATAGGCGGTAACGTCGCAATTACGGGAACGGACGTAGTACAGAAAAATGGGAAAGAGGGGCAGAAGGATGAGAATGTCTCCGAAAAGATCCACCCGGTCCCCGTCCCACAGGTAAATACCGCACAGGAGGGCGAAAAGGGTGAATGCCGCCAGAAATATGATATTTAAATACTTTTTCTGAATCCCCGAGAGATAGGATCTGAGAACTTTTTCCCGAATCCCTTCCCCCTGAACCGGGTCATACACAAATAAACTCCCCTTTTTTTACAATGGAATCATTATAGGGAGGGTTTTTGAAATATGTCAAACACAAAAAAACTAAATGCCTTCCCGTCTGTTAAGCCCTTCCCAGGTCAGCAGGGATGATTTAAGGGGATTGTTGCCCGTAGCGAAGGGATCCATGATTACCCCCGTTGCCAGATCATCCCCGGAGGGGACTTCTCCGTCCGAAGAGATAAGAAAAGCCCAGGGTTCCCCATCTTCCCCGGCCCGGGAGAGAAAGACCCCGGGAAACCCCAGGCGGAACCGGACCAGATCCCAGTGTTCCCTCTTTTCCGGTTTCCCCGGAGGCATCAGCAGGGCCGTCGGCGTATCAGTTACTGCCCTTTCCCTCTCTCGAAAGGGTTTGATATCCAGGGGATGGGCGGCGGTAAGCTCCTTCAGAACTTCCCAGTCGGCCACCCGGTCCACTTCCCCCGCTTCGTTCCAGGTAATTCCCTTCTCCAAAGCGGCGAACCGGACAGAGTCCAACAGGATAAGCAGATCGGTGTTCTGAGGATGAAAGGCCCGCTTGTACCAGCAGGTATGGGGACTGTAGCCCATGCAGATTTTCGACTGCCTGGGCGTATCGTGATTGAGGCAGCGCCTGTCCCCGGTCAGGAAGGCGCAGGTGCGCCCCAGATAGACCCGGAACTCCCCGTCGCTGCGCAGGCCCAGACGTATATCGGGAAACCTCAGAAGGGAGGCGCCCTTCTCCCAGTCCCTCCTGTCATCAATGGTAAAGGAGAAGAGGGGCAGATGGGAGCAGCAGGCCGCCGATTCGCAGCGGTAGCAGGGTGAGTCAAACCATTCCATGGAGATTGAAATACCCTATTTGCGAATCCCTGTCAATCCGCTTACAATGAAAGAAGAGAGGGAGGCCCATCCATGTCCGTAACAAAAGAAAACCCCGTACCGTCCGACTTGAAGATCGCCCAGTCCGCCCGGCTTCGTCCCATACAGGAAATAGCCCGCCGTTACGGCCTCGTCGACGAGGATATCATCGCCTATGGAGACCGGGCCGCCAAGATAAAACTGTCCCTTCCGGACCGTCCTTCTCCGTTCCCGCAGGCCCGCTATATCGATGTGACCGCCCTTACCCCGACACCTCTGGGGGAAGGGAAAACCACCACCACCGTGGGACTGACCGAAGGGCTGGCCTATCTGGGGCATAAATCCCTCTGTTCCATCCGGCAGCCCTCCATGGGGCCCACCTTCGGTATCAAGGGAGGCGCCGCCGGGGGCGGCTACAGCCAGATAGTGCCCATGGAAGACTTCAATCTGCATCTGACCGGGGACATCCATGCGGTGGGGGCCGCCCACAACCTGGGAGCCGCCGCCGTGGACAGCCGCATCTACCACGAAGGCCGCTGGGGAGACAAATTCCTCGCCTCACAGGGAATCACGCGGCTCAATCCCGATCCCACCCGGGTCCTGTGGCGGCGGGTAGTGGATATCAACGACCGCTCCCTGAGGAACATCATCACCGGCCTGGGGGAACGGGGGGACGGGCCGGTGCGGCAGACCGGCTTTGACATAACCGTGGCCAGCGAGCTCATGGCTATCCTGGCCCTGGCCACAAGCCTGGGAGATATGCGCAACCGGATCGGCCGGGTGATCATGGCCCTGGATAAAAAAGGACGCCCCCTCACGGCGGAGGACTTCGGCGTGGCCGGGGCCATGGCGGTGCTTCTCAAGGACGCCCTGTTGCCCAATCTGCTGCAGACCCTGGAGGAGCAGGCCGCCCTGGTCCATACGGGACCCTTCGGGAACATCGCCCACGGGAATTCCTCGGTCATCGCCGATCTGATGGGCCGTAACATGGCCGATTACCTGGTCACCGAGTCCGGTTTCGGCTCCGACATGGGTCTGGAAAAATTCATACACATCAAATGCCGTCCCTCCGGCCTCCTTCCCCGGGCAGCCGTCCTCGTAGTGACCGTGAGAGCCCTGAAGATGCACGGGGGCGGTCCGTCGGTTGTACCCGGCAAGCCCCTGGACCGGGTTTATTCCGAGAAAAACCGGGAACTGGTAAGAAAGGGCTGCGCCAATATGACCGCCCACATCGCCATAGCCCGCCGTTTCGGTCTGCCCGTGGTGGTAGCCGTCAACGCCTTTCCCACGGACAGCACCGAAGAGTGGGAGGTTATCCGGGAGGAGGCTCTGAAAGGGGGCGCTTTGGAGAGCATCGTCTCCCATCACTGGGAACATGGCGGCGAAGGGGCCGCCGCACTGGCCCGGGCCGTGGCGCAGGCCTCCGAATCGGAAGCGCCTTTGCAATACCTCTATGAGCCCGGGATGTCCCTGAGGGAGAAGATCGATATCCTGGCCCGGCAGGTTTACGGGGCCTCAAGGGTGGAATTCACCGGGGATGTGCAGAAGAAGATGGATCAGTTCGCCGACTGGGGCTACGGGACCCTGCCCGTGTGCATGGCCAAGACTCAGTACTCCCTCTCCCATGATCCCCGCTACAAAAACGTCCCTCCTCCGGGCTATGTCTTTCCCGTACAGGACATCCGCCTGAGCGCCGGGGCGGGCTTCGTCTACCCCCTGGCCGGAGACATCCGCACCATGCCCGGACTGGGAAGCCGCCCCGCCTATATGGATGTGGATATAGACAGGGAGACCGGGAGAATTACCGGACTGTTCTAGCGTT
>JAFGPQ010000071.1 GCA_016936115.1 Spirochaetales bacterium | reverse complement strand
GTCCACCTTCCGTACGCCCTGATCTTCCAGAGCGGCAAGATATTCGGCCAGAGGTTTTCCGCTTGCCGGATCGGTCAGTTCCGGCTCCAGAGCCAGCAGGGGAATCAGAACAAAGGCCCTCTCCCTCATAGCCGGATGGGGGACTGTCAAACGGGGATGATCGATAACCCGGTCCTGCCACAGAAGAATATCCAGATCCAGCACCCGGGGTCCCTTGGGAATGGCCCCCTCCCTGATCCGGCCCACCCGTGCTTCGATGCCCTGCAGGTTATCAAGGAAGGCCAGCGGCTCCAGAGCAGTGGTTCCGGAGAAAACGCAGTTGAGAAAATCATCCTGATCGAGATAATCCCGAGGCGCCGTCTCATAGAGGGGGGAGACCTTCAATTCCTGCAGATGCTCCTGCAGAATCCGGCGGGCCGAAAGCAGGTATTCCAGCCGGTCCCCCCTGTTGGACCCTCCGCCGATATAAACCCGTGCCATTACTCCGCGGCGGGGGCGGCTTTCTCCTTATCCTTACCCGCTTCTTCGCCCCGGGGCTTCTTCTCGGGGAAAGCGATCTTTCTGATAGCCTGTTCCACGTCCTGGGCAACAGCGGGATTCTCCTCAAGGAAGGTTTTGACGCTTTCCCGTCCCTGACCTATCTTCTCATCCTTGTAGGAGTACCAGCTTCCGCTTTTTTGAATCAGATCATGGGCCAGAGCCGAATCGAGAAGACTGGCCGTACCGCTGATCCCCTTGCCGAAAAGGATCTCCATCTCCACCTTCTTGAAGGGAGGGGCTACCTTGTTCTTGACCACCTTGACCCGGATGCGGTTTCCGATCGGATCTTCCGACCCCTTCGCCATGGTTTCAATTTTCCGAACATCCAGACGTACGGAAGCATAGAATTTCAGAGCGTTACCCCCGGTAGTGGTCTCCGGATTCCCGAACATGACCCCGATTTTCATACGGATCTGGTTGATAAAGATAAGGGAACACCCCGATTTGGAGATGATACCGGTCAATTTTCTCAAAGCCTGACTCATGAGACGGGCCTGCAGCCCCATATGGGAATCGCCCATGTCCCCTTCGATCTCGGCCTGGGGGGTCAGAGCAGCCACGGAGTCGACCACCACGATATCAACGGCGCCGGAGCGGATCAGGGATTCCACAATCTCCAGGGCCTGTTCCCCCGTATCGGGCTGGGAGACCCAGAGATCGGCCACATTCACGCCCAGCTTTTCCGCATAGGCCGGATCCAGGGCATGTTCCGCATCCACGAAGGCGGCGATCCCCCCCTTCTTCTGAGCTTCCGCAATAGCATGGAGGGCCAGAGTCGTCTTACCGGAGGATTCGGGCCCGTATATTTCCAGGATTCTTCCCTTGGGATAACCGCCCACGCCCAGAGCTTCGTCCAGAACAATGGATCCGGAGGGAATGACCTCAATATCCAGATTCCGGGACTCACCCATTTTCATAAGAGAACCCTTGCCGAACTGCTTTTCTATCTGAAGCCGAGCCGCATCGAGGGCTTTTTCCTTTTCCTCTTTCGTGGCGGCTTTTACCGTTTCTTTTGTCGATGATTTCATAAGTACCCCTACCCTTTATAACGGCTCGGAATTTCCCGTTATCCCGCTATTATAGGAGAAATCTTATTTTTTTGGAAGAACCGATCCGGGACTTAACGATCTCTTCAGGACTTGGGAAGAATATGGCGAATCAGGTCGACCTTGAGGACAAGCTCCCCCTCTTCCCTGACGATGCGCCCCATGATTTCCACGGGCAGTTCCTGATCGATCTTCACGCCGTATTCGATGTAGGCGGGAATGGAACCTTCCAGAAATGTCTCATTCTCGAAACCCACCAGAAACAGAAATGAGATCCGCTCCTCCCCGATATCAAGGTTGGTCAGCCGCCCCTTCCACAGGACCCAGCAATTCTCGTAGAGCAGAGGGTCTTTCTGGACCTGGGCGTAGGTATAGTCCGTGGGAAAGGCGGTGTAATCCGGCTTCTCCAGGTACCCCTCCAGCTGGGAAACTCTTTTTTTCAGATCCCCCGAGGCATTGGAGTTGTTGATGCGGTTTATCTCGACCTGGCACTCGTTATCCCGGCTTTTGTCAAAAAGCTCCACCGCCCGGTTGTAGGATTTACGGATTTCATCCACGGTCAGCACATAATGAAAGGTCCCGGCGGGATTGCTCACGGGAATGCCCGAAATATCCATATCCAGATAGTTCAGTTCCTCCCGGGAGGGTTCCCTTTCGGGAAGACTGATCCGGGGTATGAAGAATAGCGCTGCGGCGGCCAGAACTCCCAGAGTAACAAGACCCGCTGCCCAGGGCCAGAGGGGGGGCTTTTTGAAAGGGGGCATGAGCCGTTTATGCCTGCCCCCGTCGATAAAGGCGTTCAGATCCTTTTCGTTATCGATCCGCCGGAGGATTTCCAATCCCCGGGACGCCCGTTTGTTCTCCGGATGGGCCTCCAGGATGGATAGCCAGGCTTTCGCCGCTTCCGCCGAATCCTTTCTTTTCAGATGGGTCAGGGCCAGCATTAGTTTGATGTCCTGGTTATTCCGGTTTGCGAGGAGTCCCCTTTCGAAATAAAAGCGGGCGCCCCCCATATCTCCTGTGTAGTAAAGAGCCAGTCCCAGAAGATAGTAGAACCCGTCATCCTCCAGGTATATCGGGACTTTTGGCTCCAGATATCGTATAGCCGGGGTATATTTTTTACGGGAGATGAGGTTGACCGCTTTACGCAGTTCCTTAGCGTAATTTCTCATAGTCCTGCTTTTTCCGCTCCAGGATTTCCAGTCTGTCTTCCAGGGCCAGTATTTCGTCCTGGGAGAGATTCTCTCCTCTCTCAATGAGAGTCTGCACATCCGTGAGAAACCTGTCAAGATACTCCAGCTGTTCCTCCAGATGAAGCAGGGCCATATCGGGATCCGCCACGGGTACATATGGGGAGACCGATTCCACGGCCGTTGTGGTTTTCTCTTCTTCAAGGGAGAAATCAAAGGGCCCCAGATAGACTGCAGCCTTTACGGACTCGCCCCTCTTCACGGCCCGTGGCAGCCAGTAGTATCCCAGAGCCGAATCATTAATGGAGAAAGGAAGGGCATTGA
This sequence comes from Spirochaetales bacterium, assembly GCA_016936115.1. Taxonomy (GTDB): domain Bacteria; phylum Spirochaetota; class Spirochaetia; order DSM-2461; family DSM-2461; genus SZUA-368. The sequence goes on along the minus strand of JAFGPQ010000071.1, from coordinate 2,938 downwards.
AGTTGGTTCCCTTCGCCGGTTCATAATCCCAGCTTTCCCTGTCCAGCCGGTTCCAGTTGGCCATGAGCAGCCGGTCGGGAGGGGTTCGGGTTTTAAGATAGAGTTTTTCCCCTGGCCGGGAGCCAAGGGACAGAACCGAGGCAGGGATAGAGCTGCCCGTGAAGAGAGTTTCCTCTCCGATCGATTCCCCTCCCACCAGATAGTGGGTATTCCCTCTGACGAAGGTCGTATCGATGACTTTCTTGATACCCGCTTCCACCGTCTCATTCCCCCGGTTCTCCCACTCCAGGGATATGGCGAAATAGGGGGTATGGCGGCTGTCCTCCTCAAAGGATATCCGTTCGGTGACTTTCAGTTTCGCCCCTTCGAAAATAACGGACAGGGCAGACTCTTCCTGTTCGAAACGCAGGGAATAGTCCCGGGAATTGCCGGGGATGGAAATCTGGCCGTCCAGATCTATCTGCAGATAGGAGGAGGTGAAGGAGTCCACATAGAGGGGGAACCAGGCCGATTCAGATGACAGGCGGGCATAACAGAGATACCCTCCGGTCTGATCGTCGGCGGCAATTTTGAGATTCCCCTTCTCCAGGGTCAGGGCGGAAAGGCAGAAGGGAACAATCAGCAGAAGGGACAGAAAGTAACGTTTCATCGGGACAGGGCCTCCTTCTGATCCAGGTAATAGGATTTCAGGGCCAGAGCCCTCTCTTTCAGCTGAAGCAGCTTATTCAAATGGGCCATCTCCCTTTCCTTGTCCCCATAGAGGACGAGCTGGTTCTGGTAAGCCTTGAGAGCCTCGTCGTACACCGCTTTCTCCATGGTATTGTCCTGACCGCTTTTCAGAAACTCCTCATGGCTCCACTTCAGGAGTTCCAGCAGCTTCTCTTCCCGCTCCTTGATATCGATCAGAGCGTTCCGGTAACGGGCGGCTTCCCTTTTGGAACTGTCGGGGAACTCCCGGATCACCCGGTCATAAAGCTCCCGTGCCTCGTCGATGTGGCCCAGATTGTAGAGAGCCTCTCCCATCCAGTAGAGGGCATGGGGAAGATAGATGCTGCGGGAATACTCCTCGGAAAAACGAATAAAACTCTCAATGGCCGCCTCGTAATTCTCCCGGGAAAAGTTATTCTTCCCTGTCAGATAGAGGGCTTCCTCATAGTAGGCGTTGTCCGGCCAGTTCATAAGAAACTGATCCAGCAGAGTACCGGCCTGGACATAATCGCCCATCATATAAAGAGATTTTCCCTGCCAGAAGACCGCATTGGCCCGGTAGTAGTAAAAGGGTTCCTCTTCCACAAGACGGGTAAATTGTTTGTAAGCTTGAAAATACTCTCCCCTATTAAAGGAGTTCAACCCTTCCCGGAAGATATCATCCCCCTCCGATGCAAAAAGGAGAAGGGAAAAACCCGCAAGAAAAAACAGGATGGGGGCGATTCTTTTATTCATACCGCGAGACCTCTACTTACCTTATCGGCCGAAATGGGGGTTATTTAAAGTTTCTAACGAATTCCCCTTTATCGGCAGCGGAAAAAAAGGCCGATCCGGCGACCATCACATCGGGAGCCGCATCGCGAACCATCTCCAGGGTGGAGTCGTTTACCCCCCCGTCAATAGAGATCAGCCACTCCATACCCTTCTCTTCCCGAATCCGGCGCAGCTCTCTGACCTTGTCCAGACAGGAGGGGATCATCTTTTGTCCCCCGAATCCGGGATTCACCGTCATGATGAGTATCAGCTCCACAAAGGGAAGGACTTCGCTGAGAAAAGAGACCGGGGTGGAGGGAACAATGGAAACGCCGGGACGGCATCCCAATTCCCGGATACGGTTCAGGGTTCTGTTAAGATGGACCGAGGCCTCCTGGTGTACAGTGATGTAATCGGCGCCCGCCCCGGCAAAAGCATCCAGCTGGCTGTCCGGATTCTCAACCATGAGATGGACATCGAAAACCCTCTTCGTCAGAGGGCGGATAGCGGAAACCATATGGTGCCCGAAAGTGATAGGGGGAACGAAACATCCGTCCATCACGTCAATGTGAACCCAATCGGCTCCCGACTCGTCAATAGCCTGAATCCCCTCTCCCATTCTGCTGAAATCGGCAGACAGGATGGACGGGGCAATAAGTGCATCCTTTTTCATGTCCCCATTATAGGCGAGTACGGAGTTTATGCCTACTACTGGGAGCCTACCTAGATATTGCGGTATCCGGGGATACGTGCCCGGGTGGACTCGTTAAGAGCGGCCCGGTCTCCCCTTTGCAGATAGTGATACCCCAGCCCGGCAATCATGGCGCCGTTATCCCCGCACAGGGACAATGAGGGGAAGAAACTCTCCACCCCCTTCAGGGCCGACAGGGAACTGCGGAACCGGGAGTTGGCCGAGACCCCTCCCCCGGCGACGACACGGGTCAGCCCGGTATTCTCTACGGCCAGGGCGATTTTCTTCATGAGCATATCAACGGCCCGCTTCTGAAAGGAAGCGGCGATATTCTCAGGGGTCGCCTCGGCCCCTTCGGCTCGAAACTGCTCCAGCTGGTTGATCACCGCCGTCTTAAGCCCCGAATAGGAAACATCGTACTCATGGCCCCCCTTGTGCAGATTGGGCAGGGGAAAGTTGAAAGCCCGATCGTCCCCCTTCCGGGCCAGCCGGTCTATGGCCACACCCCCGGGATAGCCCAGGTCATAGAATTTTGCCACCTTGTCGAAGGCTTCGCCGCAGGCGTCGTCCACCGTGGTTCCCAGAACCTCCATATCGTCAAAACCGTCTACACGGCAGATCATGGTATGCCCTCCCGAGACGATAACCCCCAGATAGGGATAGGGAATATCATACTCCAGATGGGGAGCGAAGAGATGGGCTTTGACGTGATTGATGCCCACCATGGGCACCCCCAAAGACCAGGCGAGGCCCTTGGCATATGAAAGCCCCACCATGAGAGAGCCC
>JAFGPQ010000070.1 GCA_016936115.1 Spirochaetales bacterium | reverse complement strand
TATCCTCATCCTCCAGGACGAGCTCTATTCCGACCTGGGAACGGGGAGAATAACCATGGAGTATCCCCCCAGGCACGGATCGGCCCTGCCGGGCGAATCAGCCGGCGATCCGGTCTTTCCGGGCTCCATACCGGTCAAGCACCTGGTGACGAGGCACAACGGGAGTTTCTCCTATGTCATGAAGATCCTCTACCACAGGGAAAAATACATAGGCATAGTGATGCTGGAAGCGGGTCCGCGGAACATCGCCATCTACGACATGCTCTGCCTCCTCCTCAGCCAGGCGCTTTACGGCAACTACCTGAAGGAGAACCGGGTATTTTCCAGCGGGGAAAAGAAAGCGCTCCTCCACTCTTCCACATTCCGGAGCATCCTGGAAACGGGAAGCTCGTCGGAAAGGGGAGGCGGCGCGCTGACTACGGGGAAAATCCTCGAATATCTCACGGACCATCTGGGGGAAAAAACCAATATCGCCCTTATGGCCAGGGATCTGGGCCTGTCGGAATCGAATCTCATGATCAAGACGAAAAAGCTGACGGGGTGCACCGTCCAGACGCTCCACGAGATGCTGAAGATCGAACGGGCGAAGATGCTTCTGGCGAGGAACGAAATCAGCATTGCGGAAATCGCCGGGAAAACGGGTTTCATCAATCAGAGTTACTTCGCCAAAGTTTTCAGAAAACACACCGGTGTGAGCCCCGGCCAGTGGGTCAGACAGAAGCACGGTACCTGAACCAGTCGAAATCGGCGTATTCCACAGTCCCTTTTCCGCCGTTGTATCCGTAGACCCCCACCATGGCTCCGGTGAATCGCTTGTGTCCCTCCATGGCGAAGCCTTCGTCGGAGAGAAACCAGCAGTCCCTGACCGTATCGAGCTCGATCCAGTTTTCGCCGTCCCAGGACCAGAGGAAGGTCCGCTCCAGGTCGCGGAACCGCATTTCCAGATAGATGACCCCTTTGTCCTGTTCGCTGTCGGGAGTCTCGGCGAGAGTCCTGTAGCCGTAACCCCGGTTTTCCGAAAGGCGGATCCACAGCCTCCCGTTGGCTCTGACCCGGCAGAATTTCATATGGGTTTTCGTGTCGTAATATGCCGTCAGACCGGCTTCGATATATTCATCTCCCGGAAGAAAGATCATCCGGCAGGAAGCCGAGCCGCTGAAGTGCTCCTGCCTCCGGAGAAAGGGTTTCGCCGAGAGGGTATCCAGGTCTCCGTCTCTCGTGTAGATTCTCAGGTGGCCGGGATTTTCGGTCAGGCTGAAAGCGGAATAATCGGGATTCCTGGGGGTGTACCACTGGAGCCCCAATTCCGGTCCGTCGAAATCATCGAGCTCGGGGATTATTCGGGAATCCGATGGAAGATCGGGGACCTGTCCTTTCAGCAGGGGTCCTTTCCCGCCGTTTATCACGGGCCACTGTTCATCGGTCCATTCCACATGAGCCAGTGCCGTTTCCCTGCCCAGAACGCAGAATCTGTCGTCTTCCATGCCGCTCCGTGAAAAGAGGAGCGGCCTCCCGCAGAGGTAGAGGGTCCACCAGTCCCCATCGGGGGTCATGACGAACTTGCCGTGCCCCGTCCTCTGGAGTTCCGCCGAGGGATCGGTCTGTTTGAGCAGCGGGTTATGGGGATTGCTCTCGTAGGGGCCGTAGAGATTCCGCGACCGGCCCGTGGCAATCTGATGGCCGAAACCCGTTCCCCCCTCGGCCATGACGATATGGTACCAGCCCTCTTTTCTGAAAATATGGGGTCCTTCCGGGGCTCTTCCCCCCGAGCCTTCCCAGATCTTCACCGGTTTGCCTATGGCTTTGGTGCATTCCCTGTCCAGGGGAACCAGGGTCGCCCCGGGATTGAGAACCATGTAATGGGAACCGTCGTCATCGACGAAATGGGAGGGATCTATGCCGTTTATGTCGATGAACCGGGGGCGCGACCAGGGGCCTTCGGGTTTTTCCGCCGTGACGATCATCTGGCGCCGCACCAGATCGGCGGGAGTGCCGTCGCTCTTCAGTTCGTTGAGCCGCAGGGTGACGAATATGTAATACAAACCGTCGTGCCACGAGATATCGGGGGCCCAGAAACCCCGCGAATCGGGAAGGATGGAGAGATCGAGCCATTCGCTTCTCGTAAAGACATGGCCTATATCGGTCCAGTGAACCAGATCGGTGGAACGGGATATGACGATTCCCGGAAAATAGTGAAATGTGGAATTAACCATATAGTAATCGGTGCCGACGCGGACCACCGAGGGATCCGGTCTGAAACCGGGAAGAACAGGATTTACATATTCAGACGCCAATTATCATGCCCCTCAAAAACTCTTTTTTATCAGTCTATCCAACACCTGTTGCCTTAAAAAGAAATAATCCTATATAAAAAAGACAAAATACTGCGATAGTAGAGGTATGATGAAAAATTTGATCGTCGGTCCCGACAGGGAATTTACAACGATTCAGGCAGCTCTGGACAGTCTCGGGTGTCTGCCCGAAGGACCGGTCACATTAACACTGAAACCGGGTGTATACCGGGAAAAACTGCGCATAATGAGAAGCGATGTCACGCTGATCGGAGAAGATCCCCTCCGGACAGTCATTACCTGGGACGACAGCGCCATGAAAAACCTTCCCGACGGAAGCCCCATGGGGACTTTCAATTCCTACACCGTCTATGTAGGGGGAAGGGGTTTCACGGGAGAAAACCTGATCATTGAAAACTCTGCCGGACCGGGATCGACAGCGGGGCAGGCCGTGGCTTTCTACGGCGACGCCGACAGGATACACCTGAAGAACTGCCGCCTTATGGGCCATCAGGACACGCTCTGTACGGGACCGCTTCCCGTCGATCCGGTTCCAAAGGGAATCAATCCCGTCCATCCCTACCGCTTCACCGACGATCGCGACGGACCGGTTTTCCATCAGCTCTACGAGGACTGCTTTATCTGCGGAGATATCGATTTCATCTTCGGATCGGCCATGGCGCAATTCATAAACTGCGAAATCCATTCGCTGAAGCTGGAAGAGGGGAGGAGGGGCTTTATCACCGCCGGTTCCCATCCCGCGGGAGCCGATCGGGGTTACGAGTTTATCCGGTGCAGGCTGACGGGCACCGCCGATGAGGCATCGGTCTTTCTGGGACGCCCGTGGAGACGCCATGCAGCCGTTTCATTCCTGGACTGTTTTATGGGGAGGCACATAGCGCCTGAAGGATGGGACAACTGGAGCGATCCCGAAAGGGAGAAGACGGTGAAGTTCCGCGAATCGGGGAGCAGCGGGCCGGGAGCCCTTCAGGGGCGGCGGGTCCCATGGGCCATGACGGGTGAATCCGCCGCAAAGGAGAATTCTTCGAAAAATCCCAGCTTGCTGTAAAGCTCCCGGGCCGCCCGGTTCTCCTTTTCCACGTGCAGGGTGATTTCCGGGAGATTCCTGCCCTGGAGGAAGGCTATGGCGCGGCTGATCAGATCCCCCGCTATGCCTCTCCTTCTGAACTCGGGGAGGACCGAAAGCACGCTGATATAGCCGTTTCCATCCCTTTCATGGGAAATGACAAAGCCCACGACTTCTTTTCCCTCCACAGCCAGGAAGGTCCCCTTTTCATCGAAGCATTCAAACTCGTCCCAGTCGCTCTTCCAGGGGTCGTCGCTGAAGCCCCGCGAGTATACTTCCGGGATGAGAGAGCGGTGGAGGTTTCTGTCGTAGCCAATTATCTCGGTGTTTCCCGGGCGAGAGGTATAGCTCTGGCTCAAAATCATTTCAATCATTTTTTTTCTGATTTCCCGGTTAAGGATACATAGGGGGGACGGTTGCCGTCAAATTAATAATCTTCCCGCAGAATCCCGTAGACCGAGCAGTCGTGCCAAAGGGGGTTCCCCTCTTCGTCTTTCCGGAAAAAGGCATTTTTCCTCAGCAGCCCCTCTCTCTTCATGCCTATTTTCTCCAGCACTTTCCACGAGGCGGCGTTGAGGGGATTGCAGTAGGCGACGATTTTATGGGCGTTCAGGCTGGCGAACCCGTGGCCGATCATCGCCTTGGAAGCCTCGGTGCAGTAACCGCGGTTCTGATAGGCGGGATTGAAGATGAAGCCCAGCTCCCAGATGCGGAATTCCGCGGGATCTTTTCTGTGGAAATAGAGATGGCCTATCTGTTTTCCTTCCGATTTCAGTATCACCGGAAAGAAGTCGTCACCTTCCATCCGCTCCTTCACCAGTTCCCCGGCTTCACGGAGGGTCACCGGTCCGCCCGGTTCGAATCTGTAGATTTCCGGCAGGGACAGGTAGGAATGGAGATCCTCCCGGTCCGCTTCAATGTGTTTGCGTATGACCAGGTTTTCCGTTTCTATCATTGCTGTTCCTTTTTTTCCCTGAGGGGAATGCAGATAAGGCATTTGCTCTTTCCCTCGGGATCGTCGACGGGATTGTTCAGGTTGATTTCCAGGCAGGGGCGGCTGTCCGCTTCATAGCCGCTTTCGGGCAGCCAGTCGCCGAAGAGGGTCCGGAAGACAATCGCCATTTTGTCCGGCTTGTCGTAGAAGTCGTAGACACCGTATTTTCCCGGTGGTATTGTCCCGTATTCAACTCCGCCGCCTTCTATTTCCCGGAAATCTTCCGGCAGGGTGAAGCAGGCGTCGTGGCGGCAGGCGTCTTCCTCGGTGGTCGCCGGATCGTCGCGGGAGATTCCGATAAACTGCATGTCCTCCCTCCACAGGTTGTTCTTCGATACCCAGTTCATAAGGCGGTTCCAGTTCTTTCCCGCTTCAAGGTAGCTTCCCACATGGCGGAAGTAGGCAATCCTGTAACGGGGGAAGTCTTTTATTTCCATGTTCATGTTCCATATTCTCCTCAGGAATGATTTATTGAGAGTATGGCTTGAAAGGGTTGGAGATTCTTCCTTTTCCCTGCCCGTTTTCTGCTGATAATTGCCCGGTCTGCTCTTTCTTATCTGCCTCGGGGTAGACCCGTATTTGCTCCTGAATGAGGCGTTGAATCCCGAAAGGGATTCGAAACCGCACTGAAGCGCAATTTCCCCTATGGGCCGGTCGCTGTTCAGCAGGAAATGGACGGACTTGTCCAGCCTGACTTCCTTCAGGTATTTCATGGGGGAGGTCCCCGTCACGGAGCGGAAGACTCTGGAGAAGTGGAATTCCGACATGCAGGCCATTTCCGCCAGTACGGGAAGTGCCAGGTTTTCCCCGTAGCTCTCCTGAATATAATCCTGTACCGTTCTGATGCGGTCCGCTTTAGTCATGGTAGAAGTTGTTTCCGGCCAGGGATTCCGAGTGGATGATTCTGCCCTGACGCCCGAAGTGGGGCGCGGGGAACTCTATTTCCCTGACTATCAGCACTTCCCTGTCGAGGGGCGCTTCTTCCAGTATGCTTCCATCGGGGTCTATGAGGCATGTCGGCGCCAGCTGATGGAGGGAGGCCGAATTGGCCGAGAGGACGTACATGGCGTTCTCCGCGGCTCTGCTCACCAGGTGGGAGCTGTAGCTTTTCAAATTATTCTAACCAATTCTTCTCTCGCTGAGTTAGACCATTTCTCAGATTAAAATATCCAATAAAAAATCCCGCC
>JAFGPQ010000069.1 GCA_016936115.1 Spirochaetales bacterium | reverse complement strand
GAAGTGCAGCCCGTGTCCCACATGGAAAGGCGGATCAAAGCGGCCGCCGATACGGGTTACCGCACCATGGTATTGCCCAGGAGCAAGGGGAACGGGACGAAGGAGAAGGCGGACCTGATCCGGCTTACTTCGGTGAAGGATTTCGGCGCTATCCCCTGGATTAAAAGCGACACCACCAAGGAGAAACCCCATGAAACATAAAGCACTGGAACTGGACAGGGACAGGAAGAAAGCCCTGGTCGACGGTCTTATCGCCTATATCGATGACGAGTGGGAACAGGAGATCGGCCTCTTGAAGGCGGAACTGCTCCTTGATTTCCTGACCGACAATATGGGAAAGGAACTCTACAACCGGGGAGTTACCGACTCCCGCAAATTCGTGATGAAGCGCATGGAGGATATGGAGCTGGACATGGATCAGATCAAGCTCTGATCAGCCTTTCCGTCCCCTCAAGTGGTTCCAATAGAGAGGGATTTCTTTCAGAGAAACCCACTTGTCACAGAGATTCACCAGCCATCCCTCCCTGGTACGGGGAGGGACAGGGGTCAGGGGGAACATGTGTCTTCCTATGATGTCTCTCTCCCTCTCATTCAGAATAAAGTGAAAGGACGCATTATCCAGGGCCGTCTTGGGATGGGTGAATCCGTGCATTTTCCAGACTTCGTAAAAGCGCCGCCTGTTCTCAGGCCGACGGATTTTCCAGTCGTAGAGGAAAAAATCATGGAGCAGGGCTCCCCGGGCGGCGGAAACCCTGTCCCAACGGAATCTGCCGGCCAGTCTCCAGGCAAGCGCGCAGACTTCAAGGGAGTGATCCAGAACACTGTTCCCGTGATGGCTGATTTCACCCAGCCTACGGAATTCCCGGTTTTCCAGGATATCTCCTACGGCCCGGGCCAGTTCCCTGTCCTCAATCATCCCTGTTTTTCCGCCGTTCCAGCACCTTGCGGATCGGCGTCAGGGGGCGGGCAAGATTCTCGCGGTGACGGCGCAGCTGCTCCCTAAGGGAGCCGCCCAGTTCACCATGAAAGGGCAGGAAAAAGCGGGTGCGGTTGATAAACCCGGCCTGAACCCGGTCGCGCAGTTCCAGCTTGAGTTTCTCGAAGTCGATGGCCCAGCGCTCCTCCGTCTCCCGGGCGAAGTTCCGCAGCCGCAGGGCCAGGTTGAAGGACTGCCACAGGTCCACCGAGAAGAGTCCCCCGTAGATTCCTATGAACAGGGACATCTCTAAATGGGCATAGAGAAACTGAACCGTCTCTTCGAGATAGGGAAAGACCCCGTAGGAGAAAGCCAGCCCCAGAAGCATCCAGAAAAAACTGTACAGGGGGCAGACCAGGCCTTTGATATTGCCCCGGTTCTTTGAATAGTCCCATAGTTTAATCTTGAAGTGGCCGATGAAGAGAAGACCGGCCATATACTCCAGAACAGTCAGGAGGACCAGAAAGACGGGAGCCTGGATATAGAGGGGCCAGCCGGGCAGGCAGAGCAGGTACAGGACGATGCAGCCGAAACCGTAGAGGGGCAGCCAGGGACCGTTGAGGAATCCCGGATTTATCCAGCGCCGTGCCTGTCCGAAGAAACGGCGCCAGAAGGTTTCCAGAACCCAACCCGAAACGGTTCCTATGAAAAACAGGAGAAAGTATCTGAGGGAGAAGAGAAGTATCCCGCTTACCCAGATCATGAGTCAGCCCGCGAAAATCATAGCAATCCGGGCGCCCGCCCAGAAGGTGCCGATAGAGCTTCCCAGACTGGAGAGAAAAAAGACCAGGAGTACCCGGGTCACCCGGTTCCGATACCACCCCTTGAGGGATCCCGTATCCTTAGAAAGGTTTTCCAGATCCCGTACCTTGGGCTTGCGGAACCAGTACTCCAGGAGCCCGGTGACGAAGCCCACTCCGATAGTGGGGTTCAGGGAGGTAATCGGAGCGGCGAGAAAGGAGATGAGAATAGTCTGCGGCCGGGCCAGGGCGATAAGGGAGCCGATGGCGGCGCAGATGCCGTTGCCCAGGATCCAGGCGAGTCCCATGGATTTAAGCGTATCCATTCCCCGCAGCCCCCCCAGAACGAAGAGGCCGATGATGAGCACGGGGATAGTCCAGGGGAGAATCTTCGCTCCCGCTTTTTTCGGGGGAATCTGAGAGATCTCGGTCAGGGAATCGGAGGCGGAACCCTCGGAGAGCTTCTCCACCCAGCGGATCAGTCCCGGGGCATGTCCCGCGCCGATAACGGCCAGGGTTTTCTTCCCCGGGGCTTTGAATATGTTCGTGGCCAGATACTGGTCCCGCTCATCGATGAGAACTTCCTTGACAGGGGGCAGGAAATCGGCCAGCTCCCCCATCATATTCTCGATGGCGCTGCTCTTCTTGAGCTCCTCCAGCTCCTCCTCGCTTATTTTCTCATTGGTGAAGGCGCTGGATATGAGCACGGAAAGAAGCTTGAGCTTATTCCAGAAATTGCACTTGGCCCAGGCCCTCTGCAGGGTGGTCTGAATGGGCCGGTCGTCGAAGGAGAAGGGAATACCCTTTTCCCGGGCCACTTCCAGGGCGGCCCGCATCTCATCGCCGGAACGGGTGCCCAGCTCGGCCCCCATTTTCTGCTGAAAGGAACTCAGAACCAGGTTGGCCAGCACCAGAAAGCCCTTGCCCTCCCGGAATATTCTGGACAGGTCCATATTCTTGAGGGAGTTCCCCTCTTCCAGAGTTTTAAAGCGGCCCGAATCGAGTTCAATGGAAACGTGATCCGGATTCTCCTCTTCTATGGCCCGGCGCACCTGGGCGGCGCTGTCCGCGGATATGTGGGCTGTTCCGATCAGAACGATCTCCCTGTCATTCAGTATGATTCTGTTTACCGTGTCCGATTCGCTCCGAAGGGTCATTTCTCCCATCTATTCCTCTACTCCTCTCGTATGCCAGCGGGCGATATCCGCCTCTAAGGACCCCTTGTCTTCACTCAGATTCATGAAGGCCGCCTGGGCGGAACGGGGGGAATCCTGCAGCAGGTACATCTCCCCCACGTAATACCATCCCTTGCGGGCTTCCTTCTGGGCATCCTTGTCTTCCTGTTTGTTAATCTGCTTGTTGATCTCCCCGGTTATGAAGAAATCCGATCCCCCGTCCCTGACGTAGCGGAAGATTTCATACCAGAGGGTTCCCCTCTCCACAGAGGGAATGGTCTCGTTCAGCAGCTGCTTCGCCCCGAAATTATCACCCTGATGCTTCATGGCCAGGGCAGCCATCAGTATATAGCCTTCGTAGGGATAAATCAATTGATAGGCCTGAAGAAAGCACTCCTGAGCCTTGGGGTAATCCCCGTTCATATAGTAGATCTTCCCGGCCCCCTCGTAGGAGTAGGCGTAATCGGGCCGGGCGGCGATGACCTTTTCATAGTAGCCCAGGGCCTTGTCGTACTGGCCCAGATCGTCGTAAATGCCCGCGGCGTAGATATGGGCGAACAGATTATCCGGATTGATCGCTTCCAGGGAGTTGATGTCCTCGAGAGCCTTGTCGAGCCAGCCGAAATAGCGCAGGTTCAGCACGATGCGGTCCAGATAGTGCCACTCCACGTCCGGTTCCAGCTCCACCGCCCGGTTCAGATCCCTCATGGCCCGGGCGGTGTCACCCAGAACGGCCAGGGCGCGGGACCGGTCCACGTAGGTATAGACGTAATCCGGGGCGATCTCCTCCACCCGGTCCAGAACCTTCACCGCATCGGTCAGGAATTTCCGGTTCAGCTCGTCGTTCCCCTTGCCCAGATGCATAAGCACGTCCGCCTTGGCCACCAGGGCGGAGAAGTTATCCGGCTCCTGTTCCAGAACCACGTTCAGATAGTCTCCGGCGGTGACGTAATTCTTCTTCCTGAGCTCCAGTTCCGCCAGGAAAAGATTCACGTCCGGGTCCCTCTTATCCAGGGAGTAGGCCCGGCGTATCAGATCCAGGGCCTCCTGATCCATCCCCTCCATATCCCGGAGCAGGGCGTTATTATAAAGGACACGGACCGACTCGGGCATTTCCGCAAGAAGACGTCCCGCCAGAGCATCGGCGTCCTCTAGGCGGGAGTCGGCGATGAGCAGGGAAAGATAGAGGATGCTGTTCTCCCCGTCCAGTTCGGAGGAGTGCCCGTCCAGAAGGGTCAGCATGCCCGCCGTATCCCCCAGGACCCGCAGGCGCTCCAGTTCGGCGGTCCAGTCCCCGGCGGGAACCTGCGCCTCTCCCCCGCCGGCCTCATCGCCGGGCAGGGCGACGGCGGGGCGGTTATCCGGTTTATCCATTGATGAAACGGACGGGTTCTGTGAAAGACAACCCGTAAAAACCAATCCTATGAGAAGGGGAAAGGGAATCCATCGTAACATTTTTTTCATACTCCTCCGAGAGACCGCAGGTCCGCCCTACTATACCTTAGAAAGGACGGTAACACAAGCGAGGCTATGGGCCGGCAGGGGGTTCTTTTCCGGTTGAATATTTGCACATCTTGGGGTACTATGGGACCAATGAAAACCGGCATCCCCAGAAAGTTTCTGCTTGCGCCCCTGCTGCTTATCCTCGTATCTCTCTTTTTCCTGACACGCCACTTTATCGAACTGGACAGGTTCAGCGGTATCGTGGGCAACATCAACTATGTGGGCCGCCGGACAACCGGTTCTCTGCTTTCTCCTGTGAAAACTATCAATCTCTCCCTATCCTTCAACGGGATGAAGTTCGATTTCACTCCCTTCTCCCAGCTGGTGATTACCACAAGCGACGGGATTAAGCATCCCCTGGTTCTGCAGGAGTATTCCGTTGAAAATGACAGGATCAACGTTAAGTTCGATAAGGACGTGTCCCTTATCTTTATATCGGATATTCACAGTAAAAAGGTAACCCTTTTGCCGAATCTTCCCCTGACCATTCCCCCTATCAACGAAGTGACCCTGCCCGCGGGGGCCGTATCGGGATTCACCCTGGAACGGGAAAGGGGGAGCGATCTCTTCAAACTCTCCAACGATACGGAGAATTACTACGTGACCATCCCCTCGGACACGGTGATGGACCTGGAGAACAACCAGGTTTACCTGAACGTGTCCAACAATATCATAAAAAGCATCGTGCTAGAGGAGACCCTGTCCGGCACCGGCCGCAGCCTGGCGGACTGGTACGACAAGGAGGGGGCCCTTCTCAACAGCATGATCTACCGCACCTCCCTGGGCCAGTTCATGGACCGGGTGGACCTCTCCCTGCAGAACCATCTGGATACGCGCACCGGCCTCATCACCCGTCCCGACGAGGACAACAGCACCTATTTTT
>JAFGPQ010000068.1 GCA_016936115.1 Spirochaetales bacterium | reverse complement strand
TGCTGACCATGGTAGGTACCGCCTTTGCCGTGGCCCTCTCCCGCCTGGGCTGGCGCCGGTTTATCATCGGGGCGTCCCGGCGGATCGAAGCGGCCCTGCGGAAAAAGCTCTACGACCATCTGGTTACACTGGACCGCTCTTTCTACAGCACCATCAAGACAGGGGACATCATGGCCCGGGCCACCAACGACATGCATGCGGTACGCATGGCCACGGGTATGACCCTCATCGGCTTTCTGGACGGCCTTTTCATGACCCTGTTCATCCTGATCATACTCTTCAGAAATTACCCACACCTGACCTGGATCCTCATCACCCCCCTGCCCCTTGTCACGGTGATGATCCTCTTCTTCGGCCCCCGCATGGGCAAGCGGTTCCAGGCGGTCCAGGCGGGATTCTCCCATATCAGCGACCGGGCCCAGGAGAGTCTGGCCGGCTTAAGGCTGATTCAGACCTACCGCCGTGAGGATTACGCCCGGGAGCGGTTCGCCGAAGCCAACGAGAATTACCGTACGGCGAACATGTCCCTTGTAAAAATATGGGGCTTCTTTCATCCCTTCATCATGTTTTTCTCGGGCATTATCACCTTTCTGCTGATCTTTTTCGGGGGAAAGGCCGTTCTGGAAGGTTCCCTGACCACGGGTGATTTTGTGGCGATCATGAGTTATATGGGAATGTTGATCTGGCCCATGATGGGGGTGGGCATGGTGGTCAACTGGATCCAGAGAGGAGCCGTGTCCCTGGGAAGGATCAATGCCATTCTGAACCGGGAGCCGGATATCAAAGACGATTCCCGGGTAGGAAAGGAACCCGCTTCGGGGGATCTGGTCATTCGGGATATGACCTATACCTATCCGGACGGGGAAAAACCGGCCCTCCATAATATCGACATCACCGTGAAACAAGGCATGACCCTGGGGATTCTGGGACCCACGGGATGCGGCAAAACCACCCTGGTCAAGCTTCTTCCCCGGCTGCTGGAATCGGAGCGGGGGAAGATCAGTCTGGGCGGACGGGATATCCATGACATCCGCCTGGATGATCTGCGGGAAGCCTTCGCCCTGGTGCCCCAGTCCACCTTTCTCTTCTCCGATACGGTGAGGAACAATATCGCCTTCGGCCGGACCGACGCCCCGGACAGGGACGTGGAAGCGGCCGCCCGGATATCCACCATCGACAGGGATCTGGATACCTTCCCCCGGGGGTATGACACATTGGTGGGCGAGAAAGGGGTCACCCTCTCCGGGGGACAGAAACAGCGCACCGCTCTGAGCCGGGCCCTGCTCCTGGACCGGGAAATCCTGATTCTGGACGACTCCCTCTCCGCTGTGGATACGAACACGGAGGAGTTTATTCTGAAACATTTTGAGGAACAGCGCCGGGGCAAGACGAACATCATCATCAGTCACCGGTATACCACCCTGCAGAAGGCCGACCTGATTCTGGTCATGGAGGAGGGACGCATCGTGGACCGGGGCACCCATGAGGAGCTGAAGGACCGGCCCGGATTCTATCGGGAGATCTATGATCTTCAGCGGCTGGAAGAGACGGAAAAGGGGGAGGTGTCCCATGGCTGAGCTTGAAGGAAAATTCAATCCCCGTGTTCTGCGCCGGATTCTGGCCTATCTCAAACCCTACAAGAGGGTGGTCGTCCTGGCTCTGATCGGACTTATCATCTCCACTGCTGCTACCCTGCTGGCGCCGGTCATCATTCAGAGGACGGTGGATCAGTTCATTCTGGCCGGGGAAGGATCTCCGGCTCTCTCCATGGCAGAGAGGTCGGCGGGAATCGAGAGGAACGCCTGGCTTTACCTGGGACTGCTCGTTCTCTCCCTGCTCTTCACCTTCTCCCAGGTCTATCTGACCGCTCTTACCAGCCAGAACGTGATGCGCGACATCAGGAAAGATCTTTTCGACAGGCTGATCGGCCAGTCCCTGCGGTTTCTGGGGAACACCCCGGTGGGTTCCCTCGTCTCCCGTATCACCAGTGACGTGGAGAAAATCAACGATTTTTTCACAACCGTAGCTCTGGCCATTCTCAAGGATATTTCCCTCATGGCGGGAATCCTCATCACCCTGTTTCTCATGAACGCCCGGCTGGCTCTCATCGTGGTGGTCACCCTCCCCCCGGTTCTTATCATGACCTGGTTCATCAAAAACCGGGTGCGCCAGGTCTACAGGGCTTTTCAGCATCACACCTCCCGGGTCAACGCCTTTATCTCCGAATCGGTGGGGGGGATGGACGTGGTGCAGCTCTTCAACAGAGCCGCCGATTTCAAGGAGGATTTCGGGGAACGGAACGGGGAGCTCTTCAAGGCTTCCATGAATGAGATGCGCCTATACAGTCTCTTCCGCCCTCTTGTGAACTTCTTCACCTCCCTCTCCCTGGGATGCCTTCTCTATTTCGGCACGGGACTGCATAATTCCGGCCTGGTCACCCTGGGCGTGCTCATCGCCTTCATTAATCTGGTGGAGCAGTTCTATCAGCCCATAAGGGAGATCACCGAACTGATCACGGTGATGCAGTCCGCCATGGCCGGGGGGGAGCGGGTCTTCGATATGATGGACCGGGACGAATCGATCCCTGACGAGGGGAATCTGGCTCCGGAGACGGTCCGGGGTGATCTGGAATTCCGGAACGTCCGTTTCTCCTACAAGGAGAACGAACCGGTCCTGCGGGGGCTGGATTTCTCGGTAAAAGCGGGGGAAACCCTGGCTATCGTGGGAACCACCGGGGCGGGGAAGACCACCGTGGCCAATCTGCTGGCCCGTTTCTGGGACCGGCAGGAGGGGGAGATCATACTGGACGGGCACGATGTGAAAGAGTACTCCCTGCACTCCCTGCGCAACCACCTGCAGTCGGTCCAGCAGGACGTAACTCTCTTTTCGGGGACCGTGCGGGAGAATATCGTCCTGGGCAAGGATATCGGCGATGAAGAGATCAACCGGGCCCTGGAGATTGTCCGGGCGGACCACTTCGTGAAGGAGCTTCCCCTGGGACTGGATACCCGCCTCACCGAGGGGGCGGACAATATCTCCGCCGGTCAGCGGCAGCTTCTCTCCTTCGCCCGTATTTTCGTGCATAATCCTTCCGTAGTCATCCTGGACGAGGCGACCAGCAGCATCGATACCCAGACAGAGACATGGATACAGGAGGGTATGGCCAATCTTCTGAAAAACAGAACCGCCCT
>JAFGPQ010000067.1 GCA_016936115.1 Spirochaetales bacterium | reverse complement strand
TGGTCATCGCCCACCGCCTCTCCACCATCCGCAACGCGGACCGCATTCTGGTTCTGGGCAAGGGAACCCTTCTCGAAGAGGGGACCCACCAGGAGTTGATCCGCAGGGAAGGAATCTACTACAATCTGTATAAACTGCAATATGAGCAAGCCCGGGAGGAGAGCATATGAAAGCCTTAAGCGATGAGGATCTGCAGACAGCGGTCCGGGAGGGGGATTTTTCCCCGGAAATACGAAACAGCCATGATCGGGTAGCCGTTGTCCTGACCCAGAGCTGGTGCCCCCAGTGGCTCATGATGCGCCACTGGCTGAATAGGATGGATGAGGATCTGCATATCTACTGGGCGGAGTACGAGAAAATGGAGAGCTACCACAGTTTCATGCACTTTAAGGAGACCGTTTTCGCCAATCCCCTGGTTCCCTATATCCGCTTTTACAACGGGGGAGAACTGGCCGGGGAGAGCAACTACTGCAATCGGGAGCGCTTTCTGGATCTGATCGGCCTGTAAAATTTCCCTTTTCCCGAATTCTGTATTACAATTAATCAGATAAGCAAAGGGGAGAAAACCGCATGATATTGAGTAAGTACTCCCTGGGAGTGGGCGACCGCTTCTCCCGGGAAGGCGAAGCCCAGCTCAGGGCTCTGAAAAGGGCCGAGGAAGCGGGGGTTCTCATCATACCGGTATGGAATAAATCCAACCGGGAACATGACATCATAGGAACAAAGCCGGCCCATACCCGCAGGGAAGCGGATGAAGCGGTGAAAGCCCTGGAGTGGCCCCATGCCTATCATGTGGACGCGGACCACATCAATCGGGGAAACGTACGCAAATTCCTGAATCATTGTGATTTTTTCACCATCGACGTGGCCGAGTTCATCGAATCGGAACTGGTGGGCATCTCCGAAGAGGAGATTGAGATTTTCGCCCTCTCCTGCGGCTCCTTCGTGGGGGAGATGATCCTGGACGGCCTGGAATCTCCCCTCGTCTTAACGGCCGAAGGGATTCACGAATCGGCGAAACGCTACTATCCCGCGGTGAAGGAAGCCTCCGCCATCTACCGCATCATCGAAAAAGAGAAGGGGCGGGACAACTTCATAACCGAGATATCCCTTGACGAGACGGAACGGCCCCAGAGTCCCGCCGATCTTCTGATTATTCTCGCCGCCCTGGCCCGGGAAGCTATCCCCGCCCAGACAATCGCTCCCCGTTTCTCGGGCCATTTTAAAAAGGGGGTGGACTACGAAGGGAATGCGGAGCAGTTCGCCCGGGAGTTCGAAGCGGATCTGGCGGTGATTGCCTTCGCTGTCAGTGAATTCCGTCTTCTGAATAATCTGAAGCTGAGCATCCATTCGGGGAGCGATAAATTTGTCCTTTACCCCCTGATCAACCGGGCCTTGAAGAAATTTGACGCGGGTCTCCATCTAAAAACCGCCGGGACTACCTGGCTGGAGGAGATAATTGCCCTTGCCGAATCGGAAGGGGAGGGTTATGATATGGTCCGTGATATCTATCTGGAATCCCTGGAACGCTATGAGGAATTGGCTTCGCTTTACGGGGATGTGAAGATCGATTGGGCCCTTCTGCCTACCCCGGAAGAGGTTGAGCAATGGGAGGGGAGTCGATTTGCCCGGGCTCTGCGACACGATCAGTCCTGTTCTGATTACAATCTGCACATGAGGCAGATGATGCACATCAGCTACAAGCTGGCCGCAGAAAGGGGAGAGCGGTTCAGGTCTCTGCTGGAGAGTAACCGCGACAGGGCCGGAAAATATGTGGAGGAGAATCTTTACGAGCGTCATATCAGGAAAATTTTCCCTCATAGCTGACCTGTTGCGCAAGAGAAGAGGGCAGCCGGATTATGAGACTGTGTGGATACGGGTCATAGCGGTTTTTCTCTTTGTGACGGGGGTGATGAATCTCATTTCCTCCCTCTTCAGTTTCAGTATCGTTCGGTTCGAACTGCTGGAAGACGCCCTTACCTACCAGCTGATTATGGGCTCGCGGATAATGGTGCTCTTTTCCGGAATACTGGCACTGATTACCGCCCCCGCCCTGTACCGCCGGAAGAGAAGCGCCTGGATTATTGCCATTTTGCTCCTCGCTCTTTCGGGAATAGGGCATCTTGGCAAGGGCGCCGATGTGGAGGAGTCCGCCCTCTGCCTTATTCTATTCGGCGCCCTGCTTCCCCTCTACCGGCACTGTTCCGTAAAAAGCGATCCCCTGCGCCTGAGGCACGGGGGCCTCATTCTTGTCGCCACGGTTCTCTTTCTCACCGCCTATACCATTGCGGGAACCCATTTTCTGGCGGACGAGCTGGGGCTGACCAGGGGCAATTACAGCGTCTGGACCGTTTCCCTGAAAGCCCTTCTTTTCGATACCTCCTCCTTCGATCCGCAGACAAAAAGGGCCCTCCTCTTTAATGATACCCTGCTCCTATCCAATTTCCTCTCCCTTATCACGGTTCTTTTTCTCGCCCTGTCCCCGGTTATCATGAGAAGTATTCAGGATCCCCATAATCAGCCGGACAACGATTTTACAAGGGATTTCGCCTCCCGGCCCGTCTCCCTCATCGCGTCCTCCCCCTCCTATCTTCATTTCTACCGGGACAGGGGAAAGGGAACCGGACTTGTGAATTACGCCTTGTCCCGCCGGGTCGCTCTCGCCGTGGGAAATCCGGTCTGCCGCGATCTCGAGGCTCAGGCGATAGGACGGGAATGGCTGGGGTTCTGCCGGGAATACGACTGGATCCCCGCTGCCTTTCAGGTGGACGGCCCCTTTCTGGACTACCTTATCTCCGAAGGATACGCCCGGGTTCCCTGCGGCGTGGAAGCTCTCGTGGATACGGCCGGATTTTCTCTGGCGGGAAAACAAAAGCAGAATCTGCGCACCGCCGTCAACAGGGGAACCCGGGAGGAGTGGCTTATCAGGGATTTCGGGGAATCGGACTGGGACGACGTAAAAGGCCTGAACGACCGATGGATAGGGCAGCACGGGGGTAAAGAGAAATCCTTCGGAATGGGTAGCGCCACTTCTTCTTACCTTGCAGAGACCCGGACCCGTCTCCTCTACTCCCGGGAGGGAGTGCTGCTGGCCTACCTCAATACCTTCGACCTGAAACGGGCGTCCATCCGCTCCATAGACCTTATGAGGCGGAATCCCGACTCCCCCGGAGCGATAGAGTATCTCTTCGTAAAAGAGATAGAAACCGCCCGGGACGAGGGATTCGCCCGGTTTGATTTGGGGTATTCCCCCCTGGCCATGGTG
>JAFGPQ010000066.1 GCA_016936115.1 Spirochaetales bacterium | reverse complement strand
TATACCAGCGGGCCCGGTACGAGGCGGAGAAAATCTACGGCCTGCCCTTTGACGGCCGGGTAATGGACCGGTATGTCATGCCCGAATTCCGGGCCCGCATCGGGGAAATCCTGGACCGGGAGGAGTCGCCGGAGACCACGGCCCGGTGGAACAGGATTCTGCGGGACATCATGTTCTCCGCGGTGAATGAGGACTTCGCCACCGCAGAAAGGGAAGGAGTGAGTCTGCGTACCGCCGGTTTCCGGGATTCCCAGCTGCGGGTTCTGACTGCTCTGCTGGCTCCCCTTCCCCGGGAGGAGCGGGAGAGGCTCACCCTCCCTCTGCCAGAGGCGACGCGCCGCCTCCTGGGGGAATACGGGAAGCATCCCGAAGCGGAGCTGTATACCTGAAACCATCGGATTTTCCCGGCATTTTCCCCTTTTTGTCTGGCATAAAGAACGGATTAGTCCTTGCTAAAAAAAATTTAACGCAATAGAATGAATTAACTTTTTTTAGCAGGGCCGATAGGGAGCTGTGCTTTCTTTCCGGCATATGCCGCAGCCTGTCACCCCCTGCGATCCAAGGAGAGAGAGATGAAAAGAGTACTGGTTGTTCTGATCGCGATGCTCATGGTCTTCGGACTCTATGCGGCCGGCGGAACAGAGAAAGAAGAGAAGACCTTAAACCGATACGTGATCGCCAAACTGACACCCTTCGATCCGGCGCAGATCGGAGATCTCTATACCCATTGGGTCTTGGGGGATATCATGGAGAATCTCTACGAATACAAGTATACCGCCGATACCTACCAGCTGGAGCCGGCTATCGCCGAATCCATGCCCGAAGTATCCGCGGACGGGCTGGTCTATACGATCAGGCTCAGAAAGGATGCCTATTTTTACGATCCCCTCAAAGAGGTATTTCCCAAGGGAAAGGGCCGCGCCGTCAACGCCCACGACTTTGTTCTCTCGGTGAAAAGACTGGCCGATCCGGCCAACGAAGCCAACGGGTGGTGGCTCTTCGACGGATGGATCAAAGGGCTGAACGAATGGGCCGAAGCCGGTTCCGACTACAGCCAGACCGTGGAAGGCTTCAAGGCCCTGGACGATTACACGATCCAGATGACCCTGACCGCCGCCTATCCCCAGATTTTGTACACCCTGGCCATGTCCTATACCTTCCCCGTGGCCCAGGAAGCCATCGACTACTACGGGGTTGAGGAATTCGCCAACTACCCCATCGGTACGGGGGCCTATTACTACGACTACGAAGAGTCCATTCCCGGCTCCCAGCATGTGCTTCTGGCCAACCCCACCTGGCGCGGCAAGACTTTCCCCGCCGCCAGCGAAGCCGGTCCCCTGGTCACCGCCAAGGTGGGCGCGGATACCCTTAAGGAGTACGAAGGACAGGAGCTGCCCTTCTGCAACAAGGTTGTCTGGTACGTTATCGAGGAATCCAGCGTTCAGTGGCTCAAGTTCCTGAACGGCGAGCTGGACGGTTCCACCATTCCCAAGGACAACTATGAGTCCACCGTGGTCAACGGGGAGCTCTCAAAGGAGATGATGGATAAGGGCATTACCATGGACGTGAACGGCACCCTTGACGTGACCTACCAGTTCTTTAACATGGATCTGCCCCTTTTCCGGGACAATCCCAAACTCAGAAAGGCCATGTCCCTGGCTTACAACAACCCCAAGGTGGAAGAGATTTTCTACAACAACCGCTGTATCGCCGCGCAGACCCTTCTGCCTCCTGGCCTGGGCGGTTACGACCCGGACTATAAAAACCCCTACGCCCGGTACGATCTGGAAGAGGCGAAAAAGCTCCTGACCGAAGCGGGTTTTCCCAACGGCGAAGGCCTTCCCGTCATCAAGTACCAGATGTACTCCAACACCTCCACCACCCACAAACAGATGGTGGAATTCTTTATCGAGAACATGGCCGCCATCGGTATCAAGATCGAAGCGGTGCCCGGCGACTGGCCCACCTTCATCGAAGCTATCGACAACCACAACATCGAAATGGGAGGTCTGGCCTGGGGCGCCGACTATCCGGACGCTCAGAACTTCCTGCAGCTGAACTACGGACCCAACGAAGCTCCCGGCCCGAACAACGCCAACTACAAGAACGCCGCCTTCGACGCCCTTTACGAAGAGGGCGCCTACATGCAGCAGAGCCCCGAGCGGGACGCTATCTACTCCAAGGCAGCCCAGATGTCCGCCGAGGACGTCACCTGGATCATGGGTGTTCACAGACTCTCCTACGCTCTGGAACAGCCCTGGCTGAAGACACGTGTCTTCAGAGACATCGGCGCCGGTTACTCCAAGTACTACGATGTGGATGTAGCCGAGAGAAGCGAAAAGGCCGGTAGATAAACCGTCCGATTCGCCCATACGGGAGTCCGGCTTAGTCCGGACTCCCTTTCTGCCGATCCGGCGGAAATATGATGTAAAATTCTGCAGGAGCAATACGCTGTGTTAAACTATATCATCAGAAGACTGCTGTACCTGATCCCGACCCTTCTGGGAGTGGCGCTCATCTTCTTTCTTATTTTCAATGTGGTCGGGGGAAACGAGAAATTCCTCTACAACATGCTTCCCAAAAAGGCCCGGACCGTAGAGCAGATTGATACCTACCGTCACAAATACGGCCTGGACAAACCCCTTGTCTTTCAGTACACCGACATGATCAAACAGATGGTGACCCTGGACTTCGGACGTTCCGAGTCCCGCAAGCTTCCCGTCTCAAAACTGATCAAGCGGTACGTGCCCAACTCCGCGGCGCTGACCTTTCCCGCCTTTTTCTTCGAAATCGTCATTTCTCTGATTATATCCTGCCTCTGCGCGTTCTACCGGGGGCGGTTCATCGATAGGTTTTTTACGGTATTATCGGTCATCGGCATGTCCATCTCCATGCTGGTGCTCATTATCCTGGGCCAGAACCTGCTGGCCTACCGATGGGGGCTCTTTCCCATTTCGGGCTGGCACAAGGGCCTGGGCGCGATCAAGTACCTGATGCTGCCCTGGATCCTCTGGGTGACCGTTTCCGTGGGATACGACATCCGCTTCTTCCGCACCGCCCTCCTAGAGGAGGTGCACAAGGATTACGTGCGCACCGCCCGGGCGAAAGGCGTCAACAACACCCGGATCATGTTCAAGCACGTTCTGCGGAACGCCCTCATTCCCATACTGACCGCCGTGGTCATTCAGATTCCCTTCCTGCTGACCGGCTCCCTTCTTTTGGAACGGTTCTTCAGCATTCCCGGTATCGGGGACCTGACCATACAGGCGATAACCAGTTACGACCTGCCCGTGCTCAAAGCCATGATCGTGATCTACACCCTGTTCTTCATCGTCTTTTCGCTGCTGACGGATATCCTTTACGCCGTCGTGGACCCCCGGGTCCGGTTGAGTTAGGAGGGTCCCGTGGCAGCAACAATCAACAAATACGTGGGGAAAACCCCTTTCCAGCTCTCCATGATCAGACTGAAGCGGAACAGGGGGGCCATGCTCTGCCTGATCGTGGTCATTCTGTTCATCCTGCTGGCCCTGGTCAGTTTCACCAATCTGGGGGGACTGCAGGAGAAGGCCCATGACTTCGATCTGGACCACCGCTTCATCAAGCCCTTTACCGACGGGGCCCATCTCTTCGGAACGGACAGCTTCGGCCGGGATATTCTGGCCCGCACCATTATCGGAACCCGCATCGCCCTGTTCCTGGGATTCGCCACGGGGCTTATAATGATCCCCCTGGCCATTGTCCTGGGAGCCCTGGCCGG
>JAFGPQ010000065.1 GCA_016936115.1 Spirochaetales bacterium | reverse complement strand
GACGCCCCTCATAGACGCGGGATCTCTCAAAGCTCTGGAGGATAAGGACGGCCACGTGGATCATTACGGCCGGATCCGGCTTATGGGTTCGGTGGGCTGGATCATCTGCTGTCTCATAACAGGGCGGTGGCTGGATTATTCCGGCCGTCTCGTGGATACCCTGATCATCTACGCGTTCTTCTATCTGGTTCTGGCCTTCATTTCCGCCGGGGGATTCGCCACGGAGGTGAAAAAGGTTGACCTCTCCTGGCACTACCTGCTGGAGGACCGGCTGCTGAGAGTGCTGTTTATCATCGCGTTTATCCGTATGTTCGGCTTCGGGATGGCCTTTCTGTTTACCGGGGTCTACCTGGCCGACCTGAATCTCTCCTATACCCAGATGGGTCTGGCCTTCGGACTGGCGGCCCTTCTGGAGATTCCCTTTTTCTTCATGGGAAACCGGCTGTTGAAGCGGTGGAGCGGGAAAGCTCTTATCATGGGGGAATTCGTGATTCAGACCATCAGGTTCTCCCTTTTCTTTTTTCTGCCCCACGTTCAGAGCGCGACCTTCTACATCGCCGTACAGATGCTGGCCGGGATTGGCGTCAGTCTGCATCTTACCGGAATCATCCCGCTTTTGAACCGCATAGCCCCTCCCCATCTCAAGGCGTCCTATCAGAATCTCTATACGGTATCCGCCGCTTTGGCGAGTATACTGAACGGACTGGCCGCCTCTCTAATTGTTAATGCCCTGGGGTCCCGGGTGCTTATGGGTATCTGTGCCCTGACAATGATAGTCGCATTCGCCTATACTGCTTTGAGACTGGACCTGAGGGGAGTTCCCCGCACCCCGGCTGCCGCCGGGGAGAAAATCGGGGATTAGGAAAGGAGCGCTTCGTCGTAAAGGAAGTTACCCTTCTTGATTTCGTGGAATTTCTTAACCAGAAGATCTACGGTCAGTTTTTTCTTCTCTTCCCCGGAAACATCGAAAATCACCTGTCCCTTGTCGAGCATGAGAAGGCGGTTGCCGTAATCGATCGCCTGTTGCATGTTGTGGGTGACCATCATGGCCGTGAGCTGATACTTCTCGATGAAGTGACAGGTCAGTTCCAGCACCTTGGCGGCGTTCTTGGGATCCAGGGCGGCGGTATGTTCGTCGAGCAGGAGGATTTCCGGCTGAGAGAGCACGGTCATGAGCAGGGTCAGGGCCTGGCGCTGCCCCCCCGAGAGAGTGCCCACGTTATCGGAGAGACGGTTCTCCAGGTTCATATCAAGGGGGATGAGTTCATCCCGGAATTTTTCCCTGAGCTGATGGTTCAGACTGATTTTAAGGCCCTTGAAGCCCTTCTTCATGGTAATAACCATGTTGTCTTCCAACCTCATATTGCCTGCCGTTCCCAGCAGGGGATCCTGAAAGATCCGGCCGATATAGCGGGCCCTTTTGTACTCCGGCTGGGACGTGACGTCCCCTTCCTGAAAGATCACCCGCCCCGAAGTGGGGCTGTATTTACCGGAAATCACATTGAACAGGGTGCTTTTTCCGGCACCGTTCGATCCTATGATGGTTATGAAATCCCCCTTGTTCACCTTGAGGGAGAGGTCGTTCAGGACATGGTTTTCGTCGGGGGTGCCCATGCCGAAGATCATGTCTATATTCTGCAGTTCAATCATTTCTTCGCTTTCCCCTTTCTGGCGGCGCTTTTCTTGTCCTGCAGCTTGGTTACGGCCAGGGCAATGATGATGAGTATGCCCGTGATCAGCTTCAGGTCGTTCGGCGTCAGGTTGATGTAGTAGCCGTAGTAGCGCCCTGCGTACATGATGGCCCGGTAGGCTATGGAGCCCAGAATGACCCGGGTGGTCAGCCAGCCGATTTTGTTGGACCGGAGGATGAATTCCCCCAGCATGACCATGGCCAGACCGGAGACGATGATTCCCTGGCCCAGGTTGACGTCGGCGAATCCCTGATACTGGGCGGCGAAGGCGCCGGAAACGGCGACCAGGCCGTTAGCCAGTCCCAGGGCGATGTACTTGAGAGCGCGGGGATCGATTCCCATAGCGATGACCATCTGCTCGTTAAAGCCCAGGGCTCCCAGGGTCAGACCCAGATCGGTATGGAAGAAGAAATCCATGATCAGCTTCACTATGAGTACCACGACAAAGCAGAAGAGCAGCAGGGCCGCGGGCTGGGAAAGGGCGGAGCCCCATCCGTGGACGAACCGGGTCAGCATGGTCTCCACCCTCATGAGGGGGAGGTTGGCCCTTCCCCCCAGGACGCGGATATTGATAGACCAGAGCATGGTCATGGTCAGGATACCCGCCAGCAGGCCGGGGACCTTGAGTGTGTTGTGGATCAGGGCGGTAAGCATTCCCGCGGCCGCTCCGGCGGCGAAAGCCAGGAGAAGGCACAGGAGGGGAGGCAACCCGGCGGTCAGGGTGGAAGCCATAACCGCCGCGCCCAGGGGAAATGTCCCGTCCACTGAGAGATCGGGAAAATCCAGAATCCGGAAAGTAATGAAAACTCCGAGGGCCATGATACCGTAGATCAGGCCCTCTACCAGGATACCCTCTATCATTCGTTAACGTTCTTCCCGCCCTTTATGAGGGTGGAGGCGTTTTCCTGAAGGTTCCCGGGGACGGAGATGCCCAGTTTATCGGCCACATCCAAATTGATGTACAGATCGATGTCGCTGGGATCGGTCATGAAAAGAGTGGGAATCCCGGCGGGATCTTTGCCCTTCAGAATATCCACGACAAGACGTCCTGTGGCTTTACCCATTTTGTAATAGTCGAATCCCCAGGCCATGAAGATGTCCCCCGCCTCGACGCTGGTGGGATCGGCGGAGAATACGGGTATATTCCGTGAGGCCGCCACATCGGTAAGTGCGGAAAGGGCGGAAACCACCGTGTTGTCCGTGGTAACGTAGAACGCGTCAACCCGGCCGGCGATGGCCTGGGCGGCCTGCTTTACCTCGGCGGAGTTGCTGACTGTGCTGGGAATGAATTCCACGCCCAGTTTGTCACAGGCCTCTTTGGTGAGCGCCGCCAGGGCGGAGGCGTTATCCTCGCTGGAGGTGTAGACGTGTCCAAGGGCTTTCATGCCGGTCACGTCCTTGAGAAGTTTGATCTGATCATAAACGGGGATCATATCGGATACACCGGTGACATTTCCTTCGCCCTTGTCGGTAGAGGTGATCAGGCCGGCGCCGACAGGATCGGTTACAGCGGAGAAAACCACGGGGGCTTCGGTGATAGCCTGAACCAGAGCCTGAGCGGTGGGAGTGGCGATACCTACGGCCACATTTACCTTGCCCGCTTTGAATTTCTGGGCGATGGACGCGGCGGTGCTGACTTCGCCGTTGGCATTCTGCAGGTCGAATTCCGCGTCGGGATATTCGGCGGTAACCACTTCCACGATACCCTGTTCCAGAGCATCCAGGGCAGGATGGGCCACGATCTTGGAAATCCCGATTTTGACGGATCCCTTTTCAGAACCC
The DNA here is from genome assembly GCA_016936115.1 of Spirochaetales bacterium. Lineage (GTDB taxonomy): Bacteria > Spirochaetota > Spirochaetia > DSM-2461 > DSM-2461 > SZUA-368. The sequence goes on along the minus strand of JAFGPQ010000065.1, from coordinate 22,441 downwards.
CCGTTGGCGGCCAGCGGCATGAGCATGGCCAGGACAAACAGTACAGACAGCAACTTCTTCATAGTTCTCTCCTTCATTCGCAATACGTAGAAATGACCGGGGGTTTGGAAACTTAACGAAACCGCCCCTATCCTGTAGTAAGAAATTCGTTTCTACTGAAAGAAACATATAATACTTGGGAGGTCTCGTCAAGGCATGTGAGGAAAATCGGGATCAATTCCTCTATTAATCGGAACAGCCGTGACCGCCGCCCCCCAGAAGATTCCGGGGATCCCGTCCCGCCTCTTCGTACAGGGAGGTCACCATATTTCTGATCTTCTCGGGAGGCGTGCCCAGTTCATCCAGGGTCATGAAATACTGCTCCTCCGAATCCAGGTTCAGTTCCTGAGCAAAATAGGCCGGATGGATCTGGTAAATCTGCACCACTTCGGCCAGGGTGTTGTCTCCCTTGATTCTCTGTGGACCCCATAGAAGACGCTCCATCTTCGGTTCCAGACCGGTTTCGCTTTTCCAGGAGAAATCCTTCGTCCATGAGGTAACGCCCAGAACAAGCAGAAAAATCAGGAAGGTGCCCCCCACGATGAGCAGAGTGGGCAGGGTCCGCCTTTTTCCCTTTATCGCGGGAGTCGCAAAAACAAGCGTTTCCGGCACGGGACAGATATTAACGCATTCGCCGCAGTTAATACATTCGGCGGATTTCACTTCGGAGACCTGAGAGACATTCAGTGTCATGGGACACTGCCGGTCGCACAATCCGCAGTCGATACAGCTCTCTTCGTCACGGACGACGCGGGCCAGGCCGATTTTCGAGGGCAGCGCCAGAAATCCCCCCATGGGACAGAGGTAGCGGCAGAAGGGACGGTCAAGGAAAATCCCGCCCAGGAGGGAGAGGAACAGGATGAGGGCTCCCCAGGCATACTCGGAAAAAAGCTCTCCCGAACCGATGTGATGGTAGGCCACCCAGGGATCGTAGGGGCGGATTGCCAGGGTGAATGTCTTCCAGGCCAGTCCCAGAAATATCAACATTACGGGATACTTCAAATAGCGGAGAATCCTGTCCGCCCGGGCGGGAATATTGAACCTTTTTCTGAAAATGCCCTTTCCCGCCAGGCCGAAGAGCTCCTGCAGAAATCCCAGGGGACAGATATTTCCGCAGAAGGAACGACGGAAAACAAAGGCCGTGCCCAGGGTGGTGAGAAGCAGGATCAGACTGCTCCAGGCTGTCTTCTTCAAAAGGCCCTGATAACGAATGAGAGCCCAGGCCGATTCCAGTCCGCCGAAGGGGCAGAAGGCATCGATGGGCGGATAGAGTTTAATAATCTGATGGAGCCTTCCCAGTACTGTGGTCAGGACGAGAAGGGAGATCAGAATGATCCATCTGACGATTCGGATAACACTGCTTTTTTTCATAGGTTCTCATTTTTACACATCCTTTTACGGTTGTAAAGAATCTCATCGATAAATAGAATCCTAAAGATTACCTGATCGGTAGGAATTTGATTATATTAGGATTATGACAAAGAAAATATTATGGGGTGTGATTCCCATATTGATATTGACAGCTTCTTTTCTTACTGCCGAAGGCCGCAGGGAAGAAGTTGGGACGAAGGAGGTTCCCGTGGCTATGGAAAATGTGAATGATGAGACAAAGGCCCTGCTAAACAGCCGGCTGACCGAAGAGGAGTACCGGGTTCTGGAACAGAAGGGAACCGAGAGAGCCTTTACGGGAGAGTACTGGGATAACCATGAGGCGGGGACCTATGTCTGCCGCCGCTGCAACGCCCCTCTTTATCTTTCAACGGATAAATTCGATTCCCGGTGCGGCTGGCCCAGTTTCGATGATGAGATAGAGGGGGCCGTGATAAGACGAACCGATGCGGACGGTTCCCGGACGGAGATTCTCTGTTCCTCCTGCGGGGCACACCTGGGCCATGTTTTTCTGGGCGAAGGGTTTACCGAGAAGAATACCCGCCATTGCGTGAATTCCCTGTCCATGCGGTTTGTTCCCGAGCAGGGAGAAACGGGACGGGCCGTTTTCGCGGGGGGCTGTTTCTGGGGAGTAGAGCACTTTATTATGAAGCAGGAAGGGGTTTTGGAAACCACCGTGGGCTATACGGGGGGACATAAGGCCTATCCCAGCTACAAAGAAGTCTGTTATACCGATACGGGACATGTGGAGGCGATCGAAGTCATCTACGATCCCAGGAAGGTGACCTACGGGGAACTGGCCATGCTCTTCTTCGAGATTCATGATCCCACCCAGCGTAACGGACAGGGGCCGGATCTGGGGGAGCAGTACCTCTCCCGGGTCTTCTATGAGAACGTATCCCAAAAAAAAACAGCGGAAGAGCTGATACAACTATTACGGGGCAAGGGCTACGATGTGGCCACGAAGCTGGAGGAGATCGCTTCCTTCTGGCCCGCCGAGGAGTACCATCAGGAGTACTACGCCAATAACGGGAAAACCCCCTACTGCCACGGCTACACGAAGCGGTTTTAGCTCCGGGGCCGAATCTTCCTGCGGATTTTTTTCTCCCCGAACCTTCTTGTCTGAAAGGAAAGGAAGCTGGGGAGAAATACCAGGCAGCCTAAGGTGGTATTGACCAGGGCGATGCTGATGAGAACACCGAAGTATCCAATAGGCCGGAAGGTTGAAAAGAGGAGCAGGATGATTCCCGCCACAATGGAGAGACTGGTCAGCACAATGGGCCGGCCGGTCAGTTCCATGGTGTGGTACAGGTCCTGGTCTTTCTGGTAATGGAGCAGGAAATGGATGGAGTCGTCCACGCCGATGCCGATGGAGACGCAGGAGACCATAACCGTGGTCAGATCCAGGGGGATATTGAAAATCACCATGAGGATGAAGTTCATGAGAACTCCGGCGAACATGGGGACCAGGGAGAGCAGGCCGTACAGGAGTGAGCGAAAGGTATAGCTTGCCACCAGGAAAATCAGGATAAACGCGGTTATTGTGGAAACGGCAAGATCCCGATTCAGCTGATTATAGAGATCTTGAAAGAAGAGGCGGGGACCCATGATTTTGTAGGTGACCCCCTCAGGGGCATACTCATCCAATACCGATTCAATCCTTCCCAACAGGGCGGGTACCCGGTCTTCTCCCATGGAGAGGCCCGTCTCATGGTCGTAATAGCGGAAGGTTATGTTGTAACGGGTATAGTCCCTGTTTACGAAGCCGTTGATAGTTTCTTCCGCCTTGAAATCCTGCTCCCGATAGCTGTTCAGTGCCCGGGACATAAAGAGGACCGGCCCCTTGGAGGCGGGGAAATCTCTGGTGCCCCGGGTGACGAACTGGGCTTCCCTGACGAAGGAATCGAAGGAACGGGTGCTGGTGATATCCTCTATTTTCATCACTTCCAGTTCCAGGGTATTCAGCTTCTCCAGAAGATCCCGGTCCAGAAAGGTGTTCTCCTCTTCTCCCTGAAAGACGATGGTCATCTCACTGAAGCCTTTCATTTTAACGGCCAGGTGGTTCAGGTCCTGTATGACCGGGTCATCCTTGGGAAAATAGGTGGCGTAATCCGTGTTGATTTTGATATGGGGATAGGTAATGTAGAAAAACACCGGAATGGCCAGGAAAATGAAAATGAAGAGGAACCGGTATTTCACTATTTTATGGGACAGGGCCTTGATGACTCTTGTGATTATTCCTTCATGGATTCCCGTTGTCTGATGGGTACCGGGATTCTTCATAAGGCTTAAGGCACAGGGTAGTACGATAAGGGAGAGAAGGCTGCAGGAGAGAATCCCGAAGCTGGACGCCAGGGCGAATTCCCGCAGCTGGCTCAGGGAAGTGACGAGAAGACTCAGAAAGCCGACCACCGTGGTTATCGATGCCAGCAGCACCGTGGAGCTTACCGAAGAGACCGCCTCGGAGATCCATATCTTGTCCTTCCTGACCTCCTCATGGGCAAAGCGGAAGTAGCTGTTCAGAATATGAATGCTGTAGGAACTTCCCAGGGTCAGAACCAGGGGGGGGACGACAATGCTGACTATGGAGATTGCATAGCCCACGAGGGACATGAAGCCGATCGTCCAGACCGTACCGCTTATGATTATCAGAACAGGCAGAAAAATGGATCTCTTGGAGTTGAATCCGAAGTAGTAGATGACGAGGATCAGCACAATACCCAAAGTCAGGAAAATGGAGATGTCACGGGTCAGGTACTTCTCTGCGGAGACTTCAAAGGGGGGATTTCCGGATATAGAAACACGGCTTGTCTCTCTGAGCGGGGCGACACAGGATTCGACATCATTCATGAAGACTGTGAAATCCCCCACATCTCCGTATTCCAGGAGTATAAGGAACATGGTTTCATCTGAACTCAGGAAAAGTCCTTCCGTAAAACCGCCGGAAACCATACGCTTCTTAAACAGGGCCAGCTCCTCTTCGTTTTCCGGAGCTCTTCCCGTGTCGGACGTGCTGACGATGTTAAAGAAGGCTCCCTTCTTTTCAAAGGCGGTCTGGCTGAACGGGGAGGCCAGGGTCTCTATATCTTTGATCTGCTTCAGTTTTTCAAGAGAGGTATCCAGCTCCTGCAGGAAGGGGAGCTCAAAAAGATTGTCCCGCTCCACTCCTATGACAAGATATTCATTCTGGGGGATACCAAAAGCACTGAACTGTTTAAGCAGCTCCTCCCTTTCGGGCAGCAGGCTGTCCGCATCGGCCCGGATCTCCACATGAACCGCCTGCCAGCCCATAAAAAGAGTGAGCACCAGGGTCAGGGCCAGGACGACAAACCGGTGTCTTATCAGTTTCGTCAGAATTTTTTCTACGCCCTTTACCATGGGAGCCCCATATATATTTTAAAACAGGTGTTACATTTATCAGACATTACACCTAATCATAGTATAAATCGAAAAGAAAAACAATTTAGTGAGAGGATTAACTTTTTGATTCACTTCCCTCTTCCATCTCCTCCATAAGAGAGGGATAGAGCTTCTCGGCGCATTCGTTGCAGAGACCGTGGCTTATTTCCGCGTCCGAATGGTGTTCCACGTAAACTTCGAGATTAATCCAGGAGCCGTCTTCCTCCCGCACTTTTCGGCAGGAGGCACAGACCGGCAGGTATCCTCTAAGGGTCTTCACTTCCGCCAGGGCTTTTTGAAGCTCTTCGCTTCGTTTGACAAGACGGTCACGGTAGCTCTGGCGGTAGTATTCGAACCAGAGTGTTACCAGGCTGACACAGAGAAAGGCGATGAGGAACCGGAGGATTGTTACCGGGGCGTAGGGATAAACAAAGGGGAACTGCAGAGGATTTACCATAAAAAAGAGGGCCAGGAGAATAAAGACAAAGTTCCAGTACATACCCTCATTCTTACCCATGAGAAAATAGTTGCTCAGGGGGTAGATATACATCCAGTGAATCATGGAGCCCTCAACTCCGCCTGTGGTCAGCATAAAAAGAAAGAGAACTTCGAGCAGAAACATGTTTATACGGAACAGGGGCAGCGGATTTTTCATGCTGTCCTGCAGGAAAATACTGATAATCAGGGAGAGTAGTATGGGGCCGATGAAAAGGCTCAGCGGATAGTTTTTCGTTACGAAGGTGCTTTCCAGCCCGAAACCTATCATAAGAGGAATGCCTATGAAACCGAAAACCAGAAAATGGGTTCTCCGGATCTCCTCATCCCTGGTGATGATATGGATTATATATTTTTTACTTTTTTCAATGAAATTCATTTTTTTATTTTTCCTCCTTTGAGGATATTTTCATTGTAATCCATGGAAATCCCTTTGTCCAATTCGACTATTGAGACTCAGCTCTTTTGTCGTTTCCCCGAGTTTGTATTATAATGGGAATGATGAATACCGAGATCTACTATTTTTCCGCTACCGGTAATACGCTTCTGCTCGCCAGGGACGGGGCGGAACGTCTCGAAGGACGGCTTATTCCCCTGTCCTCCCTCAGGTCTCTTCCCTTCATCACCAGCCAGGCCGATGCGGTCGGGTTTTTCTTTCCCGTCTACCATGCTTCCTTCGGCGAATCGGGCATTCCCTTCTTTATACGGGATATCATCCGGTCATTCCACGGTCTGAAGGATAAATATGTCTTTGCTCTCTGTACCCATAGTGGATTCCCCGGTGCCGTCCTATCCCATCTTGACGGAATGCTGCGGGAATCAGGAGCCTCTCTGGCGGCGGGTCTGGATGTGGAAATGGGCACCACCTACGGAACGTTCAATAAGATTGCCCACCTGGTTTCCGGCAGGCCCCTTATGTTTAAGGGGGATGAAGAAACCGCCCGAAGGGAGAAGCTGCTTCAGCAATACCGTGAAAGGGTAGGGAATAGCGGCTTTTATAATAAGATAGCTCAAGGGGAGAGCTGCCGTCAGTGGAGGAGCAGCCGAATCTCCTTTCTTCTCACTGGGGGACTTCTCCGCCTTTTCAGAAAGCAGGCTCTCTCCCGCTACAGGGATCTGGCCCGTTTCGGCGGGGATGATTTTCGGGAGCTGACCCGATTCGCCGACAGAAGCTTTACCCTGTCCGATGAGTGTACGGGCTGCGGGATCTGCGAAAGAATCTGTCCCGTGGACAATATCGAGATCCTGTCGGGCAAACCCCAGTGGCAGCATCGCTGTGAGAATTGTTTCGCCTGCTTTCAGTGGTGTCCCGAAGGAGCTATCGGAGGTCGGACCGTGGAGTATGAGAAGAGATACCACTTTCCCGTTCTCTCCCTCAAGGACCTTCTGGGAGACGATTCCGGCTAAAGGGCCTTGCTTCATGGGGGTCTTGCCGATTATAATGCAATAATAAGGAAGGCTGGTCGGTAGTCGGGTCTATCTGTCCGCCTAAGCATCCGAAGGAGAAATTCATGGTTTCCCGGGAGTATCATTCCCTGCCGGAGGATTTTTACCGGATCGATACGGATTCCCTTGCCAGACAGCTGCTCGGAAAAATCCTCAAAAGAACTCTGCCCGACGGATCGGTGGTATCCGGGCGTATCTGCGAAACCGAAGCCTACAGCCAGGACGATCCGGCCTCCCACTCTTTCGGGGGAGAAACGGAACGGAACAAAGCCATGTTCGGACCGGGCGGCCGGGCCTATGTTTACATATCCTACGGCATTCACTGCTGCGTGAACTGCGTCTCCGGATCGGAAGGGGCCGGTTCCGCCGTACTGATACGGGCTCTGGTTCCCTTGTCGGGCCGGGAGATGATGATCTCTCTGCGGGGTTGCGAGAAGTGGCCCGAGGATCGGATCAAAAGGAGCCTTCTGAACGGCCCCGGTAAGATCGGCCAGGCCTTCGGTCTTGATCTGGAACTGAACGGGCACCCCTTTTCCGAGGAGCCCCTGCGCATTCTGGACGACGGCCTGACCGTTCCCGATGAGGAGGTGAGTATCACCCCCCGCATCGGCCTGACCAAAGGAACCGATCTTCTTCGCCGCTATGTCTGGGAGAATACGTGAATATCCTCATTACCGGAGCGTCCCGGGGAATCGGCCGGGCGACGGCTCTGGCCCTGGGGCTCAGGGAAAACACGCTTATTCTGTCGAGCCGTCCCTCTCCCTCTCTGGACGAAACGGCGGACCTGGTTAGGAGAGCCGGCGGGGACGCCCGGGTTTATCCGGCGGACTTTGAGGATATGGACAGCGTCCTGTCCCTTGCCGAACGTATCAATAGGGATTTCTCCCGGCTGGATGTGATAATCAATAATGCGGGACAGGCCCTATCCGCATCCGTAGAGGAAACGGGAATCGAGGAGTGGGACAGGCTGATGATGATCAATGCCCGGGCCCCCTATTTTCTGACCCGGGCCCTGCTGCCCCTGATGGAAAGGGGCGATAGAAAGACGATTGTCAACATCGCTTCCGTTGTCGGGCATGAGGGTTATCCCCTGCAGTCGGCTTATACGGCCAGCAAGCATGCCTTAACGGGCTGGAGCAAATCCCTTGCCCGGGAACTGCAGGCCAGGGGCTACCGCCTCCATGTGCTGAGCCCGGGGGGCGTGGCCACGGACATGGTCACCGGGGTGCGGCCCGACATCGACACGGATCAGCTGATACGCCCCGAAGAGATCGGCGAATGGATCCGGTTCCTGCTGACCCGGTCGGGCCGGGGCATGGTGGACCATATCAACATTCGCCGGGAGAGCCGCACCCCCTGGTAGTGGAAGCCTAGTACTTGAAGCCGATACCGGCGCTAAGGCCCCAGGTGGTCAAACCGGTTTTGAAGTTTTCATTGGAGGATGTCTCCGGTCTGTGGACAATCTCCATAAAATCATAACCGCCCATAACGCTGATATTCAGGTTGAAGAATTCGGTGAATTTGAATTTTACAGTTCCAGATACTCCCGCTCCCAGAGTATAGGAGAGCAGAGGGTCATAGGCGAGAAGATTCTGGGGAAAAAAGGCGTAACCATTGAAATGGAGACCGCCCCCTATAAGCAATTCGGGAAAACCCAGGGGAATATTCACCGCCGGTCCTATCAGAGCGTCCAGGGCGATCTGCCAATCATTGTATTGGGGCATCAAATCGGATTTGCTGCCTCCCTCTGAAGAGGTAAAAGTCTGTGGCAGTAGAAAACTGGCCGTGCTGAAAAGCCCCACCCCTCCAACCAGAGGTGAGAAGGTAAGGATGTTAACTCCGTAGGATGTGGAGTCGTATTCTTTGTCAGCCGTTCCGATTGTGTAGTTTCTCCCCGCATCCATATACATTCCCTGTAAAATAAATTCCTTCTGGGCAAAAAGGGAGAAGGAAAGCATCGATAAAATAAAAATAAGTCCTGTCTTTTTCAAAAAAAACTCCTTGTTTATTATGATATGAACGAGATCATAGCCCATTTCGGTTGTATTGGCAACTTTTTTTACCGAAAGGGTGACTGGAAAAAAATCCCCCGATACTCTATAATTCATATCCCAAGTCACGAAAAGATTTAATTAACAAGAGGTTACCCATGGCGAAACAGAATAAAACCGCAATCTCCCCCACCAGGGCCGAAGATTATCCCGAATGGTATCAGCAGGTCGTTAAGGCAGCCGATATGGCAGAGACCTCCGCTGTCAGGGGATGCATGGTTATAAAGCCGTGGGGGTATGCCATCTGGGAGCATATCCAGAAGAACCTGGACAATATGTTTAAAGAGACGGGGCACGTGAACGCCTATTTCCCCCTTTTCATTCCCAAGAGTTTTCTTGAGAAGGAAGCGGAGCATGTGGAGGGTTTCGCCAAGGAGTGCGCCGTGGTCACCCATCACCGGCTGGAAGCCGGTCCCGACGGCGGTCTTATCCCCGCAGGGGAACTGGACGAGCCCCTTATCGTAAGACCCACTTCGGAAACGATTATCGGGGCTACCTTTGCCAAATGGGTTCAGTCCTACCGGGATCTTCCCCTTCTGATAAACCAGTGGGCCAACGTGGTGCGCTGGGAAATGAGGACTCGCCTGTTTCTTAGAACCGCTGAATTCCTTTGGCAGGAGGGGCATACGGTCCACGCCACAAAAGAGGAAGCCGTAGAGGAGACGGAGAAGATGCTGGGCGTTTACGCCACCTTCGCCCGGGATTACATGGCCATACCCGTTCTTACCGGAGTCAAGACGGAAAGCGAGAAGTTTCCCGGTGCCGAAAAGACCTACTGCATTGAAGCGATGATGCAGGATAAGAAAGCTCTGCAGGCGGGAACCAGCCACTTTCTGGGGCAGAATTTCGCCAAGGCGTCGGATATCAAATTTCTGGACGACCAGGGACAGCTCCAGTATGGCTGGACTACCAGCTGGGGTGTCTCGACCCGGCTTATCGGGGGTCTCATCATGACCCATTCCGATGATAACGGTCTTGTCCTGCCTCCCCGTCTGGCCCCCACCCAGATCGTTATTCTGCCCGTTCTTCATAAGGACGGGGACCACGGTGAAGTTCTGGCTTACTGCGAGGCGCTCGCGAAGGATCTGAAGCATACCTTTTACGGGGACGATCCGATCCGGGTCGATATAGACAAGCGGGACATCCGGGGCGGCGAAAAAAGTTGGGGCTGGGTGAAGAAGGGCGTTCCCCTGCGTATAGAAGTGGGACCCCGGGATATCGCCGAAAACAAGATTTTCGGAGCCCGCCGTGACGAAGATGGGAAATTCTCCATGGACCGGGATGAGTTCGTCGCCAAAGCGGCATCCCTTCTGGAGGAAATCCAGAACGGTCTTCTTACCCGGGCGACCACCCTCAGAGATGAGAATACGGTGGAACTGGATTCGGAAGACGCCTTCTACGACTTCTTCACCAATAACGCGGGATTCGTCAAGGCTCACTGGAACGGCAGTCCGGTCATCGAAGAGAAGATCAAGAACGATCTGAATGTCACCATCCGCTGCATTCCCCTTGATGATACGGATGGGGAAGGGGTTTGTATCTTCTCGGGAGAGAAGAGCCCCCGGAAGGTTATTTTCGGAAAGTCCTACTAGGACAGCAGAGGCTCTATTTCAGGAATTCGCCGGCCTGACCGGCGTCGACCGGCTTGCTGAAGTAGTACCCCTGTATCAATTCGCACTTCATCTCCTTAAGAATTTCGAATTGTTCCGGGGTTTCCACGCCTTCGGCCACGACTATCATGTTCAGGCTGTGGGCCAGATTGATAATGGTATTGACGATGTTCCCCCTCTCGTCGGATATCCGGTTGATAAAGGAGCGGTCTATCTTGAGTATGTCTATGGGCAGGGTGTGGAGGTAGCTGAGGGAGGAGTAACCCGTCCCGAAGTCGTCGATGAGAATCTGGCAGCCCATCTCCCTGAGTTCGTTCAGCTGATCCTTCGTTTCCCGGGAATTTTTCACAATCAGGCTCTCGGTCAGTTCGAATTTCAGAACCCGGGGATCCACGCCGTTCCTTTCGATAATCTCCCGGACCTTCTCTATGAACCCGCTGTCCTGAAACTGTTTATTCGACAGGTTGATGCTGACGGCAAAGGGATGTTCCAGGTGACGTTCCTGCCAGATCTTCACCTGGCGGCAAACTTTTTCTATAATCCAGTAGCCCATGGGAATAATCAGTCCCGTCTCTTCGGCCATGGGTATGAAGTCCCCCGGAGAGACGAAATTGCCCCGGGAGTCATGCCAGCGGATCAGGGCCTCGAATCCGGCGGCCGCCAGTGTGTCCGTATGGATGATGGGCTGATAGAACAGGGTGAACTCCTCCCTTTCCAGCCCCTGGCGCAAATCCGATTCCAGATCCAGCTTTGACTGGACTTTCTCCACCATATTCTTGTCGAAGAATTCAAAGCTGAATCCGGAGGTTTTCTTGGCCCTGTCCATGGCTATGGCGGCATTCCGGATAATCTGATACGGTTCGGTATACTCCTTTTGACCCACCACGACTCCCACGCTGGCCGACATGTGCACGGCCCTGTCGTTGAGGGTCATCGGCTCTGTCAGTTTCTCCCGGATTCTCTGCAGAATGGGGAAGATCTCCGACGGGTCTTTCACCTCTTCGAGAAGGATCACGAATTCATCGCTTCCCAGTCTGGTGACCGTATCCTGCTCCCTGACAGATTCCTTGAGCCGCGCCCCCACTTCGAACAGCAGGTAATCCCCTTCCGTATGGCCCAGGTCGTCATTGATATTCTTGAATCTGTCCAGATTCAGGAAAAGAAGGGCGTAAAGCAGATCCGGGTGTCTATTCCGATAGTTGATCACATGACCGATGCGGTTCTGGAGGATCATGCGGTTGGGCAGTTTCGTCAGGGAGTCATGGGTGGCGTTGTGAAGAAGCTGCTTCTCCATGATGTTCTTATTATTCAGTTCCCTCTCCAGCCTTCTATTGATTTCCAGGCTGTCTTCGAGCTGCTTCACTTCCAGTATTTTGATATGGTTCGCCAGAATAATCACGGAAAAAGGTATGACCCCGTTGAACAGGAGGGGCAGTACGATAGAGGTGAGATCCATATCTTTCACATAGAAGGGGAAAGAGGCGATCAAAATCAGATTCAGAAAGTAGAAAAGTACCGAGAAGCGAAGGGAGAGAAAAAAGGCGGCAATGATGATAGTCATGGAGTTCCAGATCAGAAGGGTTACCATAGCCAGCGGACTGTGGTCCTGACTCAGAAGGGTATTAAATAGGGGTATAATAACGAGAATGGAGAGGACAGCCAGAGCTCCTATGCGGTAGAACCGGGTTCGGGACAGGAGATAGGACAGGAAAAGTCCCCCCTCGGCGCAGAGCAGAACAGTGCCTACCTGCGGATTCGAACTGAAGCGGGACATGTAAATGACGCCGCTGTTGATGAAGACCGTCAGGAAGAGGGAAAACTGAGCCGTCAGGGCGGCCTCCCGTTTCTCCCGCTGGGTTTCCACTCCCATTGAGGGTCGTATCAATATAATGTACAGTATTTGCATAATACTTTTTTTTACTTTTTCCATATCGTCACAATTACATATTAAGTCATGACATGGGCAATATCAAGATGGATTTGTTAATCTTCACTCATGAACTCAAAGAGGCCCTCTTTTTTGTTTTTCCGGACCTGTCCCGCTTTGAAAAGCCTGCCGTTCATGGCAATATGGGTTCCTTCCCGGGCCATCTGCACCGCACTGAGAGCGCACCCGAAATTAAAGAGAGCGTCCGATTTGCTCACCGAATAGGGGATCATGGCTCCGGTCAGAACCATGGTCTTACCGGATATCTCCCGGGCCAGCAGTTCCGCGGTGACGGTCATCGTATCTGTTCCGTGAATGATGAGGATTCTCTTTTCGGAACAGTTCCGGCAGGATTCCACGATTTTGAGCCGATCCTCATCACCCATATCCAGACTGTCCTTGAGTTGATTGATCTCCAGTTCCACGGGCAGGGTGCAGCGGCTGTAGGTAAGAATTTCCGGGAGGTGGGTATCTTTGAACGTCAGGGAACCGGCCAGCTCGTCGTAGTGCTTGTCAAAGGTTCCCCCGGTTATGATAATGCGGATTTTTTCCATATCTGCCCCTGGTATCGTGGTTTCCTTTTTTTATCACGATATCGGGGGTAAAGGATAGGGGTGGATTAATACCAGCTGTATTTATTGTATTCGGCCAATTCGTCTCCCTGGCCGAAAAGGTAGCGGGTCTGGTTTACCGCATTGTTTTCGGCCAGCATCCCGTTTTTTTCTCCCTTCAGACCCCAGGTTCCCCTGCAATAGGCGACTTCCTCCCCGTTGGAATAGTCGGAGAAGTAGAGGGAAACGATGCTTTCAAGGGAACCCTCCTCCCTGTCGTATTCCGCCAGAAGAACGGAAGCTCTCCTCTCTGCAGGCATTTCCTGCAATCCGTCCTTCGTCAGAACCGTCAAACCGGCATCGGCGAAAACATCCTTCAGACGGCTTTCGAGTTCATCGCTGGCCCGGGTGTCCTCTGAGACCCGGGTCAAACAGACATAGTCGTAGGAGGCGAGGTCCAAGTCTGTTTCAATCGAGTAGGCACTTTTCGTGATACATCCGCTCAAAACGAATATCCCCAAAAGAAGGGATACAACTTTTAATTTGTTTATTAGTTCCATGAAGACAAGATATACACAACAAATGCAAAAAGCAACCATAAAGTATAATATATGCACACAATGTGTATTAATTGGTCGTAATACGTCTTTCCACGGGAAAGAGGCCCCCGTGGAAAGAAGCCTCCGGCTGGTGAGGGGGCTGTCCCTTACTCACGGCCGCCCAGGAAATGGGACGCTTCGCCCACCTCAAGAAAATTCGTCACATAGGAGTTCTTGGGGGAGGAGCCCACCATCATAATCAGGTCCGTATTGCGGATCTCCCCGGCGTCCATGAGGACTTTGACCGATTCGGAAACCATCTCGTCCAGGGTATCCTTCTGACCCATGTGAAATGCCTCAATGCCGAAGCTCAGAGCCAGCTGGCGGACAGTCGCCGGATGGGGAGAGAGGGCGAGGACGGGAATCTTGCCCCGGAACGCCGAGATAAGCAGAGCCGAACGGCCCGTGTCGGTCTGGATGACGATGGCCTGGGTGTGGAGCTTCTTCGCCGTTTTCACGGCGGACCTGATAAGCTCGAAGCGGACCGGGTGCATTCTCATGACCCGGCTCTCCTTGAGATTCGGTCTCATCTGCTCTTCCATCTTGCGGGCAATGGCCGCCATGGTCTGCACCGCTTCCAGGGCGTAATCCCCATAGGCGGTCTCCCCGGAGAGCATCACCGCGTCGGTGCCGTCCATGACCGCATTAGCCACATCGCTCACTTCCGCCCGGGTGGGACGGGGATTGCTGATCATGCTGTGGAGCATCTGAGTCGCTGTGATAACCACCTTGCGCTGTTCCACGCACTTGCGGATCATATTCTTCTGGGCGATGGGCACCTCTTCGGCGGGCAGTTCGATTCCCAGGTCTCCCCGGGCGACCATGACCCCGTGGCAGTGCTCCAGAATCTCATCCAGATTGCTGATGCCCTCCTTGTTCTCTATCTTGGCGATGATCTTGATCGGGCTGTCGTACTTGTCCAGAATCTTCTGCACCGCAATGACGTCTTCTCTATTCCGCACAAAGGAGTGGGCGATAAAATCGATCCCCTTTTTCGCGGCGAAATTGATATACTCTTCGTCTTTTTGGGTCAGGGAGGGAAGGGGTATGGGTATATTGGGAACATTGACGCTTTTCCTGTCTTTTATTTCCCCGTCGTTATTCACGATACAGCGGAGCTGCCGGTCCTTCCTGTCTATGATGACAAGGGAGAGCTCCCCGTCGTCTATGAGGATCTCGGTTCCCCGTTTCATGTCTTCGCAGAACCGGTCGTAGCTGACGGAGAAATGGGGCTTGTCCCACTTCGTGCCCCGGGGCACCACATAAACCTCGTCTCCCTCTTTCACCGAAAGGGGCGTCTCCAGATCCACCGTACGGATTTCCGGTCCCTTCGTATCAATCAGAATGGCCGCCTTGTCGGATACCTCTCTGATCCGGTCGATGATGATGTCCGTTTCATCGGGGGTCTGGTGGGCCGTATTCAGGCGAAACGTGGTGGCACCGGCTTTGAAAAGCCTCTCGATAAAGGCTTTGTCGTTGTTCCTGCCTATGGTGGCGACGATTTTCGTTCTGGTGTTTCTCATGGTTTAAGTATAAGCGGGAAGGAGCGGATTATCAACGGGTATCTACTCTTCCCGGGGCTTACGGCGGAAGCGGTCTCTCTGCTATAATGTTCCGATGATTGTCAGAAATTCAGAAGAGAACATACGCCTCGGGGCGGATATTATAAAGAGGGGCGGCCTGGTGGCTTTTCCCACGGAAACGGTCTACGGACTGGGGGGGAATTCCCTGGATCCCCTGGCAGTGGCGAAGATCTTCGAAGCAAAGGAGAGACCCAGCTTCGACCCCCTGATCACCCATATCGCCGATTTCGAGGGACTGGAACGGGTGGCCCTTATCGAAGACCGGAGGATCCTAAAAGTGGCGGAGAAACTCTGGCCCGGAGCGCTGACCATCATCGTTCCCAAACGGGACATTATACCTTCTCTGGTGACATCAGGACTGGAAACCATGGCCGTACGCATGCCCGACCATCCCACGGCTCGGGAACTGATCCGCCTGTCTACGGGGGCCGTGGCCGCTCCCAGCGCCAATCCCTTCGGCTACCTGAGCCCCACCACGGCGGAGCATGTGGAGGAGTCCCTGGGAAACCGGATCGATCTGGTGATTGACGGGGGGACTTGCCGGGTGGGTGTGGAATCCACCGTTCTGGATCTGACCCGGGACATCCCCACCGTTCTGCGCCCCGGCGGGATAGGGGTGGAGACCCTGCGCGATATTCTGGGGGATGTGGAAGTTCTGGACCGGACCAGTCTGACCCCCAAAGCGCCGGGCCAGTTACCCATGCACTACTCCCCCCGCAAACCCCTGCACATTGTGGATTCCCCGGCGGACCTTCCCCGGATACGGCCGGAGCGGACCGGAGTGCTCTCCTTTGCGGGGGAAGGGGATCTGCAGGGATTCGCCGCAGTGGAAGTTCTCTCCTCACGGGGGGATTATCTGGAAGCGGCTTCCCGGCTCTTCGCGGCCCTGCACCGGCTGGACCGGGCCGATATCGATGTGATCTATGCCCAGAGGGTTCCCGCAGTCGGCCTGGGCGCTGCGGTCATGGACAGGATCTACAAGGCTTCGGAGAAGTAAATCAGGACTCCTTAGGCTGAATGAGCCCTTTGTTCTTCATGGTTTTATACTGCTTTACCACGTAAACGATAGTTATAATCAGGGCGACGGGCCACAGGGGCGTTACGAAGAGGAAGAAGAGTAGGATCATTCGGCCCTTGAGTTTTTTGGTGTTTTCCGGAGAGGCCGCAGGCAGATCTTTCAGTTCCTCAGGGGTAATTTTCCCTCCCGTTTCGTTTATCTTCTTCAGCATGGCTATTTTGCCGTAAATATCCGATTTGTCGTTCTGCAGGAATTTCCTCAGATCTTCGGACAGGAATTCCCCGTTAGAGGGCACTTTTTTCGGTTCCGGCGCCGACCCCGCTCCCTGTTCTTCCGCCGTGGGAGCCGTCACGGAAGACGGCTCAGCGGCCCGGGTAGAGGGAGACCCGGCTCCGGGGAAAAGTTCCCGGGATATCACATCCCCCTCCATCTTCAGATTCAGGTCGGGAACCCGGGTCAGCCTCTGCGCCAGGGAACGGACACGGTCTTCGGACAGGGAGAGATTTCCCGCCACCTGACTGACCGTGGCGCTGCCCATGTACATGACCGTATCCAGTATATCCAGGGACAGCTTCTCCCTGTGCCGTAGAATCCGCCCGACGATCTGGGCCGTAACGGCGCTATCCAGGCAGAAAAGGCTCATGAAAAGGTTGATTCCCAGAATCTCCGGGGCGGACAGGACATAGCCGTACCAGTCGGTGACCGTTGTGATGCCGGCTAGCCAGGGCCAGGCCATGTACACCGCCGGTATCAGCATTAAAAGGGAGCCGATGATGAGAACATCATCGGCTTTGTAGATATTGCGTTTCTCCATGCTCCTATTTTACAACGGGAGCGGCTATTTTACCATAAAAGATTGGTTTCCCGTTCCCAGGATCGCCCGTTCCACAATATTCCGGCTGGTAAAGACCATCACTGTAAGGGCCAGAACGACTACCGCATATCCTATTAGAAGAATCTTGTTACTTGTCTTCATGGTTACTCTCCTTGTATCTGTTAAAAAGTTCGTCCAGTTCCTCGGGGGTCATACCCAGGAATTCCATTTTTTTGAAAAAGTCGGGCAGTTCGGAGTGAATAAACTCCTCCCGCTTCAGGCGAAGGGTCATGTCCCGGGCCTTGTCGGCGGCGAAATATCCGATGCCTCTCTTGTTAAAGATGACTCCCTGTTCCTGAAGAAGCCCGTAGGTTCTGGTCATGGTGTTGGGGTTCACCTCCATCTGTACAGCCATCTCCCTAATAGAAGGGACCCGTTCCCCGTCGGTCCATTTGCCGCTCAGTATCATTTCGTACAGATAGTCGGCGATCTGAATATAAATAGGTCTGTTCTCATACTGCATTTTTCGCCTCTGCTTCCCGAATGCGGAAATACGTCACCGACCAGAAGAAGAGCGGCTGCATCACCCAGTACAGAATCTTTCCGAACGGTTCGGCCCAGTTTTTCATCCAACCGTATTGGGTGAGCTGGATGAGGATGTCCTGACCGTTTACGTGAAAGGTTCCCGCCAGCATGGAAGGATAGTAAGCCCGGTAAGCGAAGCGCACTTCCAGTCCCATGATCAATCCCAGGGAAACCGCGAAGGCCAGTATGCTCAGGATCGTCTTGATGAAGTGGGCCGTTCTGAAGTAGGAGGCGCCCATAAGAAAGAGGGAGGAGAACACAATGTAATGGGCTCCCATGAGCAGAACTGTCCTGTCAATGGGGTTGAAGAGGGGTACCGTATGGCGCCAGATCACAGCCATGAAACCCTCGGTCAGGGCAGAGGAGAGAAAGGTGAACAGAATCAGTCCTATCGGATAGACCAGGGAGTAGGCAATCACCTTGGAAATGAGTTTCTCATGGGCGAAAACGGGCATCATGAGCCAGTTGTGCTGTCCCTGGCGGGAGTGCATGGACCGGGCGAAGCACATGCTGGTGAAAATGAACCCAGCCACATAGAGATAGCCCCCTATGCTGTCCTGATAGCTGTAACCGCCGGGAGCTCCGAACTTGACGGAAATTTCCTGGACGAAGCGGGAAAGAAAGAAGATACAGAAGATCACCGCTCCCAACACGATCGCTTTTTTTCTCTGGCCGTAATATTCCTCCCTCAGGAGATAGTAAATGTTTTTCATGCTCTTTCCTCCCCGATCAGGGCTCCGATTCCCATGGGATCCGTAACAACTCCGTTAAACAGGACCTCCAGGTCCAGCGCCGATTCCTCGGAAGGGGAGGCCGCCTTCCTTATCGAGTAATAGCCCCCGGGCACTTTCTCCGAGTAGAGAATGCTTTCTGAGGGAGCCGGTTCACCCAGGGTCTTCTCCATGCGGATACGGGAACTGACCTCCTCCAGGGTATTGTTGAGGATGACCTTGCCCTGGTGGAGTATCACGATGGGATCGATCAGGTTCTCCATGTCCCTTACCTGGTGTGTGGAGATCAGGAAACTTCTCTCCGGGGTGATGGCTGATGCCACGGTCTTGCGGAACTGGCTTTTGGAGGGTATGTCCAGGCCGTTCGTCGGTTCGTCCAGTATGAGCAGCTTCGTACCCGAAGCCAGTCCGAAAGCGAGAAGGAATTTCTTCTTCTGGCCGAAGGAGTAGTCGCTGAGCTTCTGGGTCAGATCAAGCTGGAAGATCTCACAGTACCCTTCGAATTCTTCCTTGTTGAACCTTTCGTAGAAGGGACTGTAGAGCTTGAGATAGACCTCTACGCTCGTCCGGGGCAGAAAAAACTCCTCCGGCAGATAGAAAATCTCCCTCAACATCTCCGGGTGGCGAATCCCCGGGTCGAACCCAAGAACGTCCGCGTCCCCTTCTTTTCTGAAGAGCTGTCCCGAAAGAACCTTGAGCAGGGTTGTTTTACCGGCGCCGTTCATTCCCAGAAGGCCGTAAATGTTGCCTTCTTTCAGGGATAGATTCAGATTGTCGAAAAGGGGCTTCTTTCCGTATCGGAAAGTCAGATTGTCGATGGTTATCATCTTTCTTCTCCTTTTGTTGTAGTTCTATATGAAGAGCCGTATCCGTTGATAAGCAGATAGACGGCGAAAACAAGCTCGTAAAGGGCGATGGGCAGTGCCAGATAGGTGCCCATGTGTATTCCGAAAGCTTCCATAATACCCCCGATGGCAGTGATAGGGTAGCCGATCATGCCCCAGAATGAGAAAAGGGGCAGGACTCTATTAATGAGAACCGCCCCTCCCAGAAAGCCGACATAGGTCAGAAGAAAAAGGAAGCCGGTCCATTTTCCGTTTCTTAATGACTGTAACATCGAGCCCTCCTTGCTGGTTGGTGTATTAGCTGTGTAGTACACTAGTAATGTAACGCAACGATGTTGTTTTGTCAATAAGAAACTGAGAAAATTTATTAATGGAAGGAAAAAGGATCTATAGGAACCTTTCCGGTACGGTTATCGCAAAACGGCAGGCATCATCCCCGTCCAGCAGTGAAGAAACAACTTCAACCTTCGTCTCTTCACCGAAAAGGACATTGAATTTCTGCCGGGCGAATCCGGCGGAGCAGGCACACCACAGGGGATTGATAGAGTTGTCGCCGATCTTCAGAGCTTCCCGGGCCATGGGGCAGTGGCAGGCCAGATATCTTTTTTTGCGGGGATCCTCCTCGGCAAGCCAACCGGCGGGATCGTAAGGAATTTTGGTCAAATAAATCCTTCTGTACCTGAGTACGCCGCCCAGAACTTCTTGACGGGAGGCGACGAACTCCACCACCTCATTGGTAATAATCTGTTCAAACCAGATCTCTCCCGTGCGGGCATGTTCCCGCAGGGTTTCCACGGCCCTGCTGTGACAGCCTTGCAGATAGGCTTCCAGTGTCGGGGCATTGTCAAAATAGACCTTCTCCCTGTCAAAGGCGGCGGCGGGTATTCCGTGTGCGTTCCCCGATAGGGAATGGATAAGGGTTTCCCTATTCGGTCCGTCCGCCCTCTCTTCCAGGGCCAGCAGACGGTTCACAAGCTCTTCTGTGAAGGTCACCGCCTCGGCGGGGGGATCGCCTACGGGGGGCAGGGGCAGGCCGTCGAAAAGTCTTCGGCACACTTCCTCTCCCAGAACGGCGGCAAATCGTTCTTTGAGGTTGGGGATGATATCCTCCCGTTCCAGAATCTGCAAAAGGGCGATGTACTCTTCGTCCTTTCCGGTTTTTTTGAGCTCCCTCGCCTTTTCAATAAGACGATCCCGCTCCCTTATTCTCTGTTTCTGCGAATAATCATCCATACTATGAGTATACCGGCGAAAATCGTTCTTGACCACTTGAATCATCCATGCTTATCTTTTGGGAAAGGGGTAAAACCATGAAAAGTGCCATTATCATTGCGGGCGCCACGGGAGATCTGGCCCACAGGAAGCTGATTCCCGCTCTCAATTATCTATATTGCAAAGATATGATTGATCCGGAGACTCTCATTATCGGCTCCGGTCGGGGGGATGTTTCCCAAGAGGATTTCCGCAGCCGTTTCGAAACGGATTGCCGATTCAACGAACGGCTCAACTACCATCAGGGGCTGGAGGGTATCAAGAATTATCTGGATAGCTTCGGCCATTTCGACAGGGTCATCTGTTTTCTGGCCATTCCCCCCACCGCCTACAGCTCCACTGCGGCAGTCCTTGCCCATGAGGGTTTCGGGCAAGAAGCGGTTATTGTTATCGAGAAACCCTTCGGACGGGATCTGGAGACAGCCACCCGGCTGAACCGGGAACTGACCGAGTCTTTTCGGGAAGATCAGATCTATCGGAACGACCACTATCTGGCCAAGGAAACGGTGCAGAATATCATGGTCTTCCGCTTCGCCAATACGATCTTCGAGGCGATATGGAACAACCGCTATGTGGAATCTATCCTGATCGAGGGATACGAGGAGCTGGGTCTGGAGGAGCGGGCCGCCTACTACGACAGCGCGGGCAGCCTGCGCGATATGATTCAGAACCATCTCATGCAGCTCCTGTGCCTGGTGACAATGGAGCCCCCCGTCTCCCTGGACGCGGGAGAGATCAGCCGGCAGAAGGTGGATATTCTGAGGTGTCTACGCATCGACAAGTGCCGAAAGGGGCAGTACGAGGGGTACCGCCTTGAGAAGGGGGTGGACCCCGATTCCTATACGGATACGGCAGCGGAGATTCAGGCGAGGATCGAGAACTTCCGCTGGTCCGGCGTTCCCATTATCATGAGAACGGCGAAGGCCGCTTCCCGCACGGAAACCCGCATCGTGGTGACCTTCAAGAATATTCCCCGGCTGCTCTTCAACCGGCAGGGGGAGATCGCCCACAACCGTATCATTATTACGGTGCAGCCCAACGAGGGGATCATGCTGGACGTGGCGGGAAAGATACCCGGCATCAACCTGGAGATCGGCCGGAGCAAGATGAACTTTTCCCTGCGCCAGTCCTACGAGCAGGATATTCCCGAGGCTTATCAGAAACTGCTCCTGGATGCGATAAACGGAGACAGAACCCTTTTCGTCAGCGCCGATGAGACGGAGCTGAGCTGGAAGGCCCTGGAACCTTTTTTGGAGGATCCCGATCCCTTTCTGTACCGAAAGGGCAAGACTCCTTTTCCCCTGGATTAGGGCAATTCGGTCTTTTCCGGGTCCTACTGCTGCTGATACATTTCGATATACTGATATTCAGCCGGTCCGTATACCCAGGGTCAGAAAAAGAAGAATCCCGATATCAGGTTCAGCGGCTTGATCTCCCTTTCCAGACGGTATCGGTAATCGTAAAGGCCCTCTTTTTTCACGAGGATATAGGGATCGGCCCATATGCCGTTGCTCATCCTGAGTTCCAGGGGAGTGCTGCCCAGGGATCTCCCTCGAGATACAGGGCGATATCCTCCTGGTCGGATTGAAAGGCCACGGTGGATTTCGTGGCGCATCCAGCCAGCAGGAACAGTGAACGTGATCAAGGGTTATCTTTCGCTGACCATGACATTATCACATCCGGCCATTCTCACCGCATCTCCATTAACGCCGGCCAGGCGGCATCCTGAAATCCGGGAATCCCGCACATTATCCAGAATGAATCCGGCGGCGGCGTATTTATCGGAGAAGTAGGTCATGGCCGGTTCTTCCTCGGGGACGCCTTCGGCCATTTCTATGGTGATGTCGCTTAGGGAAATCCCGGAGATAGGCCTTTCGGGCAGGCCCAGGAAGATTCCCGCCGCCGCTCTGGTTCCGGTGCTGATGATGCCGGAGATGGAGACATTCTCCATGAAGGGGGTCGTATCGATGACTGGTCGGGGATTTCTGTCGCTCAGCCTCTCCTTTTGATCGGGCAGGGTGCCGCACTTATAGTACATATTGAAGACCAGAGGGCATCCCACGCTGGACATGACGATGTCGCTGATG
>JAFGPQ010000064.1 GCA_016936115.1 Spirochaetales bacterium | reverse complement strand
GCCGTGGAGCTGAATACACCGGTTGATAAAATCCACCGTCACCGGCAGGGGAAACTCCGCCAGCTCCCGGTTGAGTCTGTTCAGATAGCCCTTTTCCCGGAATTCGTTGAATAACTGGAGAGAGAGGTGCTTCTCTTCGTCAGAAGGGGGCAGCAGCTTGTGGAGTCTTTTCCAGTAATCACCCATGGTTGTTATTATAGCATAACTCTCCCATTATGCAATCGACTGTTTCGGGCTTTTCCCTCAGATGATGGTACGGTCGCGCCCGTTCTCCTTGGCCCGGTACAGGGAAAGATCCGCCCTCTTGATGAACTGATCCGCCTTTCCCCTTTCCCCTTTCATTCTGACAGCGATTCCGATGCTCACCGTAACACCCGCAGAGGAAGAGGCGCCGTTCGGGGAAATCTTCGCTTCCCGCAGCAGGGTATGGATTCTTTCGGCTATGAGCAGGGCCCCGTCGCCGTCCGTTCCCGGCAGGATGATACAGAATTCCTCTCCCCCGTAACGGAATACCATATCCGTCGTCCGGGGGAGGGCTTTCTGGAAGACGCTGGCTATGGCCTTCAGGCAGTCGTCCCCCTGCAGGTGGCCGTACTTATCGTTGTAGTCCTTGAAGTGATCTACGTCAATCATCAGAAGGGCCAGGGGCTGATCGGTACGGATGGACGTCTCCCACAGCTCTCTGATCACCCTGTCGAAGCGGCGCCGGTTACTCACTCCCGTCAGACCGTCGTGAAGGGAGAGGGATTCCAGCTGATTATTGGCCGATTCCAGCTGGGATTTCACCTCTTCCAGTTCCTTTATTTTCTGCAGGGAAAAACGGTGGCGCACGGAAATGAAAAGAAGGATAAGGAATAGGAATCCCAACCCTATGTAGCTGCCTATCGCCAGGGGAGACAACCAGGCCGGAGGGTTGACCGTGACGTAGAGACGGGCTTCCCCCGAGCTCCACTGACCGGAGTCATTGGCCGCTTTCACCCGGAACGTATAGCGTCCGGGTGAAAGGTTGTTGTAGACGGTTTCCGTCTTGTTCCTGGCATAGATCCAATCCTGATCGATCCCGTCCATCCGGTAGGCGAACCGGTTATTGCCCGAGGAGAGAAGATCCAGGGCGGAAAAGTGTATTTCGATGAAACGCTGGTCGTATACCAGATTCAGGGATCTGCCGTTATAGATCGATCCCGCCGGCAGGAGGGACTGGCGGTGAATCCGCACATCGGTGAGGTAGGTGCGGGCCTCCTCCCTGTTGCTGTAATGGCTGTCCGGGCTGAACCGGATTACGCCGCTGTTGGAACCGAACAGAAGGTTCCCTTCCCCGTCCGCGGCGGCTCCTCCGGAGAATTCAGGGGAGAAGAAACCCTCCTCCCGGGGAATGGCGGTAAAGGACTGGTCCTCCCGGTGAAATACGGCAATGCCGTATGACGTGGAAATCCAGAGCTCGCCCCGGCTGTCCTCCATCACCTTCATTATCCTGTTGTGGGGCAGCCCGTCCTTTCTGGTGTATTTGATCCACCGGTCCCCGATGGAATCGGCCGTACCGGTCCCTATTTCACGGGCAAGGAGATTGATCCCCCCCTCGGAGGTCGCCACCCACAGACGGCGGCGGGAATCCTCCATAATGCCGCGGATATGATCCGTATTCAGTCCCTCCGGATTGCTCCCGTCATACCGGTAGTGAACGAACCGGTCCTCCCGGGGCAGATAGAGATTCACTCCGCCGTTCGTGGCCAGCCAGATATCGCCGGCGCTGTCCATGGTGATCCCGGCGATAAGATTATCCGAAAGTCCGCCAGCGGCGGAGTTGTCGTAATACCGGGGATTCTCCCAGTTCCTGTCTCTTACCACGACGCCCCGGTTATAGGTTCCTATCCAGTAATTGCCCTGTCTGTCTTCGGCCATGGAGTAGACGATATCCTGCTCTTCCAGAGAGCGGCGGCTGTCGAAGAGAACCGGTTCGAAGAACTCCTTCTCTTCATCATACCGATAGAGCCCTTCCGTGCTGCCCAGCCAGAGCCTTCCCTCATCGTCGGTATGAAGCAGGGATACCCGGTCCACATCCAGCTTACGGGGGTAGGGTTCGTCCTTCCCATAGCGGATGAACCGGTTTCCCTCTCCCGATTGCCTGTAAAGGCCGTTCGCATAGGTCCCCACCCAGAGGGTGCCGGTGGCATCGAAAAGGATTTCTGTGATCTCCCCCTTTCCCAAGCTCCCGGGAACCTGAGGGTCATGGCTGTAAAGAAGGGCTTTTCTTTTCTGGGGATCCAGTCTGTACAATCCGTCGGTTTTCGTTCCTATCCAGTAATTGCCCCTGTCGTCCCTAAGGAAGGAGTAGAGAATATCCCCCTTGAGGCTTCCCGCGGCGTTTCCTCCCTCCACGCGAAAGGACCGGTTCCCCTTCCTGTCCAGGTAAAACAGTCCTCCCCCCCAGGATCCGATCCAGATATCATCCCCGTCGGGATAGATGAAATAGATATTGTTCCCCTCCAGGATATGGGTTTCGCTGACCCGCCGTTCCTCCCTGTCGAAGAGAAGAACTTCGCCGCTCCAGAGCCCCAGAGCCAGTTCGCCTGCCGCGGTTTCCCCTATGGACATGACCGCTCTTACGGGATTCTTCTTTTCGCCTTCTGCGGCAAGAGACCAGTTAATGAAATCCTCCTCTTCCTTCGGATCATGAAGGCTGAATCCCTTACCCGATCCTATCCAGAGCCGGTTCCTGTCGTCGCAGTAGAGAGATCTGATGTTATTATCGGGGAGTGAGGAGGGCTCCCCCTCTTTGTGGTTGTATCGGGTGAAGGTGCCCTTTTCCTGGTCCAGGAGGCATAATCCCCCCAGGGTTCCCACCCAGACTCCTTCCTCCGATTCGGCGACCGCTGGTACGATGGTGCCCAGAAGGGAGTGGGGATCGGAGGGATCGCTGGCGTAATTCGTAAAGGTGAGAGAGTTGATATCGAACCGGGAGAGACCGGCATAGGTCCCGATCCACAGAATGTCGTCCTTGCCCATATAAAGTGTCTGTATCTGATTGTCCGGGAGACCGTTGCCGTTGAACGGTTCATACTCGTAGGTCAGGAATTCCCTGCCGTCATAGCGGTTCAGGCCGTACTGTGTTCCGATCCAGAGAAAGCCCCTGCTGTCCTGCACCACGGCGGATACGGAGGAGTGGGAAAGCCCGTTTTCCTTATTGAGATTGCTGAAGTAAAATTGACTTTCCCCTGACATATCTGGGCTCTGCGAATAAAGGGCAGAGGATAGTAAAAAAAGAAGAAATAGAAATCTCTGGTACATTTTTTTATATTATATTAGATATATTGCCATACCGCAATATAAATTGAATATAGCACGGATTTGCTCTCTTTCCTGTGCGAAAGGGTAAATTTTCGGTTGAAAATGCTTGACATGTTTTCGGGCTCCCCCTAATAATGGGTTAATCTGGGGGTCTTTTGCCCTTAATTCCATAGGGAGGCTACATGGCTGAAACAGCAGCAAAGGGAAAAAAGCTCGTCATAGTGGAAAGTCCAGCCAAGGCGAAAACCATAAAGAAGATTCTCGGCCCTGACTTTGAAGTAAAGGCGTCTGTCGGTCATATCCGCGACTTGCAGAAGGGCTGGGGAAAGAAATCCTTCGGGATCGATATAGAAAACGGATATAAACCCAACTACATTATTATAAAGGGCAAGGAAAAGACGGTTAATGAACTCAAGAAAGCCGCTTCCGTGGCCAGCGAAGTCTTTCTGGCGCCCGACCCGGACCGGGAAGGGGAAGCCATCGCCTGGCATCTGAAAGAGGTGATGGAACTCACCGACGAGCAGGCCAAGCGCATAACCTATCAGGCTATTACCAAAAAAGCCGTACTCGATGCGGTTTCCCATCCCAGCTCCATCGATATGGATCTGGTCAACGCCCAGCAGGGCCGCCGCGTTCTGGACCGGCTGGTCGGTTTTTCCCTGTCCCCCTTCCTGTGGAAGAAGGTGGCCAAGAATCTCTCCGCCGGAAGAGTCCAGTCCGTAGCTGTGCGCATTGTGGTAGACCGGGAACGGGAAATCGCCGCTTTCGTGCCGGAGGAGTTCTGGCGAATAACGGCGAGTCTTTACCCCGAGAAAAAGAAGAAAGATCTCTTCGAAGCTCAGCTCGTGGAGTGGAAGGGTGAGAAATTCGCTCTGGGATCCCCCGCGGCCGGAACGGAAGAGAGCGCCCGGGAGATAGCGGATCGTCTGGAAAAGGCGGAGTATTCCGTGGAATCGGTAAGCAGCAAGGAAGCCAAATCCCGGCTTCTGCCTCCCTTTATCACATCCACCCTGCAGCAGGCAGCCAGCACGAGCCTGCGCTTCGGAACCTCCCGCACCATGAGCGTGGCCCAGAAACTCTACGAAGGTATCGATCTGGAGGACGGGAACCCGGTGGGTCTCATCACCTATATGAGAACCGACTCCACCCGTATCGCCCCGGAAGCGTTGGAGGAGGTCCGCCAGTTCATCGGTAAAAACTACGATGCGGCTTACCTGCCCGAGAAGCCCAATACCTACGGCAAGAGCCAGGGCGCTCAGGATGCCCATGAAGCCATACGTCCCACCAGTGTGGAATATACCCCGGACCGGGTGAAATCCTTTCTCTCGGCGGAGCAGTATAAGCTGTATGAACTGATCTGGCGCCGTTTCGTGGCATCCCAGATGAATCCCGCCCGGTATCTGACCACCACAGTACGGATAGCCGCTGACGAGGGCATTCTGGAAGCCAAGGGCCGTGTCACCGTTTTTGACGGCTATACCGTACTCATTCCCGAATCGGATAAAAAGGATGATGAGGAAGAGAAGGATAAGAAGAATCAGAACCTCCCCCCCCTTGAAGGCGGGAATCCTCTGAATCTCAAGGAATTGGATACGGCGCAGCATTTTACCAAGCCCCCTTCCCGATATTCGGAAGCTTCCCTGGTCCGAGCTCTGGAAAAGGAGGGCATCGGCCGTCCTTCCACCTATGCTCCCATTATCAAGACAATTCGCGACCGGGGCTATGTCAGACTGGAGAAAAGGGCCTTCCATGCCACGGAACTGGGAATGGCCGTTAACGATATGCTGGTGAATAATTTCAGCGATATCATGGCTCTGAAATTCACCGCCGATATGGAATCGGATCTGGATAAAGTGGAAAGCGGCGAGGTGGACTGGGTCAAGCTGATCGACTCTTTTTACAAGCCCTTTTCCGAAGCGGTGACTAAAGCTACCGATGAAGCGGAGGCTCTCAAAAACCGGGCCTGGACCGGGGGGGACGTCTGCCCCCAGTGCGGCGGTCCCCTTGTTGTTCGCTATTCCATGAACGGCGCCTTCCTGGGATGTTCCAATTATCCCGACTGTAAGGGCCTGCTTCCCATGCCCGGCGAGAATGACAGCGACGAAAACGGCGAATCCCAGCCCGAGGTTTCCTGCCCCGTCTGCGGTAAACCGATGATTCTCAAGAAGTCCCGTTACGGCAAGGAGTTCCTGGCCTGTACTTCCTATCCGGAGTGCAAGACCACCCTCTCCGTAGATAAGGACGGTAAACCGGTGGAGCTTCCTAAAATTGAGAGAACCTGTGAAAAATGCGGGAATCCCATGGAGGTGAAGATGGGGCGCCGGGGTCCCTTCCTGGCTTGTTCGAACTACCCGGAGTGCAAGAATACCCTGCCCATCGACAAGGAGGGCAAAGTGGTGGAACTGCCTAAAGTGGAAGGGCAGGTCTGCGATAAATGCGGGGGCGAGATGGTCGTCAAAATGAGCCGCCGCGGCCCCTTCCTGTCCTGCAGCAACTACCCCAAATGCCGAAATGCGAAACCTCTTCCCAAGGAAAACGGGGAGAGCTCCGGCGAGGGCGAGAAATCGAAGGAAGAGTGAAAAAAAAATTATTTTCTTTGCAACTCAAGCCGATTTGTTATAAAATGACTAGGAAAGAATGTCTCAGGAGGACTAGATGAAAGCTAATGCTGACTTCCCTACTATAAACGCCAAAAATCCCGATGGACTCAATGACATGGGCGTGCCCTATAAAGTTCTTCTCATAGATGATTCCATGTTTGTCAGGAAGCAGCTGTCTCAGATATTAACATCGGAAGGTTTTGAGATAGTGGGTGAAGCCGGAGACGGAGTGGACGGTCTTGAAATGTATAAAAGCCTGTCCCCGAATGTCGATCTCGTCACGCTGGATATAACCATGCCCCGTATGGACGGTTTGACCTGTCTGGAAAAACTGGTAGAGTTCGATAAGAGCTGTAAGGTTATCATGATCAGTGCTCTCGGTAAGGAAGATCTGGTTAAGCGCTCCCTCATCACGGGGGCTAAGAACTATATTGTTAAGCCCCTGGACAGAAAAAAGGTTCTCGAGAGAATCGTTTCTGTATTGAAGGGCTGATATAAAGTCTCTCTCTTTGCAAATGCCCCGGCGCAGGACCTGTCAGGCTCTGTAGCTGGGGATTTCTTCATTTATAAAGAGCTCTTCTATCCTCTGCATGTATTCATCGGAGGGGGGCGCTTTTCGTTCCCACTCAGGAGAGAGGGTTATTCCCGGACGGAACGGGGTCAGGCGGTGTTCCCGACAGCCCTTCAGAATCCCGGCCATTTCAACAATGTCATTCTCCCTTACGAACTCCTCGCATACGGTGGTTCTGAACTGATGCTCCAGCCCGGATTCGATAATCCAGCGGGCGGATCGGCGGAGTTTTGCTTCGTAATCGGGAGTCTTGCAGCCCAGTTCCCCGTAACGGGAAGGAGCGGTTTTCAGATCCATGGCGATAAAATCAGCTTGAAGTGCGGGGAGCAGATCCGGGAAAAGGCCGTTCGTATCAATTTTGACCTTCAGGTCAAGCCTGTGGATCTCCTCTATCAGATCCCCGATTCTGTCGCCGTGAAGAAGGGGTTCCCCTCCGGTTATAACCACGCCTCCCAGGACGGGGGCGCGTTTTTTAAGAAAGGCGCTGATCTCCCCCCGGTCAAGAAGACCATCATTGCCCCCGCCGATCAGATCGGGATTGTGGCAGTAGGGGCAGCGGAGATTGCATCCTTCGGTGAAAAGAACGGCAGCCACCCTTCCCGGAAAATCAAGAAGGGTGGTTTTCTGAAGTCCGAATCTCATCAGGCCGTGGTAACCGCCTCGGCGCCGGCTTCAACGAATTCACCCAGGCCTTTGGCATTGTCGGTCCGGAATATCTCATTCCCCTCGGGGGAGAAGAGTATGACCGTGGGGGCGGTGAAAACGTTGTACTGCACCGCCGCGTTCAGTCCTTCCTCTTCGTCCACGTTGATATGCTCGCCCTTCCAGTCAAGATTTCCCAGGAGTTCCTTCACGGGAGGACAGTTAGGGCAGGTATTTCTGTAAAAGAAAGAGTAGGTCACGGGGGCGGTCTTCTCGCTTAACTCCGCTTCCAGAGCGAACAAATCAGCCTGATCCTCATGGACAACGGCGGGCTTTTCCACGCTCACCGAATCCACGGCCATCATCTCTTCTACCGCTTCTTTCCGGACTTCCTCTTCCCGGGGAGCCTCTTCTTTCTGAACATTCAGTATGGGGGGCTGACTGGCTTTGAGCTCCGGCTCCATGAAAGTTTTGCGCACCTTGTACTCAGCACTTTTTCCGTTGTTCCAGTTCTTCACGGAACGGTAGTAGCCCACGATCCGGCTGTAGACTTCGGTGGGGCGGCTCTCTATGTTTTTGATTCTTTCGTTAAGCTTATCAATCTGATTGTCTATATTTTCCAGTGTCATCTTACTCTCCTTTTACGGCC
The DNA here is from genome assembly GCA_016936115.1 of Spirochaetales bacterium. Taxonomy (GTDB): domain Bacteria; phylum Spirochaetota; class Spirochaetia; order DSM-2461; family DSM-2461; genus SZUA-368. Next base: position 1,372 of record JAFGPQ010000064.1, on the reverse strand, counting down.
CTTAACGGGCGACTTTGTCCTTTTCCTCTTCCAGCTTCTTCAGTTCCTTCTTCGCCTCTTCCAGCTCCTTCTCGCAGTGGGGACAGCTGAAGTGCTCCCCTTCGAGATAGCCGTGGCAGGGGCAGATGGAATAGGTGGGGGAAATTGTGAAGTAGGGCAGGCGGTAGTTGCTGCAGATAGCCTTTACCAGTTCCATGCAGCTCTTCCAGTCCTTGATCGACTCCCCGAGGAAACCATGGAATACGGTTCCTCCGGTGTACTTGGTCTGCAGGGGATCCTGCCTGTCCAGGGCATCGAAGAGGTCCTCGGTGAAGTTCACCGGGAGCTGGGTGGAGTTGGTGTAGTAGGGGTTCTCATCGGTACCGGCGGTGCGGATTTCGGGATAGTGCTTCTTATCATGGAGGGCCAGACGGTAGCTTGTGCTTTCCGCCGGGGTGGCTTCCAGGTTGTAAAGATCACCCGTGTCTTCCTGGTAATCGGCCAGACGCTTGCGCATGAACTCCAGGATCTCCTCGGCCAGCTTGCTTCCCTCTTCGGTGGTGATATCCTTGCCGATGAAGTTGATGAGGCACTCATTCATGCCCACCAGACCGATGGTGGAGAAGTGGTTGTTCAAATGCTGCAGATAGCGCTTCGTATAGGGGAAGAGCCCTGCGTCGAGCAGATGGCTGATGACCTTTCTCTTGACCACTAGGGACTCGGAGGCCAGATCCATCATATGGCTGAGCCGGTCGTAGAAGTCCACCTTGTTCTCCGCCAGGTAGCCCAGACGGGGCAGGTTGATGGTGACGACCCCCAGGGAGCCGGTGAATTCGTCGGATCCGAAAAGTCCGCCACCCCGCTTTCTCAGTTCCCGCTTGTCCAGCTGCAGGCGGCAGCACATGGAGCGCACGTCGCTGGGATTCAGGTCGGAATTGATGAAGTTCTGGAAATAGGGGGTGCCGTACTTGGCTGTCATCTCAAAAAGAAGCTGCGAATTGGGCGATTCCCAGTCGAAATCGGAGGTGATGTTGTAGGTGGGGATGGGGTAGGCGAACCCCCGGCCGCTGGCGTCTCCCTCGAGCATCAGCTCGATGAACGCCTTGTTGATCATATCCATTTCGGCCTTGCAGTCACCGTAGGTGAAACCTTGCTCTTCACCGCCCACGATGGCCTGCTTGTCCGCCAGGTCTCCCGGTACGGTCCAGTCCATGGTGATGTTGGTGAAGGGAGCCTGGGAACCCCAGCGCGAGGGGGTGTTGACCCCGAAGACGAAGCTCTGGATGCACTGTTTCACATCTTTGAAATCCAGATTGTCCACCTTGACGAAAGGGGCCAGGTAGGTGTCGAAGCTGGCCAGAGCCTGGGCGCCGGCCCACTCGTTCTGCATGAT
>JAFGPQ010000063.1 GCA_016936115.1 Spirochaetales bacterium | reverse complement strand
CTCCACGATCTTCGTGACCGATGCGCTGCTCTCTTACAGAAGAAAGTGCGACAGCGGAAAGTTGAAGACTGAAAGCTGAAAGCTGGTGACGGGTCACAACCTGAAGGTCTCTCTCTTTCCTGAAAGAATGTGCCATAGTATTTTCAGGAGGGAGAGGGAATGATTCCCTAATTCTTCATTCCCAATTCCCCCATTCTCATCCGCTTTCATCTTTCCGCTTTCCCCTTTCGTCTTAAAAATCGCCTTTGACAAAAGAGAGTAGCGATGTTACTCTTTTCCCGGAGTCCTCCTTGAAATTTCTCATAAAGATATCATTGGCCCTGTTCGGTCTGTTCTTTCTACTGCTCCTCTACCTCTCCCTCAAGGGGATGGCCGCGTTTACTCTGTCCGAGAATGAACCCGGGTCGCGTCCGGAGTATTCCTACGCTTTTTTTCTGCCCGCCCTGGATTACCCCTTCTTCGACAACCTTAAAAAGGGAGCCCTGGACGGCGCCGCCGACCTGAACTGCGTCATTACCTTCTATCAGATCGACGCCAATCCTCTGAGCCTGAGAATGGTGCCCTATTCCGGGGCGGACGGGATCGCCCTCTATCCCTCGGCGGACAAGGGGATCACTCCGGCAATAATCGATGAGTTGACCCAAACGGAGATCCCCCTGCTGTTTCTGGAGCACAATCTGTCCCATTCCGCCTCCTTTTTCATCGGAACCAACAGCTTCGAAGTGGGCAAGAAAATCGGCGAGCTCGTTCAGACCCGGGAAACGCCAAGCCGGACCTGCGCCCTGATCTTTTCCGAGAAGAGTCCCGGTCTCCTGGCGGACCGCTCCCTGGTGGAGATGGGCTTTCGTCAGATCATGGGGGACAAACTTCCCGACAAACTCCTCTTCGAAACAACCGACAGGAATCCCCTCGATGCGGAGGGCCTGGTCTATCGGCTGCGGCTGGAGAATCCCGACCTGGACACACTCATATTCACCGACCCCAACGATACTTTGGCGGCGGTGCAGGTCCTGGTGGACAGGAACCTGGTGGGACAGGTCGAGGTCATCGGCTTCGGGGATGACGATGCCATCGTGGATTACGTCTCCAAGGGGGTCATTCGAGGCACCGTCGTAAGGGACCCCTACCGCATCGGCTATCAGGCGGTGGAGATACTCAAGGGCATTTCCGAGAGGGGCAACGCCTCCGCCTTTGTGGATATCGGTACCCGGCTGATCTCCAAGGTGAATATGGAAATGTACGGGGAGGCCACCGGTGAGGAGTAATTCTCTCAGGACGCGACTCTCCCTCTTCTACGGTCTGAGTATGGGCATCACCGGTGTCTTTCTGGGGATCATCATGCTTCTTTCCATGGAGCTCCGGCAGACCGCGGACCGGCAGTTCACCGACGAGCAGCAGCTGAGGGACCTGCAGTTCCGCCTCGAAAATCTTCAGGAGCCCCTGCTGGGCTATCTCTCCAGCTGGTCATCGGCATCCCTGTCGGAACTGCTTATCATGTCGGAAGGACTCAAGGGGCAGATCCCCGAGGAGAAGCCCATATCCCGGGAACCGGCGGAACAGTTCAAGCGGGAGATCTATTTCCTGGTAGAGGCCTATCTGGACCAGATCGAGAAGATCATCGGGGAGAAACGGGCCCGGAACATCACCGCCTACACCAACAGCTATGAATTCCTGCAGGAACTATACACCCATATCAACAACCGCATAGACAAGGCCCGCCTGACCGGATTCCGCCGGGGCATGGAGAGTTTCCAGTCCTTTCTCGTCCTCTTCGGGAGGATGCAGATGTACAACCTCCTTCTCATGCTTGCCGGGGCGGGGGTCGCCTTCTCCCTGCTTCTGCTGACTGTAGACCGGATCACCAGCCCCATGTACGAACTCTCCCTGCTGGCGGAGCATCTATCCCGCAACGAATTCGATCTTCCCGACGTGCATCTGAACTCGGTGGACGAGGTGAACCGGGTGGCGGAAGCCTTCAACGATATGAAGCACAATATCCACCACTACATAGAGGAGCTGAAGAAGCAACGGGAGATGGAGCTGCGCAACATGAAGATGGAGCAGATGCTCAAGAGGATGGAGCTCTATACCATGCAGGCCCAGATGAATCCCCACTTTCTCTTCAATACCATCAACACGGGAGTCCAGTTGGCCATCATGGAGGAGGCGGACAAGACGGTAGATTTTATGGAGACCCTGGCCAATCTTTTCCGGCATAATCTTCGGGACAAGCAGTTCTTCGTCACTCTCCGTCATGAGATGGAGGGATTGACCTCCTACCTGTCCATCCTGCGCATCCGCTTCTCCAAAACCCGGGACTTCAACATGACCTGCCCCGAGGAGTACCTGGACCGATTTACCGTACCCGCCATGATCGTCCAGCCCCTGGTGGAGAATTCCGTGGTCCATGCCTTCCGGAATCATGAGGGCCGGGCCCAGGTGAGCGTGGACATCCGCTATGAGGAGCCCTATCTCATCTTTACGGTCAAGGACAACGGATCGGGTATACCGGAGAAAACCGTTCGCCGCCTGCTGGAGAAGCACTCCCTGGACTACAGTATGGAATCGAAGGTCATGGGCCTGGATAATGTCATCCAGCGGCTCTATTTTTTCTTCCCCGGGCAGAATGACGTGGTCCGCATCCATACGGCAGCCGATGAGGGAACGGAGATAATAATACGCATCAATACGGAGGTGGAACCGTGTATGACGTTATGATCGTGGACGACGAAGAGCCCGTTCTGGACAGTTTCGCCTTTATCATGGAGCAGGGGGTGGAGTCTTTCCGCCTCTGCGGAAGGGCCCGTTCCGGTCTCGAGGCGATACAGATGGCGGAAAGCCTCAAGCCGGACCTTATCTTCATGGATATTCATATGCCCGGTATGGACGGCCTGGAAGCGATCCGCCAGATACGGGAAACGAACAAGATGGTTCTCTTCATTCTGGCTACCGCCTACGAACGGTTCGATATCGCCCGGCAGGCCATACAGCTGAATGTGCTCAACTATCTGGTCAAGCCGATCACCCGTAAGAAAATCATGGAGGAACTTGACCGGGCCCGGAAGAAGCTGGACAAACAGGCCCGGAAAAGGCAGATGTTCATGGGGCAGACACGGCAGACCCCGGGTGGGACCGAACCGGAAGAGCTGGATTTCGTCCGATCCCTGAGCGGCCCCCTCTCCGAAGAAGAGGGGGAGGAACTCAAAACCCGCTGGAATATCCCCTCCGGCAGGGGGCGCATCTGCCTCCTCCATTACGACGGGGAGGGCTCCATTTCGGAGAAGCAGGATTATTACCGGCGCATCAAGGAGAAATTACTCTTCAAATACCGCTGTTTTCTGAGCTTCTCCGGCGATCGGGGGGTCATCTTCGTTCCCGGTGACGGGGATGGTTTTGGCGAGGGGTTAGAAGGGGTCCTGCGGGATATCTCCCTGCAGGATGTCACCATCGGCCTGGGCGGGCTTTATCCTCTACAGGAGATGCATCTCTCCTGGGAAGACGCCATGGAACCCTTCATCCTGGCCGAAGAGGATGAGCAGCTTTACGAGCTGGAGCAGATGGGACGCATTATGGACCTGGCCGAACAGGGTGAGCGGGAGGAGTTCCGGGAGAGTCTGACCTACTTCGCCGACAGCGTATTCAACTCCCGCAGTCTCCTCGTCGCCCTGGCCAAGATGAACTCCATGTTCTCCCTCGTTCTGGGGCGGCTGGGCTATTTCGACCGGGGCGCAGGCAAGGCGCTGCCCTTTCTGCCCGCCGAGGAGATCATGGTTCTCAAGTCCAGAGAGGAGTGGGACGCCTGGTTTCACCACGCCCGTGAAAGTCTGGTGCGGATTCTGGTCCCCCGGGATGAGAGGGAACTGCCCACTCCCCTGCGCCGGGCGGAAAAGTTCATTAGCCGGGAGTACGGGAATCAGATTTACCTGGGCTCCGTGGCGGAGGAGTGCGGTGTTTCCGCCAGTTACCTGAGCCGCCTCTTCTCGGAGCATCTGAACATGCCCTTCACCGATTATTTGAACCGTTACCGGGTGGACCGGGCGGCGGAGCTGCTGAAAGGGGGAGCGCCGGTCAAGGAAGCGGCCTATAAGGTCGGATTCGGCGATCCCGGTTATTTCAGCAAGATATTCAGGAAGTTTACGGGGATCTCCCCTTCGGAGTTGTGAGATGAAAAAAATCGGAATAGGAATGAGCTGTCTGCTGCTCCTGCTGGCAGTCTTGCTGACCTCTTGTCAGGAGAGGGAAGAGAAGACGCCCGAGAAAGACGGGCCGGTTCTTATCGGCTTCTCCGCCGCCACGGAAACCTTTCTCCTGGAGCGTTGGGACCGGGATATTCAGATATTCCTCTCCAGCGCCCGGGACAGGGGGGCGGAAGTGATCATGCAGAAGGCGGAAGGGGACGCCCAGGGTCAGATTCCCCAGATCGAGTATCTCATCGAGCAGAATGTGGAT
>JAFGPQ010000062.1 GCA_016936115.1 Spirochaetales bacterium | reverse complement strand
TCCCCCTGATAACTGGCGCCCAGCTTGTCAATCTCGTCTATCATGAAGACGGGGGCCTTGGTTTTGACGATTTTCAGTCCCTGAATGATCTTTCCGGGCATGGAACCGATATAGGTGCGCCGGTGGCCCTTGATTTCCGCCTCGTCTCTCATGCCGCCCACGGAGAAGCGGAAGAATTTCCTGTTCAGCGTATCGGCGATGGATTTTCCTATGGATGTCTTTCCCACGCCGGGAGGGCCTACCAGGAGGACAATGGAGCCCTTGGTATCGTTCTTCAGCTTTCTCACGGCCAGATACTCCAGGATTCTCTCCTTCACGTCCTCCAGGCCGTAGTGGTCCCGGTTCAAGATCTTTTCGCCCTTGGCAAGATCCACGTTGTCCGGTTCCGGATCTTCCCAGGGAAGGTTGACGATCGTATCAAGATAGTTGCGGGTGACGATATACTCGGATGACTGAGGCTCCATGATGGCGAACTTCTCCAGCTCCGTCTCCACCTGCTCCTTCACTTCCCCTTCGAAGTCCAGTTTGTCGATCATCTCCTTGTATTTCTGGTACTCGCTGGAACGGGCGTCCGAAGGCTCTCCCAGCTCCCGCTTAATCTCCTTGAGCTCTTCCCGCAGGAAATACTCCCTCTGGTTCTTCTCTATCCGTTCGTTGATTTCGGTGGCCACCTTTTTCTGGATACGGATCAGGTGCTGCTCGTTCTTCATGAACACGAGAACCTGCTCTATCCGGTTGCGCACGTTAAAGGTTTCCAGAATCTTCTGCTGCTTGAGACGGTCCACATTGAGTATGGAGGCGATGAAGTCGGCGATTTTACCGGGATTGTCGATGTTAACCATATTCAGGCGCATCTCTTCGGTAAAGAGTGGATTGTCCTGGCTCAGCTCCTTCATCTCCTGCAGAAGGGAGCGGGTCAGGGCTTTGAGCTCCTCATCGGGGCCTTGGGTAATATCGTCGATATAATCCACTTTGGCGATGAAGGGGGACTTCCTGCTGACAAAACTCTTGATAATGAAGCGCTTGACCGTGGTAATGAAGATATTCATACTACCGTCGGGGAGTTTGATGCGCTTGACGATTTTGGCGGCGGTTCCCACCTGAAAAAGATCGTCCACCGTGGGATTGTCCTGATCGTCGTCCCGGGTGAGCACCAGACCAATCGCGTTATCCGACTCCATGGCTTTTTCCACAAGGGCCTTATCCTCTTCGGAGGAGATCATAATCGGTGTGAAAATACCCGGGAAAATGGGTTTCCCCAGGAGAGGTATAATATAAAGTACGTCGGGCAGATTCTGTTCGGTCTGTATGATATCTTTAGCTTCCATGCCAGTCATCTCCTTATTTGCCTATGAAAATACAAAGTTTCCCCCGATGGGACAACCGTTTTTTTAAAGATAGGCCAGATTGGGGGAATTTTCAAAACCAAGTTAAATTGAAATGGGTGGGATTTTTCCCATTCACTGGGAGAAGTCCCATGGGATGAGCGGAAAATCCATGAGGAGGGCTGATTTTTCATGAGTTTGAGGTTGGTACGCCTTTTGCATTACTCTTTGTAGATCCTGATTATTCAGATTATGAAAAAGGAGGGCCCTATGGAAGCCTTGATTATATTGGGAATGGTGTTTTTTTTCGGCATCGGATTCGTTTTTGAAGTTATCGGATTTATCTTTAAACTGCTCTTCTCCGGATTGGGTGTCGTCCTTGGCCTTATTGCCGCCGCGGTAATTGCGATTGTGGCCGTGCCTTTCCTTTTCGGGCTGATCGGCTTTATTCTCCCCCGGGGACTGATAATTCTGGGAATCATCTTCCTCATCGCCCTGGTAGCACGCCGTTCCGATCGTTACAGCAGACATTACGGCAGGGATTACTACTGATCCTCCGACGCGGTCCGGGCGCTCAGCAGTCCGCAGGCGGCTTCGATATCCCCCCCCCGGGAGTTTCTTATGGTAGCCGTAAGGCCCTTGCTGTTCAGAAAATCCCGGAAGTCCTCGGCGGCTTTCCGACTGACCCCGTGCCAGGGAAGGTCGGTGCCGCTGTTGTAGCTTATAAGATTTACCCGGGTGCGGAGACCGTTCAGCAGGCGGACCAGTTCCTCGGCATGACGGCGGGAATCGTTCTCTCCCTCTATGAGGGTATACTCGAAGGTCAGCCGCCGCTGCCCCTTGAACAGATCCCGGTTTTTTTTAAAAAGAGCGATCACATCGTGCAGGGGATAGGTCTTCTCCACGGGCATAAGGGCCGCCCTCTCCCCGGAAAAGGGATTGTGCAGGCTGTAAGCCAGATGGCACTCCGATTCGGCGAGGAAACGTTCCAGGCCGGGAAGGATACCCACTGTGGAGACGGTGATACGACGGGGGCTCAGGGCGTAACCCCAGTCGGATGTCATGATCTCCAGTGTCTTCATAAGGCTGTCCATGTTATCCAGGGGTTCCCCCATTCCCATGAATACGAAGTTGGTGACCCGTTCTCGAAAGGGGAGGGAGCCGTACTGATTCAGAATCTCTCCGGCGCTCAGTTGCTCCTTGAAGCCCATGGTTCCGGTCATGCAGAACTTACAGCCCCATTTGCACCCCCCCTGGGTGGAAAGGCACAGGGTGGACCGCTCCCTGTCGGGGATCCAGGCAGACTCAATGTAGTTTTTCCGCTCCGTCTGAAACAGATACTTGCGTGTTTCGTCCTGTGATACCGATTCCCTGATGGGAGGGACCCGGCCTATTTCATGGGAAACGGCAAGTTTTTCCCGGAACCCTTTCGAGAGATTGGTCATCTCTTCGAGGGAAGAGACGTTTTTTTCATAAAGCCATTGGGCGAGCTGTTGCGCCTTGAAGGGTTTTTCTCCCCCATCCGCAACGATCTCTTTTAGTTCGGAAAGGGTTTTGCCGTATAATTTATCCATCCCTGCCAGTATAGGTAATGCCATCTTCCTTGTCAAAGCTTGACCGGAGCGGGGCATCACATTATGATGGGGAAATGGAAACGAGAATCGGCGGAGTAACCCTCATTGTAAAGAAAAAAGAGTCCGTGGACAGGCTTAATCACATCCTTTCCGAGTACGGCCCGATTATCCGGGGACGGATGGGAATTCCCTTTATTGAGAGCGGGATCAGTGTTATCTCCCTTATTGTGGAGGGATCCACCGATGACATCGGGGCTATGACAGGGAAAATCGGCCGGCTTGAAGGTGTGGAGGCCCGATCGGTCCTGGCTAAGGAAATATTTTCT
>JAFGPQ010000061.1 GCA_016936115.1 Spirochaetales bacterium | reverse complement strand
GAACAGGGTGGCCTTCTCCTATCTGAAGAAGATGCTTCCCATGACCCTTGTCGGCCTGGTGCTGGGCATGTTCCTGGGCAGGATCGTTCCCGACCGGATCTTCGCCGTTTGCCTCGCCGCCATCGTGGCTGTCTGTCTTATTCTGATGGTTTACAAGGAGATTAAAGGGGCCGATCTGCGTCTGCCCGATCACTGGGCGGCCCACTCCGGCGCGGGGCTGCTGGGAGGTCTCTCCACTATGATGGGCAATGCGGCGGGACCGATTATGGCGGCCTACCTTCTGGCTCTGGACCTGCCCAAGGCGATCTTCATCGGGACCGGGGCGGTATTCTTCTTTATCGTTAACGTGCTGAAGCTGCCGGTGCACATCTTTCTCTGGCAGACCATGAGGGCCGATACGCTCCTGCTGTCCGCCTCCCTGGCTCCCATGATCCTTCTGGGGCTGGGCCTGGGTTTCCTGGTTGTGAAAATCATTCCGGACCGGCCCTTTCGCTTTTTCATTATCGCCGCCACCGCGGTGGGAACGATCAGGCTGTTCTTCTAAGCTTCCGCGTTGCCGGCGGACTGGCCCGCAAGAAATCCCGTGGAAAAGGCGGCCTGCAGGTTGTATCCCCCCGAGTCGCCATCCACATCCATCACTTCCCCGGCGAAATAGAGCCCCTTCACCAGGCGGGATTCCATGGTTTTCGGATCGAATTTCGCCGTATCCGCACCCCCGGCGGTGACCATGGCCGTGTTCCATCCCTGCAGCCGGTCCAGTGTTGCCGGGTAGGCGGTCAGGTCGTTCAGCAGCCGGATCCGGTCCTGCTTTTTTACCTGGCTCAGAGAGTGCTCCGGATCGAGACTCCCCAGCAGCTCCGGTATCAGGCGGCGGGGGATATCAAGACCTTTCAGGAAGAGCCCCACCGTCCGGCTTCCCCCGTTTTTAGGGGATCGGTTCCATCTTTCGTTCAGGTTTTCCAGGGACAGATCGGCGAAATTCAGGCGCAGTTCGTCCCCGGGCCGCATATTCCGGCTGCTGTTGATGATGACCGGTCCGGAGAGCCCTTTGTGTGTGATGAGCAGATTGCCCCTATACCGTCCGGCCCGTTTCCCGTTCCGATAGACTTCGATGGTCCTGTCCTCAAAGGAGAGTCCCGCCAGGGAGACCAGGGCAAAGTGATCCGATTCGATGCCGGTCAGTGCGGGGCGGGGGGGGATGACCGGATGGCCCAGCTGCTCCGCCAATTGGTAGCCGGACCCGTCGGAACCGGTCTTGGGGAAGGATTTTCCCCCCGTGGCGATAATGAGCCGGGAGCAGGTGAAGTTGCGGGTCTTCGTTATGACCCGGAAGCCCCCGGCGGTCTTCTCCGCGGCGATGACCCGGTCCCCCTGATGAAGGGTGATACCCCTGTCACGGCAGGCCTGTAGCAGGGCGTGCAGAACATCCCGGGCCGACAGGGAACGGGGAAGGCAGCGGTCCTTCTCGTCGAAGAAAGTTTCCACGCCACGGTCCTGAAAGAAGGCGATTACCTCCTCGTTAGTGAAGCCGTAGAGGGCGGGGCGGAGAAAGCGCTCCCGCCCATTGTAACGGGCCAGGAGTTCCGGTATGCTTCCCCGGTGGGTGATATTGCACTGGCCCGCCGCGGTAATGAGCAGTTTTCGCCCCGGTTTGGGACCGCTCTCAATGAGAAGGGTAGGCCTGTTGCCCGCAGAGGCCGCCGCCATGAGCCCGGCCGGACCGCCGCCTATGATGATGAGGGGGAAATCATCCATGAAAGGAGCATAGCACAGGCAGAGGGGATTAGGCCAGAAGAGCCGCCAGGGATTCGTTAAAGGCGTCCAGATCTTCCCGGCGACGCATATCCATTAATCCCCGGGGGTTAAAGTCATCCTTAGCCATAGCCTTTATCGTCCCTTTAATCCGGTTTTTAAGTCCCTCGGGAAGACCGGAACCGGGAGTGAAGTCTATAGCGGGACCGAAAATCCCCGACAGGGCAGGCGTAATACCCACCCGGTCTATTCCCTTATCAAAGAATTGGCTTTTGGCTTTCTCCGGTTCTCCTATGGCTGTGCCGCAGGTAATGTAAACCGCCGGTGAGATTCCCGCCCGGCGGCATTTTTTCAGAAAGCGCCGGGCCGCCGGGGCCCACATGAACATGGCGATGCCGGCCCCAGCCACGATAAGATCGTATTCGTTCAGCCCTTTGCGGGGCTTTCCCTTTTTCAAGTTCACCTCTTCCGTCTCGTATCCCTTCTTTGCAAGATAGGCCGAGATCTCCCCGGCGGTTATCCGGGCCGAGCCGTAGCGGGTGGCGTAGGCAATCAGGACAGTTTTCATAAATAATCCTCCTTTCTGTTATTATAACACGGATACCCCTGAAAACTGTCACGTCAACAGGCCGCTCCCTACCGTTCGCTGCTTTCACTCTCCCCGGCCAGTTTCGTTTCGGCGGCCAGCCGGAGCGGTTCGATAACGATAAGGATATAGAGGGATGAATAAAATAGGGCTATAAGGGCAACTGCGAAATTAGGGCCTATCGCCTGGGGATCTTCAAGGTGGGCCAGAATCCCGATAATCCCCAGTATCATAGTGGCCACGGTGCAGCTGATAATCATTCTCTTGAGCGATTTCAGATAGGCTACTCCCTCTTTCAGAGTGGGACCGTCCCCTTTTTCCTTTGATAAGATTTCGCCCATGAGCCGTTTCTGCCTGGAAAAGGGTACCATAAAGGAGATAAGTATATGGGGAAGAATAACAGCGAAGAGCAATGAAAGGGGGTCGCAGTATAGCCCGAAAGAGTTGCCGGCTCCCACTATTCCGACGGCGAAAAAAAGAAGGGAGACGATAATCCCGATGATAAAACGTGTTTTCATAATGATACTCCTGTCATATGGTTTCGAAAATAGAGGGACGCTTCATGGATAACATGAGGCACAATCCTCTGCAGTTCCTCGGTGTATTCCGGGTTAAGCCGAAAATGCCTGAGCTGATTCTCATAAATCCCCGGCGTCAGGATCAGGGCGAGCATGGCTGCGGCGGCCGCGAAGGCGATCAGATCGTCCTTAAGCCGGAAACGGCGTCCCACTCCACAAGAACCGGAGAAGCGCGGCGGTACCTGTCGATCTGACTGTTCCGGGCGATGCGGTAGATCCAGGTGGAAAAGGCGTAATCCGGATTATAGTTCTCCAGGGATTCGAAGGCCCTGAGCAGGATCTCCGAGGCCTGATCTTCCCTTTCCGCACCGGTGCGGGAGAGGAACACCTGAAGGCGGGGATGATAGAATACCCAGATTTCCCGAAGGAGGCGCTCTCTGGCTATCTTCTTTTTCCCCGGGTTCCGGCAGCTCTGCCACTGGCGGTACAGATTTTCTATCTCGGCCATATACTCATATTATTCGCAAAATCTTTCAAAGGGTTGGATTTTTTTCAATTATTTCGGATATAATACGTCTATGGGTGGAATATCCGGTAAAGGTCTCCTATTTCTACCTGTCCTCTTCTTCCTCGCCGGAACAGTGCTGACGGCCCAATCCTCCCTTGTTCCCCTTACCCTGCGTCATTTTCCCCTTGATTCACAGGTCCTCCTGGACGGGATTCCCCTGCAGCCCGACGAGACGGAGTGGGACGGGGAATACAGAACCTTCTACGTGCGGACAGGGCTTCACAGCCTGACTGTCCGGGCCGAGGGCTATGTGGATGAGTCCTATCCCCTGAACCTGGGAGGGCAGGGCGAGTATATAGAAGACAAGCTGGAAAAGGCGGGCCTGCCCGTCAGCCGGCTGGAAGAGCTCCCCACCTCCTATCAGCCTAAAAGCGTGACCTTCTCCCCGGACGGCCGGTACATGGCCGTGGCCTCCCTGGGAAGCGGCCGGGGGGTGGAGATCTTCACCCTCCATCCCTTCGCTCCCGTCAAAGAACTGATTCCCGAAGCCCGCCTGGCCGGGAAGAAAGGTTTTGTGGAGACCTGCTGGCTTCCGGATCGGAAAGAGCTCTGGGTCAGCCAGATGACCACGAACATGTTCCATGTTTTCTCAACGGAAGACTGGTCCTGTCTGGGCAGTTTTCCCGCCGGGGGAGCCTGGCCCAAGGTGCTTCTCTCCTCGCCGGACGAAAGTCGTGTGTATATATCCAACTGGGAGTCGGAGACGGTGACCGAGATCGATACGCAGAGCCGGGAGGTGATACGGACTTTTCCGGTAAGCGGCATTCCCCGGGGTCTCTCCTTTACCGGGGACGGGAACACCCTGGTGGTGGCGATCTATTCGGCCAACGCCCTGGATTATGTGAATCTCACGAATGGTGAGACCCGCACCGTAACCTACAGCGGCCACAGCGGGGCTATGCGCCATCTGGTGCACGACAGCCGGCGGGGACTCCATTACGTGACGAACATGCAGCTGGGACTGGTCTACGCCCTCTCGGAGACAAACGGGGACGTGCGCAAGATCTACCGTGTGGGACAGAAGCCCAACACGGCGGCCATGTCCCCGGACGGCCGATTCCTTTTCGTCTCCTGCCGGGGGCCGAACAATCCCATCACCTACCTGATAGAAGGGCATGAATACGGCAAGGTGTATATCATCGACCTGGAAGAGCAGCAGGTTATAGGCTGGCTCTGGGGCCGGGATCAGACCACCGGGCTTGATGTCAGCCCCGACTCCCGCTATCTTGCCTTTACCGATTTCAAAGAGGATATTCTGGAACTGTACCGCATAGACAGGGGGGATCTGGCATTATGGAAGGAATGAACCGCTTGAGACTGACCGGAGCTCGTCTGCTGCTGCCCTATAGAAAGAGAAGATTCGCAAAGGATGAGTGGTTCGATCTGGTCTCGCCCCGGGGAACGGTTCTGGGAAAGGCCCCCCGAAAAGTCTGCCACCGGGGTCCGGGGCTGCTCCATCCGGTGGTCCACCTGCACGTGACCGACGGGGAGGGGCGGCTCTATCTGCAGAAACGGTCCCTGCGTAAGAAGATCCAGCCCGGCAAATGGGATACCTCGGTGGGGGGACATGTGGATGCGGGGGAATCCGTGGCGGACGCTTTGATTCGGGAGACCGGGGAGGAGCTGGGCATCGCCGGTTTCGAAGCCCGTCACCTGTTAACTTACGTCTGGGAGTCGGAGCAGGAGAGCGAGCTGGTTCACTCCTACACGGCGGAGT
>JAFGPQ010000060.1 GCA_016936115.1 Spirochaetales bacterium | reverse complement strand
ATACCTTCGTCATGGCCATGGTGGCTATTATCGGGCGCAGCGCCTTTCAGGCTGTGGGGTATCCCCTGCCGGCGCTCGTCGTGATTATGCTCCGGCTTATTATCATCGCCGTTCCGGCGGCCTATTTCTTCGCTTACTCCCTGGGACTGGGTATCTACGGGGTCTGGTTCGGTCTTATAGCGGGAGGTTTCATCTCCATGATCGTCTCGGTGATCTGGCTCAGAACCATTCTGAATCAGATTATAGACGGGAAGAGGGAATTTCGCCGGGTCTGACCACTTCTCCCTGTCCGTCAAAACTCTCCCCGACCGGGGGGAGTTTTTTTTGCTCTTGACATTTAGCAGCGGAGTTAGTAAGTTATCTAATAGTTAGATAACTAAGGATATTGAGATGACGGAACAGGAACAGATTGAAATCAGAAACATCACTCAGGGACTCAGGGCCTCCAAGGAGATATTCAAGAACCTTATCAGGGATTTTGATCCCAAAACGGGGCTGGAAGGGTTGAATTCCACCCATTTTCGAACCCTGGTGGCTCTTGATGAGTGGGGTAAAGATTGTATGAAAGGCCTCTGTACCCGTATCGGTCTGGAAGCGGGATCCTTCACTCCCGTTGCGGACAAGCTCATGAATGAGGGACTGGTGGCGCGCATCCCCGATTCCCGGGACCGCCGCAAGACCCTGCTGAGCCTCACGCCGGAGGGGGAGAAAGTAGCCCAGAGTCTCAAGGAACAGATGGGGCTGCATTTCAAAGGGCAGCTGGATGTTCTTGAGCCCGCTACCTATAAGCAGTTTCAGGATGCCCTGGATCTGATGAGCGTAGTAAATAGAATAATAAAGGAAAAAAATGAGTAAAACAAAAGAAAATCACCGCCCCGGAGCGGGCGAACTGGGGGAGGCACCTATCGGGAAGCTCCTGATGAAGCTTGCCCTTCCGGCGACCTTCGCCATGTTGGTGAACGGCCTCTATAATCTGGTAGACACTATTTTTATAGGGAGGGGAGTAGGTACGAGCGCCATAGGCGGATTGGCCCTGGCCCTTCCCGCGCAGATGATGGTCATGGCCTTCGGTATCTCCATCGGCCAGGGCGCCGCTTCCGTGGTTTCCCGCAATCTGGGAGCCGGTGAGGAGGAACGGGCGTCGAAGGCGGCGGGAAACGCCTTTGCCATGGTCATTCTGGCGGGTTTCACCGTGATGATCCTTGGTAAAGTCTTCATGGAACCCCTGCTTAATCTCCTGGGCGCCACCGAAGCGCTGAGAGAACCGGCCCGGGATTACCTGAGCGTGGTTCTTCTGGGAGCCCCCTTCCTGACCCTGTCCATGGTGGCGAACAACCTGCTCCGATCGGAGGGAAAGGCGCGCATCTCCATGAACGTGATGCTTATCGGAGCGGTGACCAATATCCTGCTCGATCCGGTTTTCATCTTCCTGTTCAAGCTGGGCGTGGCCGGTGCGGCCTGGGCTACCATTATCGGGCAGTTTTTCAGCTTTCTCTATGCGAGCCGTTTTATTTTTCTGAAGAAGGGGACCGCTGTCCGTATAAGAAGGACCGATCTGATTCCGGACGGGAAGATCGTGTGGGAAACACTCTCCCTGGGGCTTCCCACATTCATAAGGCAGAGCGGCCAGTCCATCGTATCCGTACTGGTAAACAACATGCTCGCCCTGTACGGGGGGGATATGTATATTTCCGCTTTCGGTGTGGTGAACCGGCTTATCATGTTCCTGATGATGCCCCTCTTCGGGACGGTTCAGGGATTCCAGCCCATCGCCGGATTCAATTACGGGGCGAAAAAATTCAAACGGGTCCGGAGCGTCATCAAGCTGACGGCGCTGGTGGCCACGATCTACACCACCTCCATATTCGCTCTGCTCTACTCTATGCCCCGGGTCTTCTCGGGCATATTCACAGCGGATCCCCAGCTCTTGGATGCGGCGGCTCTGGTTATCAGATACATCTTCGCCGCCTTTCCCCTGGTGGGTTTTCAGATAGTGGGGGCCACCTACTTCATGGTGGCGGGAAAACCGGTGCCCAGCCTTGTGCTGAACCTCTCCCGGCAGTTTCTGTTTCTCATACCCCTTATCCTGATTCTTCCTCCCTTCCTGGGACTCAAGGGGCTCTTAGGGAGCTTCCCCGCGGCCGATTTCCTGGCCGCCATCGTAACGGCGGTCTGGTTCGGCCGGGAGATGTCCCATCTGGGTAAGGCTACGCAGGAGTAAATCGTGGCAGCTCTTCGTTTTTCATTCCGATGGCTCCCAGGGAGTCCAGAAGAAGAGCTGTCGTATCCCACTGTCCCGAGACCAGGGCTTTGCGGTAGGTCTCGGGCATGGTGAATGTATAGGTTTTATTCCCCGCTGTGAGGACCGATTTTTCCATATCCAGTTCAACCGCCGCAGCGGGATCCTTTTCGAGAAGATCCTGCAGCTCCCCGCACTCTTCGTGGGAGAGAATGACCGCGGGCATTCCCAGGCTGTTGCAGTTGCCCGCGAAAATCTCCGCGAAGGATTCGGCCACCACCGCCCTTATGCCGATGCCGTAGAGGGCCCAGGGGGCGTGCTCCCGGCTGGAACCGCAGCCGAAGTTCCTGTTGGAAACCAGAATATTGCTGCCCTGATAGACTTCTTCATTCAGAGGATGGTCCTTTTTATCCCCGTTCACATCGAAGCGGACGTCGTAGAAGGCATACTCTCCCAGACCGTCAAAGGTGAGGCATTTCATAAACCGGGCCGGAATGATCCGGTCCGTATCGATATCGTCCCCTCTTACGGGGACCGCCTGTCCTGTTACTTTCCCTATCTCTTTCATTCTCTTACTCCTGTGAAAAGGTGCGGATGTCGCAGATCTTTCCCTCGACAGCCGCAGCGGCGACCATGGCCGGGCTCATGAGCAGGGTCCGTCCCGTGGGGCATCCCTGGCGGCCGATGAAATTCCGGTTCGACGAGGAGGCGCTGATCTCCCGTCCCTTCAGCTTGTCCGGATTCATGGCCAGGCACATGGAACAGCCCGGCTCGCGCCACTCGAAGCCCGCTTCGGTGAAAATTTTATCCAGCCCTTCCTCTATAGCCTGATCGGATACGCTCCGGGAGCCGGGAACCACAAAGGCGTGGACCGAGGGAGCGGCCTTCTTTCCCTTGACCACCCGGGCCGCTTCCCGCAGATCGCTGATACGGCCGTTCGTGCAGGAGCCGATGAAGGCCACGTCGATTTTCTTGCCGATCATAGGCTCTCCCGGCTCGAAATCCATGAAATCGTAGGCCTGCTCCGCGGTCTTTCTCTGATCCTCGGGGAGATCCTGGGGCCGGGGGATGGGCCGGGCGATTCCTATGGCCTGTCCCGGGTTGATTCCCCAGGTGATCATCGGTTCGATATCCTCCCCCTTGATCGTATAAACATCATCATAATCCGCATCCGGACCGGAGGCGAGCTCCTTCCACTCCGCCACGGCCTTCTCGAAATCGGCGGGAGCGTAGCGCCGTCCCTTCAGGTAGGCAAAGGTGGTCCCGTCGGGATTGACGTAACCCACCCGGGCCCCTCCCTCGATGGACATATTGCACATGGTCATACGCTCTTCCATGGTCATGTTGTCCACCACGGAACCGCCGAATTCATAGGCGTAGCCGATGCCCCCGTTCACCCCGAGTTCCGCTATTATCCGCAGAATCACGTCCTTGGCGGTAACCCCCGGCTTCAGGGAACCGGTCAGGTTGATGCGCCGTACCTTCGGTCTGGACAGGGCCATGGTCTGGGTGGCCAGAATATCTCTGATCTGGCTGGTCCCGATGCCGAAGGCGATGGCCCCGAAGGCCCCGTGGGTAGAGGTGTGTGAATCCCCGCAGGCAATGGTCAGCCCCGGCTGGGTCAGTCCCAGTTCGGGGCCCATGATATGCACGATCCCCTGGCTGTCGCTGTCCGGTCCGAAGAAGGCGATGCCGTTCTCCTTCGTGTTATTCTCTATGGCCTGAATCATCTGCTCGGCCAGCTTGTCCTTGAAGGGACGGCTTCTGTCGTCGGTGGGGATGATATGATCCACGGTCCCGAAGGTCCGCTCCGGGTAGAGGACTTTGAGCCCCTTCTCCCTGATCATGCCGAAGGCCTGGGGAGAAGTGACTTCGTGAATCAGGTGAAGGGATATGAAGAGCTGATCCTGCCCGGTGGGGAGGGTCTTGATTTTATGTTTATTCCAAACTTTGTTTAACAAATTTTCCGACATATGCACCCCTGTTAGATGTGGCTAAATCTCTTTTATTATACTAAAAAATATCAACTTTGGCAAAATTCATCAATCTGTATCCTGATCATATCCAGACTGCGCCGCCAGAAGGCCCGGTCCCTTAGGTCTATTCCGGCTGCGGCGGCGCACTCTTCGGCGCTGGCCTTGCCGGTCATGAGGAGCACTTTTCGGTAAAGGGGTTCGAAGTCGGCCCCCTTTTCTTCGTAAATGCTGTAGAGTCCCCAGCCGAAGAGCAGCCCGAAGGCGTAGGGGAAATTATAGAAGGCCAGATCCTGACTGTAGTAGTGTCCCTTGACCGCCCACATCCAGGGATGTCTCTCTTCACTGTTCAAAGCGTCCCCGTAAGTGGCGCCCTGGGCCCGGAGCATCATATCCTTCAGATCTCCCGGGCTCAGTTCTCCTTCGGCACGTCGCTCCATGAGTTCCTTTTCGAAAAGGAACCGGGAGAGGATGTCCGTGATCACCTGGTTGGAGTCGGCCAGGCTGCTTTCAAGAAGGGAGAGTTTCTCCCGGGGGGCGGCCTGGGCGTAGTAGGACTGGAAGACCAGGATCTCCGAGAAGATGGAGGCGGTCTCCGCCAGGGTCATGGGGTAGTCCCGGTGCAGGGCCGGGGCGTCCCGGAGCACGTGGCTGTGCCAGGCATGGCCCAGTTCATGGGCCAGGGTGGATACATCCGTAAAAGCCCCGTCGAAATTGGACATGATCCGGCTCTCCTTCTGCAGGGGAAAGCCGATGCAGTAGGCGCCGCCCACTTTTCCCTCACGGGGCCGGGCATCGATCCAGCTTTCGTCGAAGGCCCGGCGTCCGAAATCGGAATACTCCGGGGAGAGGGAGGCGAACTTCTCTATAATAAAGGTTCGGGCCCTCTCCCAGGTCCACCCTTCCCCGTCCCCGGCCAGGGGGGCGATGATATCGTACCAGGAGAGTTTCTCCAGGCCCATTTTCCCGGCCTTCGCTTTAAGGTACCTTCGGAAGTCGGGCAGGCTCTCCTCCATCGCTCCGATCATGGCGTCCAGGGTTTCCCGGTCCATGCGGGCCTGGCGGGCGGACTTCTGCAGGGTCGATTCGTAGCCCCGGCGGCTGTTCAGGGTATGGGTGAACCCTTTCACCCCGTT
>JAFGPQ010000059.1 GCA_016936115.1 Spirochaetales bacterium | reverse complement strand
GCCTTTCCTTTTCTCTGGATCCCAAAAGCGGAGTGCCCTACTACAAGCAGGTGATACTTCAGGTAGAGATGGCGATTGCCGACGGCAGACTGACCACGGGGGACCAGCTCCCCACGGTGCGAAGTCTGGCGGTGGACCTTAAGATCAACCCCAATACCATATCAAGGGCCTACCGGGAAATGGAGATCCGGGGCATCGTCAATACCCAGCAGGGAACGGGAACCTTCATATCGGAAAATGAGATAGAAATATCCGCGGTGGAACGGGAAAAGATTCTCGCTTCACTGGTTCGGGATTTCATTATCAAGGCCAACTCATACGGGATCGATATGAATCAGGTCATAGATTATCTACAGGAGATGAGAGAAAATGAACCTCTTAAAGCTTAAAAGCGAGCGGATCAAGAACAGCCGCATCAATCTTCCCCAGCGGGATTTCTTTTACAACGCCTTTTCCTGGCTGATTCTGGCCGTCGCCGTAGCCGGCGGCATTATTTGGCAGATGGCTGTCACTCCGAATGGGGACTCCCAGGTCATCATGAGTCTGGGGGGGGCCTTCTTCGCCGCCGGCCTGGTTCTCATGGCCCTGCCCTTCTGGGGTGTCATGGTGCTTCTACTGGCGGGATTCGCCTCCCTTCTGGGAGCGGAGGAGTTCGGATTCGCCTATCTTCCCCTTCTGGCCACGGGAATTCCGGCGATCTACCTCTCCTGCGCAGTGCAGCTGGTCTACCAGTGGGACAAGGTGGTTATCCTGAGAATGGGAAAATTCCACCGGATCATCGGTCCGGGCCTGCATCTCATTCTACCCCTCATAGACAGGACCGCCGCCCTTATCGATACGCGTATAAGGGTGACCGACTTCACCGCCGAGAAAAGCCTGACCCTGGACACGGTGCCCGTCCATGTGGACGCCCTGTGCTTCTGGATGATCTGGGATGCCCAGAAGGCGATACTGGAGGTGGAAGACTACCGGGAGGCGGTGGCCCTTTCCGCTCAGACAGCCCTGAGGGATGCTATCGGGCGGCACGATCTGGCCTCGCTCCTCTCGAAAAGAGAAGAGATGGGCCGGGAAATTCAGCAGGCCCTGGACGACAAGACCAATCCCTGGGGCATCACCATTTTATCGGTGGAGTTCACCGATGTGATCATACCCCAGGCTCTGGAGGACGCCATGAGCAAGAAGGCCCAGGCGGAACGGGAAAAGCAGTCCCGAATCATTCTCTCCGAAGCGGAGATCGCCGTGGCCGAAAATTTCGACAGGGCTTCGGAAAAATACAAATCCAATGAGACCGCCCTGAAACTGCGCTCCATGAATATGGTATACGAGGGACTCAAGAGCAAGGAGGGCACTCTCATGATGATGCCCTCCTCGGCCATGGATCAGATGAATCTGGGTGTCGGCCTGGGCGCCGCCGCTCTGAACAGAGAGATTAAGGAGGAGAAGCTATGATAGCCATCGAAAAAGTGACGAAAACCTATGTATCGGGAGATGTGGAAGTAAAAGCCCTGCGCGGAGTGGACCTGACCATACAGGACGGGGAATTCATCTCCATAGCCGGCCCTTCCGGTTCGGGGAAGACCACCCTTCTGAACCTCATCGGCTGTATAGACACCCTGGACAGCGGGAAAATTCTCATAGACGGGAATCCGGTCTATGACCTGGACAAGGATGCGAAGGCCCTCTTCCGCCGGGAAACCCTGGGGTTTATCTTTCAGAGCTACAACCTCATCCCCGTGCTGACCGCCTTCGAGAATGTGGCCTTCGCCCTGAATCTCCTTGATATGGACGATAAGGAGATAAGGGAAAGGACTATGGCCATTCTGGCCGAAGTGGGCCTTCAGGGGATGGAAGACCGGCGCCCGAACAAACTCTCCGGGGGTCAGCAACAGCGAGTGGCCATCGCACGGGCCCTGGTCAAGAATCCGAAGATCATCCTGGCGGACGAACCCACGGCGAATCTGGACTCCCATACGGGTGAGGACATCCTGAAACTGATGAGGGAGATGAACGAAAAGCACGGCACCACTTTCATATTCTCCACCCATGACCGGATGGTTATGGATTATGCGAAGAGACTGGTCTCTCTTCATGACGGGTTGATTCAGAACGACGAGACCCGTTCCTAATGACTCAGGAGGTATACCATGAAAGGTCTGGTTAAACTGGGTTTCCGCAATCTTCTGCGCTACAAGAGGCGGACTCTCATAACCGCTTTCGCCGTAGCCATGGGGCTTATGATGTTCATCATATTGGACTCCCTGCTCATGGGCGTGAGCCACGAATCCACCATCAACATCATGCGTTACGAAAGCGGATCCGGCAAAATAGTCACCCCCGCCTACTGGGAGGATTTCAAATCCACCCCCCTGGATGAGACTCTTGACCCTGCGGTGGGAGAGAAACTGACCGCCGCCGGCATAGCCTGGACAAGGCGGATTGATTTTACGGGGGACATGATCTTCCGGGGGGATCCCTGGGAGGAGTCCGGTTCCCTGCCCGTGGCCGTTACAGCCCTTGATCCCGCCTCGGATGATCGGGTATTCGATCTGAAACAGGTGGTGACCGAGGGACATTTCCTCTCCCCCGGAGAGGAGGGAGTGGTCATCGGCCAGTGGCTGGCGGAAGACACGGGGGCAAAGATCGGCTATCCCCTGTCCCTGCGGGTGAAGACCCGGTTCGGCAGCGAAGAGGTGATGGAGCTGGAAGTGGCGGGAATCATGGACTGCCCCGACCCCTACGTGAACACGGGAGTGGTCTTCGTGGATATATCCGTGGCGGACGACTACCTGGAGATGGACGGCCTCTATACCCAGGCCGCGGTGAAGCTCTCCACCAGTCCCCAGCCCCCCCAGAAAGCTCTGGACAATCTGAACGGCGCCCTTAAGGGGACCGGGGCGGAATTCCATAAGTGGGAGGACTGGTCGGAGGACTTCGTGGCCATCGCCGAGGGAAAGAAAACTTCCGCCTTCTCCATCCTCTCCCTGGTGGTTCTCATAGCCGCTATAGGCATATCCAACACGGTTCTCATGAGCCTCTTCGAGAGGACCCGGGAACTGGGGATGATGCGGGCTATGGGCATGACCGACGGGGATCTGCGCCGGACCTTCCTTATCGAAGCGGCGGGCATCGGCCTTATCGGCAGCATCATCGGCATGCTCTGGGGAGGAGCTGCCAATCTATACCTGGTGACGGCGGGGATCAATTACGGTTCCCTGCTCAAGGACATGAAGATCGGTTACCGGGTTTCGGGAATCATGCACGGCATCTGGCTGATACGGGACTATTTCATTGCTCTGGCCGGGGGCGTGGGAATCTGCGCGGGGATCTCCTGGTTCGTCACGAAAAAACTGACGAAGATGGAGATTACCGACTGTCTCAGATTCGTATAAGGCAAACAGGAGGAATATTATGAAGCTATCCCATATAGCCCTGAGAAATATCATGAGAAACCGAAGGAGGAGCATCCTCTCCGGCTCGGCCATCGCCGTGGCCACCATGAGCATTGTGCTGCTCTTCGGGATGATGGAGGGCATGCTCGACGACATGGCCCGGAACGAGCAGCGCTACGAAACGGGCATGGTCCACATCCTAAACGCGGAGTTCGACAAATACGCCCGTCTCAATCCGGTGCATCTTTACATTAAGAACGCAGAAGAAACGGTGAAGGCCTTCGAGTCCTACCCCTGGGTCACCGCTGTCTCGGAACGGATCAACTTCGCCGGAAGGATTTACCAGGACAACCGGGAGTATAATGTTTTCGGGAAGGGAGTGGATTTCTCCCGGGAGAAGGATTTCGAAAAACTGGACGAGGTTCTGGTCGCGGGGCGTCTACCCGATCCGGGGTCTCGGGAAGCTGTCATCGGGGTCAAACTGGCCGCTGAACTGGGCATCGATCTGACCGACTCGGAACCGGACAAGATCACCATTCTGACCATGAAGTCCAACCGGACCTCCAAGCATTTCACCGTGGAAGTGGTGGGCCTCCTGGCATACCCGGTCAGCTCCCTGAACAGCGTCACCCTACTCATGCCCCTGGCCACGGCGCAGGACTTCCTTCTTATGAAGGACGGCCTCTCGGAGATCCTTCTCATGGTGGACGAGGAGCAGTACAACGCCAACAGGGCCGCCGCCCTGCTCAGGGATGAACTGGGATCCCGTTATCCGGATCTGAAAATCGAGTCCTGGCTGGAAACCAATCTGATCTTCTCCATGATGAACATGGCCGCCAACATCTACAACGTGTTCGCCCTCTTCTTCTTCGTCCTGGGAAGTTCGGTCATCATCAACACCACCATCATGGTCATTTACGAGAGGATGCAGGAGATCGGCACCCTGGGGGCCATGGGAATGCGGGGCAAAGAGCTGACCAGACTCTTCTTTCTGGAAGCCTTCTTCATCAGCCTTATCGGGGCTCTGATCGGAACGCTGATCGGCATAGTAATCATCCTGGCCATCGGCAAATCGGGAATCCCCCTGGGCAGCATGATGGAGGATCTGGAAGGATTCAGCATGTCCAACTACCTCTACCTGGGGCTGAGCATCAAGAACACGGTGGTGGTTTTCATCTACTCCGTGGCGATCGCCTCCCTGTCCACTTTCATACCGTCCCGCCGGGCCTCGAAGATCGAGCCGGTGGAAGCCCTCAGGGCTATATAAGGAGTCACATTCATGAAGAAGATTATCACCCTGCTGCTGTTCACAGGCCTTCTCGCCTCCGCCGGAGCCATTACGGGAAGCGAGATCATCGAAAAGAGCGACGAGCTCCAGTCCTTCGATACCCAGAAATCCTCCGGATCGATGATATCCCATGACCGTTTCGGGGACATTACCTCGAGCTTCATAAGCTGGAGCCGGGGTGACCGGGAATTCCTCCTGGAGTTCACCAATGCCGAAGAAGCGGGGCAGAAGGTGCTGCGGGTGAACGACACCATGTACCTCTACGACCCGGACGCGGAGGAGACGATCCGCCTGAGCGGCTCCGCCCTGAAGGACACCCTCTTCGGGGACATCTCCTACGAGGACGTGAGCGAGGGAAACGACACCCTGGACACGTATAATGCGGAACTTGTCGGAGAGGAGCTTAAAAAGGGGAAGCAGTGCTACAAGGTGGAGCTTACCGCGAAAAAGCGGAACGCCCCCTACTACCGGCAGCTGCTCTGGATCGATAAATCCACCTTCGTCCTGGTCTTCGGGGAGTACTACTCCAAACGGGACGTGCTTCTCAAGAATATCGAAGTCCTGGGAGTCAAGGAAGTGGGAGACAAGTTCGTCCTGTCCCACCTGATCCTGCGGGATCTGATCAAGGGGGATTCCCACACGGAGATGAAACTGGACGATATAGAGCTCAACCCCGTACTGGAGGACCGGCTCTTCACCGAAGAGGCCCTGTTCTGATGACCCGGGGATTTCTCATACGACTGGCAGCGAAAAATCTGCTCCGCTACCGCAGGAGGACCGTCATCACGGTGACAGTCCTGGCCGTGGGCATCGCCTGCTACATCCTGCTCGATTCCATGCTGGCGGGAACCCGGGACGAATCGGAACTGGCTCTGATTTACTACGAGATGGGAGAGGGGCGCCTGGTGACCCCGGAGTACTGGCGGGACTGGAAAAACCGTCCCCTGGCCGATTCTCTTGAGGATCCCCAGGGGCTTATGCGGGCCCTGGACGAAGCGGGAGTACCCAGCGCCGCCCGGACCGAATTCACCGCCACCGCCGTGGTCCGCACGGGCATCGGGGGCAGCTTTCCCGTGCTCGTCTCGGCCCTGGATCCGAATGAGGACCGGCGGGTCAACCGCATCACCGATACAATCAAAACCGGCCGATTCCCCCGCCCCGGTGAAGACGGGGCCGCCGTGGGAGAGTGGATGGCCCAGGACATGGGACTGGCCATAGGGGACCTGATCACCCTGGAAGTCACCGACCGCTGGGGCTCCCGGGAAGCCATGGAGCTGGAAATAACCGGACTGGTGAACTCCCCCAACGCCCAGATCAACCGCTCCTTTCTGTTTGTCACCCTGGATACGGCGGACGATTATCTCTCCCTGGAGGGAGCGGTTTCCCACATCCAGGTCACCCTGCCCCTGGGAAAAAGGGAGCGGGACCGGAAGCTTCAGGAGATCACCCGCATCGCCGCCGCATACGGGACCGAGTTCCACGGCTGGCGGGACTGGTCAGCCGACTATCTGGCCGTAGCCGGAGGGGATATGGCATCGAGCGGAGTCATTCTCTTTCTCGTCTTTATCATCGCCTCGGTGGGACTGGCCAACACCATGCTCATGTCGGTAATGGAGAGGCAGCGGGAGATGGGCATGATGCGCTCCCTGGGCATGAAGGACGGGGGACTGTTCCGCCTGTTCCTCTATGAAGCCGGCCTGATCGGCCTATTGGGATCGGCGGGGGGGATCGTTCTGGGCCTCATGGGAAATATCCCCATGGTACGCTACGGGATCGACTTCACCTGGATGATGCGGGACTTTGACATGGGATACCGGTTCACCGGTATCATCCACGGTGTCTGGAGGGGCGAGAGTTATCTTTACTCCATGATTTCCGGGGTTCTCATCTGTCTCTCCGTCTCCTGGTTCACCCTTCGAAAACAGGTGACCCGTCCCATAGTGGATGAGATCGCCTCATAAAAGGAAGAAACACCATGAAGAAAGTAATGCTGATTTTAATACTGACAGTCATCGCGGGAAGCCTGACCTGGGGGGAATCTCTCCTGACTCTGGATATGAAGCTTCTCCAGGCCGTCTCCCGCAGTGCGTCCACGGACGAATGGTCCTACGGCGGTACGGGCACGGCGGATCTGACCGTCAAATCCACGGGGAACCGGAATGTGAAGGGGGAACTCTCCCTGGTCTACATTCCCATGGACGGACTGCCCGCGGGCACGGCCCTGCTGAGCCTGGATAAGGCCTCGATCAAGGTACAGTTCCCCTCCCTGCGCCTGACCATGGGCAAGACCCGCATCGGCTGGGGGGACGGGCAGGTGTTCAACGCGGGGGACGTACTCTACGGCAGCCTGGACCCGGCGGCGGACCTGACCGCCGAGGAGATACGCAGCGATACAGCCCTGCTGACCCTGGTTCGCCTCAGCGGAGGGCGCAGTTACGCCGAAGCCATTGTCATGGCCCCGGAAACGGATTGGACAAATCCCCTGGCCCCGGTCAGTCCATCGCTCACAGCCACCAGCGCCGGGGGCCGCTTCGTCACCGAAATCCTGGGCGCCACCGTGGAAGCGGGCTACCTGTGCAAGGGCCAGGCCCGCACCGGGGGGGACGAAACGGGGCACCGCCCCTATCTGAGCCTGCACGGCTACGGCTGGCTGGACTGGTACGGTTCGGTCTCCCTGGCCGTCCCCTTTCAGGACGCCACCTGGGAGGATAACATAAAAGAGACAATCCATGTTTCCGGGGGCGCCTTTCGCCAGTTCGGCCTGGGTTACGACGGGACCCTTTCCGCCAGACTGGAGGCTCTGGTCTACCAGACCGGGGATTACTATCTCTACCCGGAGCTGGCCTTCGGCCTGGGGCAGAACCTGACTATCCCCCTAATGGCGGTCTATTCCGGACCGGACGAATCTGTTCAGATCACCACGGGCTTCAGCTGGAACGTCTACCAGGGCTTCCGCTTTCTGGGCTATGCCGTGGCGGGACTGGGTGACTCGGGGGATACCTTTTCCACGGGGGATCTGGCATTCTCAGCGGGGATGAGCTATATATACTGAGATGACAGGAAAAATCATAAAGTACGTCCTTCTGGGACTTCTGGTTCTCGTTCTCGCTTCCGTGGTCTATGCTTTCGCTCTTGCCAATGGCAAGGTCCCCATCCCTAAGGCGGCAGCCCTGAAAATCGCCGAAAAGGCGAATATGTCCGAAACGGAAAGGGAGCAGGTGAAAAAGGCACTGGAGGTCTATAACATCCTTCAGAAATCGGAGATATCCGGCGACGTGGTCACCCTGCGCAAGATGGCCATGAAGGGAGCCGACGAGAAGGAAGTGGCCGCCCAGCTGCAGAAATCCTATGCCTCCCTCTCCGAGGACACCCTGGAAGAGATACGGGCCGCCCTGGAAATCACCCCGGACGACTTTGACCAGGGCCGGACCATACTGGACAAGGCCATGGCAAGCTACGGCAGCACGGGAAAATTCTCCCTGGAACCGGAAGAGGAGCAGTTCCTGAAGGACCTGGCCGTCAAGTACGGTGTACCGGAAGAAGCCTTCGACGAACAGGCGGAAGGGCAGTTCTGATAAAAAAACCGCCCGGTGTTTCGGGCGGCTTCTTCTTGATGAAATCAGATTACTTCGTTTTAACCTTTATCGTCAGGGGTTTCGCCTCTTCCTGTTTCGCCACATTCAGGGTGAGCAGGCCGTTCTTGAACTGTGCCTCAATACCATCCTGTCTGGCGTCCTTGGGCAGGTAAAAACTTCTCTTGAAGCTTCTGTAGGTCCGCTCCCTTTTGAGATAGCGCACCTCATCCCCGTCATCCTTCTCTTTCTTCTCGGCCTTTTCCATTTTTTCGGCGCTGATGGTCAGGAGATTATCCTTGACCTGAATATCCAGTTCCTCATCGGAAAATCCGGGAAGCTCCGCTACGATCTCGTATCCCTCCTCCGTTTCCGTAATATCAACGGCGGGTACTCCGGCGGCGGGAGCGCCGTCCCAGCGGAAAAAGGAATCGAAAAGTCTGTCCACATCGTTCACTCTGTTTTTGCTTACCATATAGTTCATATTGTCCTCCATGACCGGCTCCGGCCGGTGTTCTGTAATTTGTTAACCCGGGCTTATCACGAAGCCCTTACACCTATTCTAATGCATAAGCCGTGCCAATTAAGCCAAAGATTGCTTTATTTCATTACAAAGAAATATTTTATATGATTTTCATGAATGATAACACTAAAAAAGGACAAAGCCGGGAGGAGTGTTTCTGTGGCAAAAGGATACAATCACCGGCAAACCGATTTACAGAGTATCAATATGACACATATGAACCTTTATGACCCACAACGAGAACTCAAAAGGAACATCTGTCCCCATCGGATATGGGCAGGGATTCTCATTGATGAACCGCCGATCTTCTGGTAATCTGGAAACAGGAAAGGAAGGCCTATGGGTTATTTACGTTTTCTCCCTATGTCTCTGATTTTTCTCCTCGCCTCATGCGCAACCCCGGAAAGGCCTCAGACGCCTCGGGCTCCCTTTGATTATGAGGTCAGATCGGTAGTTGTCCCCATGGACGGGGGCAGCGGAGAACTGAAGGGAACGCTGACTCTCCCCTCCGGAAAGAGGGATTTTCCCGTTGTCATACTGGTCGGCGGGTCGGGACCGAACAACAGGGACGAGGAATGGAACGGGCACAAACCCTTTCTTGTTATGGCCGATTATCTGACGAGGAAGGGCATTGCCGTCCTTCGCCTGGACGACAGGGATTACGACAAATCCGCCATGAAGTTCTACGGGAGCACAACGGCAGACTTCTCCCGGGACCTTTCCGCAGCGGCGGATTTTTTACGGGGCCTCGATGAAACGGCGGAAGCGCCCCTGGGGCTGATCGGCCATAGCGAAGGGGGAATCGTCTGCGCCATGACCGCATCGGAGCGAAATGACATCGCCTTTCTGATTCTTCTGGGAACGCCCGGATTTCCCCTGGAAACGAATACCCTCCTGGCCGCGGAAGCCTCCTATGTCAGGAACGGCGTTCCTAAGGAGGAACGGGAGAGACTCATGGGCTTTCATAGGGAGTATGCCCTTCTTGTCAGCGGGTATGAAGATGACCGACAAGCCCGGGAGGACGCAAAGGCTCTCTATGATTCCTACTTCAAAGGAACCCCGGCCTGGTCCCGGAAAGATCGACGTGATCTGATCACGAAAATAACCCTTCCCTGGTTCCGCTACATGAACCGCAACGACCCGTCGGAATACCTGAAGAAAATCACAGTACCGGTACTGGCGGTGGCCGGTGATCTCGATACCGCGGTTCCTCCCGATGAAAACCTCACCGCCATAGGGGAGTCTCTGGCCGCCGCAGGAAATAGCCGGGTAAAAACGGTGGAGTTGCCTAACATGAACCATATGCTCCAGCCCGCCGATTCCTTTCTCCCCTACGAGGACATAAACGAAACGATTTCCCCCTCCCTGCTCAAATTGCTGGGAGACTGGATTCTGGACCGAATGGAGGATCTCCATGAATGAACGACCAATCGCCCTGATAACCGGAGCCAGCCGCAAAATCAGCATAGGTGCCGCCATCGCCCGGAGACTGGCCCGGTCCGGCTGGGATATCGCCCTGACCTACTGGCTCCCCTACGACAGGGAGATGCCCTGGG